>NZ_JBJHAE010000014.1:0-102994 GCF_054050895.1 Blastococcus sp. SYSU DS0669 | reverse complement strand
GCGAGCTGACACTCGCGATATCAATCAACCAAAGGAATCCCAGCCACGACCACAAGAATCGCGGCACGGGGTATTACTTGGCACTGACTTTCGGCACGCTGTTGAGTTCTCAAGGAGCGGACGCGCAGAAACTCGACCCTTCCGGGCTTCGTCCCTGGCTGGAGGTCCCACTCTACGCCGGTTTCCAGCAGCCCGTCTAGCGGGGGGCTGGTCCGGCGGCCCTCCCGGGCCGCGTGGCGCAGATAGAAAGTTACGTGCCCCCGCAGGCGGTGTCAAACGAGCTGCAGGTGACGCGCGCCACGCCCCCCCCCGCCGCCTGGGGTCGGCCCGTCCAGAGGCTCGCGCCGAGCCTGCGAGGCGTGAGGAGGACGGGGCCCTCTCAGAGCCCCAGGAAGCCCTCGATGCCGACGGTGAGACCGGGCCGACGCCCGATCTCCCGGACGGCGAGCAGCACCCCGGGCATGAACGAGGCGCGGTCGAACGAGTCGTGCCGCAGCGTCAGCGACTCCCCCGCCGCCCCGAGCAGCACCTCCTGGTGCGCAACCAGACCGGCCAGCCGCACGGCGTGCACGCGCACCCCCTCGACGTCGGTGCCGCGCGCCCCCGGCAGCTCGTCGGTCGTGGCGTCCGGCGCCGGCGGGAGCCCGGCCGCGCGGCGCGCCGAGGCCACCAGGCGCGCGGTCCGCACCGCCGTCCCCGAGGGGGCGTCCACCTTGTTCGGGTGGTGCAGCTCGACGACCTCCACGGACGGGAAGAAGCGAGCCGCCTCCTGGGCGAAGCGCATCAGCAGGATCGCCCCGATGCCGAAGTTGGGGGCGATGACGACCCCGAGCTCCGGCTTCGGCTCGAGCCACTCGGCGACGGTCGCCAGTCGGGCCTCGTCGAACCCGGTGGTGCCCACGACGCAGTGGATGTTGTTGTCGATGCAGAACCGGATGTTGTCCATCACCACGTCGGGACGGGTGAAGTCGACGACCACCTGGGCGCCGGCGTCGGCGACGTTGAACAGCCAGTCGCCGTCGTCGACCATGGCCACCAGCTCGAGGTCGTCGGCGTCGTTCACCGCCCTGACCACCTCGGTGCCCATCCGGCCGCGGGCGCCGAGCACTCCCACCGGGATGAGGGAGGACTCCCCCTCGACGGAGGCGGGCTGCTGGCCGGGCGCGCTCGTGGTCACGCGGTCAGGTTTCCCGGCTCGGCCCCGCGATGCAAGACAGGGCCCCGGTCAGCGCGTCCGCCGGGCGAGGGCGGCCCACGCGAGCAGCCCCACGAGGATCCCCGCGACGTCGGCGACGACGTCGGCGAGGGACATCGAGCGGCCGAGCGGCGTGAACCCCTGCACCAGCTCGCTGGCCACCGCGTAGGCCACCAGCCCCGTCGCCAGCGGCACCCCCTGCATCCCGGCCCACCGGCCGGTCAGCGCCAGGGCGCCGAAGACGAGCAGGTGGACCGCCTTGTCGGTCCCCGGGGGCGCGGTCGGCACCCCCGAGGCCGGCAGGAAGAGCACGACGGCCGAGACCAGCACCGCGAGCGCGAAGGCGGCCTGCGGCAGGGAGGTCCGGGTCGTCGGCATCCGCGAGGTCAGAGCCGGTCGAGGTCGGACTCGCGGTAGGGCCCCACCACGGCCAGGCAGGTCTCCCGGCCGAACAGCTCCCCTGCCACCGACCGGACCTGCGCCTCGTCGACGGACTCGATGCGCGCGAGCACGTCCCGCACCGGGACGTACTCCCCGTAGGACAGCTCGCTCTTGCCCAGCCGGCTCATGCGCGAGCCGGTGTCCTCCAGCCCGAGCACCAGCCCGCCCTTCAGCTGACCGCGCGCCCGGGCCACCTCCTCGGTGGTGAGCCCCTCGGCGGCGACCCGCCCGAGCTCCTCCCGAACCAGGCGGAGCACCTCGGGCACGCGCTTTTTGGAGCAGCCCGCGTAGACGGAGAAGGCGCCCGCGCCGGCGTAGTGGGTCAGCGCCGACCCGACGCTGTACACCAGCCCGCGCTTCTCCCGGATCTCCTGGAACAGCCTCGAGCTCATGCCGCCTCCGACGGCGGCGTCCAGCACGGCGGCGACGTACCGGCGCTCGTCCAGGCGCCCCATGGCGGGCGTGCCGAGCAGCAGGTGGGTCTGCTCCGTCCGGCGGGAGATGAGCCCGGCCGGCCGCGCGGGCCGCTCGAGCGCCACGTCGCCGGTGCGCAGCGGCGCGGGACGGGCCGTACCTGACAGCCGGTCGCCGAATGCCGCCGTCACCAGGTCGAGGACCTGCCGGTGGTCCACCCGCCCGGCCGCGGTCACCACGATCGAGGGCACGGCGTAGCGCGAGCGGTACCAGCCGTCGACGTCCTCCCGGGTGAGCCCCTCGATCGACTCGACGGTGCCCAGGACCGAGCGCCCGAGCGAGGTGTCGCCGTACAGCGTCTCGGCGAAGAGGTCGTGGACGGCGTCCGAGGGCTCGTCGTCGCGCATGGCGATCTCCTCGAGCACCACCGTGCGCTCGGACTCCAGGTCCGCCGCCGTGTTGGTCGCCTCGGTGACCAGGTCGGCCAGCAGCGTCACCGCGAGCGGGAGGTCGCTGGCGAGCACGTTGGCGTAGTAGCAGGTGTGCTCCTTGGCGGTGAACGCGTTCATCTCACCGCCGACGGCGTCCATGGCGGTCGCGATCTCCAGCGCCCCGCGCGACGTCGTCCCCTTGAACAGCAGGTGCTCGAGGAAGTGCGAGGCCCCCGCGACGGCCGGCGTCTCGTCGCGCGAACCCACGCCCACCCAGATGCCCAGGGTCGCCGACAGCACCCCCGGCATCGTCTCGGTGAGCACCCGCAGGCCCCCGGGGAGCTCGGTGCGCTCCACCCGGCCGCCGACCTCGTCGAGGTCCAGCAGCGCGGTCGTCCCGACGGGAACCGGGGTGGGGGCCGCTCCCGGAGAAGCGGCGCCCACCCCGGCCCGGATCAGATCAGTCGTGGTCACTCACCCGCAGGGGCGGACTCGGCCGGGGCCTCGGTGGAGGCCTCGGCGCCGTCGGCACCGTCGGCGGCGACCGGCGCGAGGCTGATCTTGCCGCGGGCATCGATGTCGGTGATCTCCACCTGCATCTTGTCGCCGACGTTGGCGACGTCCTCGACCTTGCCGATGCGCTTGCCCGCACCGAGCTTGCTGATGTGGACCAGCCCGTCCTTGCCCGGGAGCAGGGAGACGAAGGCGCCGAACGGCGTGGTCTTGACGACCGTGCCGAGGAAGCGCTCGCCGACCTTGGGCATCTGCGGATTGGCGATGGCGTTGATCCGGTCGACCGCGGCCTGGGCCGAGGGGCCGTCGGACGCGCCCACGTAGATCGTGCCGTCGTCCTCGATCGTGATGTCCGCGCCGGTCTCGTCCTGGATCGCGTTGATCATCTGGCCCTTGGGGCCGATCACCGCACCGATCTTGTCGACCGGGATGCGCACCGTGGTCACCCGGGGGGCGTACGGGCTCATCTCGTCGGGGGCGTCGATGGCCTCGTTCATCACGTCCAGGATGTGCAGCCGGGCGGCGCGGGCCTGGGTCAGCGCCTGGGCGAGCACGTCGGACGGGATGCCGTCGAGCTTGGTGTCCAGCTGCAGCGCGGTGACGAACTCCCGCGTGCCGGCGACCTTGAAGTCCATGTCACCGAACGCGTCCTCGGCACCGAGGATGTCGGTCAGCGCCACGTACTCGGTCCTGCCGTCGACCTGGTCGGAGACCAGGCCCATGGCGATGCCGGCGACCGGGGCCTTGAGCGGCACGCCGGCGTTGAGCAGCGCCAGCGTCGAGGCGCAGACCGACCCCATGGAGGTCGAACCGTTGGAGCCGAGCGCCTCGGAGACCTGCCGGATGGCGTAGGGGAACTCCTCGCGGTCGGGCAGCACCGGCAGCAGCGCACGCTCGGCGAGCGCACCGTGGCCGATCTCGCGCCGCTTGGGCGAGCCCACGCGACCGGTCTCGCCGGTGGAGTACGGCGGGAAGTTGTAGTTGTGCATGTAGCGCTTGCGGTTGTCCGGCGACAGCGTGTCGAGCTGCTGCTCCATGCGCAGCATGTTCAGCGTGGTGATCCCCAGGATCTGGGTCTCCCCGCGCTCGAACAGCGCCGAGCCGTGCACGCGCGGGACGACCTCGACCTCGGCGGACAGCGGCCGGATGTCGGTGACGCCGCGGCCGTCGATGCGGACCTTGTCGCGCAGGATCCGCTGCCGGACGACCTTCTTGGTGACGGCGCGGAAGGCGGCCGAGACCTCCTTCTCGCGACCCTCGAACTGGTCGGCGAGCGAGGCCTTGACCTCGTCCTTGAGCGCCTCGGTGGCGTCCTCGCGCTCCTGCTTGCCCGCGATGGCCTGCACCTCGCCGAGGCGGGTCAGGGCGGCGGACTCGACGGCGGCGTAGACGTCGTCCTGGTAGTCCAGGAAGCGCGGGAACTCCGCGACCGGCTTGGCGGCCTTGGCGGCCATCGCGCTCTGCGCCTCGCACAGCGCCTTGATGAAGGGCTTGGCGGCCTCGAGGCCCTGGGCCACGACCTCCTCGGTCGGGGCGCTGGCGCCACCGGCGACGAGCTCGATCGTCTTCTCGGTGGCCTCGGCCTCGACCATCATGATCGCGACGTCACCGTCCGGGAGCAGGCGACCGGCGACGACCATGTCGAAGACGGCCTCCTGGAGCTCCGAGTGCGTCGGGAAGGCGACCCACTGGCCGCGGATGAGCGCGACCCGGGTGCCACCGATCGGGCCGGAGAACGGCAGGCCCGACAGCTGGGTCGAGGCCGACGCGCCGTTGATGGCCATGACGTCGTAGAGGTGCTCGGGGTCCAGGGCCATGACGGTGATGACGACCTGGACCTCGTTGCGCAGCCCCTTGGCGAAGGTCGGCCGCAGCGGGCGGTCGATCAGCCGGCAGGTGAGGATCGCGTCCTCGGACGGCCGGCCCTCGCGGCGGAAGAACGAGCCGGGGATGCGGCCCGCGGCGTACATCCGCTCCTCGACGTCGACGGTCAGCGGGAAGAAGTCGAAGTGCTCCTTGGGCTGGCGGCCCGCCGTGGTGGCCGACAGCAGCATGCTGTCGCCCATCGTCACGACGACCGAGCCGGCGGCCTGCTTGGCCAGCCGGCCGGTCTCGAAGGTGATGCTGCGGCTGCCGAAGCTGCCGTTGTCGATGACCGCGGTGGCGGTGGTGACCCCGTCCTCGGGGTCGAACTCGGCAGCGATGCTGCCCTGGGTGGTGGGTGCGGACACGTGTCCTTCTCTCTTCGTCGCATACCGCGACGTTCCTCTTGCGGCGCCTCGCGCCGACCTGCTTCCGGGGGCGACCGGTCTTCGATCGAAGCCCTCGGGCGGTGCTGTTCCCCGGAGGTGGGGAACCGATGCGTCCCGGGGGCCACTACCGAGGACCGGCCCTTGGCGGGGCGGTCGGCCGGAGGGCCTCGAACTCGGACGGCGGGTGCCGTACGAGAGAGGGGACCGCCCCGGATCGATCCGGGAGCGGTCCCCTCGACGTGCTAGCGGCGCAGGCCGAGCCGCTCGATCAACGACCGGTAGCGGTTGATGTCGGTCTTCGCCAGGTAGTTCAGCAGCCGGCGACGCCGGCCCACCAGCAGGAGCAGGCCCCGCCGGCTGTGGTGGTCGTGCTTGTGCGCCTTGAGGTGCTCCGTCAGATCGCTGATCCGGCGGGTCAGCATCGCGACCTGCACCTCGGGCGAACCGGTGTCCTTGTCGACCGTCGCGTACTCGGTCATGATCTGCTGCTTCGTCGCGCTGTCGAGCGCCATGGTTCGCCTCCTGGGCGGGTCACGTGTGGCCCCCGGTCTGACTCACGAGGGCAGCGTTCACACAGCCGTGCGTGCACGGCTGCCACGAGACTACCAGCGGTGATCAGCCGGTCGGACCGAGTGGCTGCCGGCCGGGGTGCCGTCCGGAGGACGACGCCGTCACAGGCCCAGCAGCGCCCGGGTGTCGGCCACGTCCTTGGCCATGGCGGCCAGGAGCCCGTCGACGTCGGCGAAGGCGGCCATCGCCCGGAGCCGGTGGGCGAACTCGACGCCGACGTGCTCGCCGTAGAGGTCGCCGTCGTAGTCGAGGACGTAGGCCTCGACCGTCCGGCGGCTGCCCTGGAAGGTGGGGTTGGTCCCCACGGAGATCGCCGCGGGGAACCGTTCCCGGCTGGCCGCGCTGCGCGGGTCGCGGGTGACCAGGTGCCCGGCGTAGACGCCGTCGGCGGGGATGGCGGTGTACGGCGGGGTCTCCACGTTGGCGGTCGGGTACCCCAGGTCGCGGCCGCGGCGGTCACCGCGCACGACGACGCCGTCGACCCGGTGCGGCCGGCCGAGCGCGCGGGCCGCCGGGACCATGTCCCCCGCGGCGACGCAGGCGCGGACGTAGGTCGAGGAGATGGTGACCTCGCCGTCCTCCGAGGCGTCCTGCGCCAGGGACACCCCCTCGACGGCGAAGCCGAAGCGGCGCCCCTCCGCGGTGAGCGAGGAGACCGTGCCGGCGGCGCGGTGGCCGTAGGTGAAGTTCTCCCCCACCACCACCTGCGCGGCGTGCAGCCGCTCGACCAGCACGGTGTGCGTGAAGGTCTCCGGCGGGAGCTTCATGAACTCCGCGGTGAACGGCAGCACGCACATGGCGTCCACGCCGAGGTCGGCGACGAGCTCGGCCTTGCGGTCCAGCGAGGTGAGGATCGCCGGGTGCGACCCCGGCCGCACGACCTCCGCCGGGTGGGGGTCGAAGGTCAGCAGCAGGCAGGGGCGGCGCATGGCCCGGGCCCGCGCGACGGCGGCCCCGATGAGCTTCTGGTGCCCGCGGTGGACGCCGTCGTACATCCCGACGGTGACCACCGTGCGCCCGAGATCACCCGGGGTGGCCTCGAGCCCCCGCCAGCGCAGCACGCGACAACCCCCGCCGCGGTCAGGAGACCTGGTGCAGCCAGCCGTGGGTGTCGGCCACCCGCCCGTGCTGGATGTCGAGCAGCGTCTCGCGCAGCCGCATGGTGACCGGGCCGGGCTCGCCGTCGCCCACGGTGAAGTCGCCGGTGCGGGCGCGGATCTGACCGACCGGGGTGATGACGGCGGCCGTCCCGCAGGCGAAGGTCTCGGTGATCGAGCCGTCGAGCGCGCCGCTGCGCCACTCGTCGAGGGTCACCTTGCGCTCGGTCACCCGGTGTCCGAGCTCCCGGGCGACGGTGATGAGCGAGTCGCGGGTGATGCCCGGCAGCAGGGTGCCGGAGAGCTCGGGGGTGACCAGCTCGGCGTCCTCGCCTGAGCCCAGGACGAAGAACAGGTTCATCCCGCCCAGCTCCTCGATGTAGCGCCGCTCCACGGCGTCGAGGTAGACGACCTGGTCGCAGCCGAGCTCGCTCGCCTGCTGCTGGGGCCGGAGGCTCGCCGCGTAGTTGCCGGCGCACTTCACGTCGCCGGTGCCCCCGGGCGCGGCCCGCACGTAGTCCTCGGAGACGAAGACGGAGACCGGGTGCACGCCGCGCGGGAAGTAGGCGCCGGCGGGGCTCGCGATCACCAGGAAGAGGTACTCGTGCGCCGGGCGGACGCCGAGGAAGGACTCGCTGGCCAGCTGGTAGGGGCGCAGGTACAACGTCTGGTCCGGCCCCGTGGGCACCCACGCGCGGTCGGCGTCGACGAGCGCGTCGACGGCGGCGAGGAACGCCTCCTCGGGCACCGGCGGCATCGCCAGGCGCTCGGCGCTGCGGATGAAGCGCGCCGCGTTGGCCTGCGGCCGGAAGGTGGCCACGCTGCCGTCGGGCTGGGCGTAGGCCTTGAGCCCCTCGAAGATCGACTGGGCGTAGTGCAGGGCGGCGGTGCCGGGGTCCATCGGCAGCGGGCCGTACTGCGTCAGCCGGGCGTCGTACCAGCCGCGACCGGCCTGGTACCGGGCCACGAACATGTGGTCGGTGAAGTAGCGGCCGAAGCCGGGGTCGGCCAGCAGCTCCTCGCGCTCGGTGGTGGAGCGGCGCTGCACGTCCTCCACGACCACCGGCACGCCCTCGACGAACGTCCGGGACGTGGTTCGGCTGTCGGCGAGCGTGTCGGTCATGGCTCCTACCCGGGCGTGCGAGGGGACGGCACCGGCCCGCGGGCGTGCGGGGCCGGTGCCGTCACACTAACCCGGCTCAGGCCCCGTCTTCGTGCTCGCCCTTCGGGCCGGCGGTCTCCAGCACCTCGTAGGTCCAGACGTGCGCCGAGTGCGGGGCGGCCGAGGCGAGGGTGTCACCGCCACCGGAGTGGGCCCGGTCGAAGTCCTGACCGGACTGCCAGGCCTCGTAGGCCTCGACGCTGCTCCACCGCGTGTAGACCAGGTACTGGTCGGTGCCCTCCACCGGCCGCAGCAGCTCGAACCACTCGAAGCCGGGGGTGGTCTCCACGGCTCCGGCGCGCCCGCGGAACCGCTCCTCGAAGCGCTCCTGCTTGTCCTTCGGCACGGTGATCGCGTTGATCTTGACGACGCTCATGGTCGTGCCCTTCCCGGGCGGGGTGGCCGCCAACCGCACGACCACCCCCGCGTGCGGCAGGCTGGTGCAGGTGAGCGCACCCCGCACCGCAGACCTGGGCTTCGCCCGCCTGGACCTCGACCGCGAGACCCGGACCGGTACGCCCGAGGTCGTGTTCGCGGCCGGCAAGACCCCCGCCCAGACCGTGGCCTGCCTGGCCGCCCTGCTGGAGGGGTCACCGGCGCCGTTCGCCTGGGCCAGCCGGGTCGACGACGCCACCGCGGCGGCGGTGCTCGAACGGTGGCCCGACGCCGTCGTCGACGCCGAGGCGCGGTGCGCCTTCGTGGGCACCCTGCCGGACCCGGTCGGCGAGGTGCTCCTGCTGACCGCGGGCACCTCGGACGGCCCGGTGGCCGCGGAGGTGGCGGCCACGCTGCGCGCGTGCGGCGTGGGCTGCCGCCGGGTGGACGACGTCGGGGTGGCGGGGATCCACCGCGTCCTCGGCGTCGCCCCGGACCTCGGGGCGGCCGACGCCGTGGTCGTCGTCGCCGGCATGGACGGTGCGCTGCCCAGCGTGGTCGCCGGGCTCACCGACCGGCTCGTCGTCGCCGTCCCCACGTCGGTGGGCTACGGCGCCGCCTTCGAGGGGCTGGCCGCCCTGCTGACCATGCTCACCGCCTGCGCCCCGGGGGTGCTCGTCGTCAACATCGACAACGGGTTCGGGGCCGGGGTGGCCGCCGCGCGGATCGTCCGCTCGGCTCAGCGGTAGCGCACGGGGTCGGGCAGCAGCTCGTTCATCGCCCCCGACCGGAAGCCCCGCGGGTCGAGCTCGACCCGGGCGAAGCCGGGGACGGCGGCGTGCAGGTCCACCCGCGCCGCGAGGTCGGCCACCAGCGCGGCGTCGACCTCCACCCGGGCGACGTCGTCGCCGAGGTCGCGCACCCGCAGGTCGCGCACCGGCAGCCCGGCCGCGACGAGTGCGGTGCGCAACGCGGCCTCCGCGTGCTCCACGCGGGCCAGCCCCGCGGCAGACACCGGCACCCCGTAGGCGATCCGGCTGGCCAGGCAGGCGGCCGCGGGCTTGTCGGCCAGCGGCAGCCCCCACCGGCGGGCGGCGGCGCGGACGTCGTCCTTGGTGAGCCCGGCCCGCGCCAGCGGCGTCCAGGCCCCGCGCCGGGCCGCCGCGCGGATGCCCGGCCGGAACCCCGCGACGACGTCGCCGGCGTTGGTGCCGGTGACCACGTCGGCGATGCCGAGCCGGTCGGCCAGCGGGCGCAGCACCTCGACCAGCTCGGTCTTGCAGAAGGCGCACCGGTCCCCGCCGTTGGCCCGGTAGCCCTCGCGGGAGAGCTCGTCGGTGCGTGGCCGCTCGTGCCGCACCCCCAGCGACGCGGCGAACTCCCCCGCGCCGGCGAGCTCGGCGGCCGGCAGGCTCGGGGAGACGGCGGTGGCGGCGACCACCCGGCCGGCGCCGAGCGCGCGTACCGCGGCGGCGAGCAGGACGCCGGAGTCGACCCCGCCGGAGAACGCGACGAGCACCCCGGGCAGCGGGCGCAGGAGCGCGTCGAGGTCGGCCAGGCGGGCGGCGAGGGTCACGGTGGCCAGGCTGCCACCGCCTCAGGCCGGCGGGAAGCCGACGACGACGCGCGCCGTGCGACCGGCGTCCTCGACGAGGGCCGCCAGCCGGCCGTCGGGGTCCACGGCGGCGTGCAGCCCGGCCGCCCCGGTCGCGGGGATGCGCTGGCCGTAGCCGAGCGCCCGCGCCTCCTCCGGGGTGAGCGGCCGCTCGGGGAAGACCAGGCGCGCCGCCTCCGTGAGCCCGAGGAACCCGGGCCCGCCGCCGGCGACCAGCGAGGCGGCTGCGTCCTCGACCGTGCCGGACTGCGCGACCGCGAACGGCCCCGAGGCGGTGCGGCGCAGCGCCGTCAGGTGGCCGCCGACGCCCAGCGCCGCGCCCGCGTCGCGGGCGATGGCGCGGATGTAGGTCCCGGCGGTGCACTCGACCGTGACGTCGACGTCCACCAGGTCTGGCTCCGGCCGGCTGAGGCGGTGCACCTCCAGCCGGTGCACGGTGACCGAGCGGGGGGCGAGCTCGACGGCCTCCCCCGCCCGCACGCGGTCGTAGGACCGGCGGCCGTCGACCTTGACCGCGCTCACCGCCGAGGGCACCTGCTGCAGCGGTCCGGTCTGCGCGGCGAGGGCCGCGCGGACGGTGTCGTCGTCGAGGTGCGCCGCGGAGGTGGTGGTGAGCACCTCGCCCTCGCGGTCGTCGGTGACCGTCGCCTGCCCCAGCCGGATCCTGGCCTCGTAGGTCTTGCCGTGCCCGCCGACGTACCCGAGCAGCCGGGTCGCGGTGCCGACGCCCAGGACCAGCAGCCCGGTGGCCATGGGGTCGAGCGTCCCGGCGTGCCCGACCTTGCGCACCGACAGCGCGCGGCGGGCGCGGGCGACGACGTCGTGGGAGGTCATGCCGCCCGGCTTGTCCACCAGCAGCAGTCCGGGCGGGACGTCGGCATCCGGGCGTCGGCTCATTGCTCGACTCCGCCCTCGTTCCGCTCCTCGGTCGCTGGCGCTCCCTGCGATGCTCGCTCGGGCGTCGTTCTCGCGGTGCTCACGGGGCAACCGTCTCAGGCGCGCCCACCCACCGGTCACCCGCCACCCGCAGCAGCACCGCGACCAGCCGCAGCACGATGAAGAGCGTGAGCCCGGTCCAGATGCCGGCGAGGCCGAGGTCCAGCGGCCCGGCGAGCAGCGACAGGGGCAGGAATCCGACGAGCGCGGCCGCGATGGTGACGGTCCGCAGGTAGCCGACGTCGCCGGCCCCCATCAGCACGCCGTCCAGGGCGAACACCACCCCCGCCAGCGGCTGGAAGCAGGCGAGGAACCACCAGACGAGGGCGGCCTGCGCCAGCACCGCCGGGTCGTCGGTGAACAGCGGCGGCAGGACGTCCCGCAGCGCGATCAGGACGGCGGCCACGAGGCAACCGGTGACCAGGCCCCAACCCACGACGCGGCGCGCCGTCGCGCGGGCCTCGTCGGGCCGCCCGGCACCGAGGGCGTGGCCGACCAGGGTCTGCGCCGCGATGGCGTAGGCGTCGAGCACCAGGGCGAGGAAGAAGAAGAGCTGCAACGCGATCTGGTGGGCACCCAGGGCCGCCGTCCCGGCCCGCGCGGCGACCCCGGCGGCGACCAGGAAGGACAGCTGCAGCACCGCCGCCCGCAGCAGCAGGTCGCGGCCGATGACCAGCTGCCGCACGATCGCCCGCGGGTGCGCGCCCCAGTCAGCGCCCTCGCGCAGCAGCGCCCGCACGAAGAGGGCGGCGGTGAGCGCCTGCCCGGCGACGTTCGCCACCGCCGAGCCGACCAGGCCCAGCCCCACCGGGTGCACGAGCAGCGGGCAGAGGACGAGGCTGAGCAGGCTGCCCGCGACGACGTAGCGGACCGGGCGGCGCAGCTCCTGGACACCGCGCAGCCAGCCGTTCCCGGCCAGCGACACCAGCAGCAGCGGGGCCCCGAGCGAGGCCACCCGCAGCCAGCCCTCCCCCGCCTCCGCGACCGGCCCCGCGCCCCCGGCGAGGACCCGGGTCAGCGGCCCGGCCAGCAGCTGGAAGAGGGCGAGCACGAGCACCCCCAGGGCGAGCGCGAGCCAGGTCGCCTGCACGCCCTCCTCGACCGCGCCGGCCCGGTCACCGGCGCCGGCGCGGCGGGCGGCGCGCGCGGTCGTGCCGTACGCCAGGAAGTTCAGCAGCGCGGCTGCCCACGCCAGCAGGCCGCCACCGACGGCGAGCCCACCGAGGGCGACCGTGCCCAGGTTGCCGACGACGGCGGTGTCCACGAGGAGGTACAGCGGCTCGGCCGCGAGGACGACGAGCGCCGGGGCGGCGAGGGCGAGGACGGACGGGGAACCGGATGGCGGGGGCCGGACGCCTCCCGATCCGGTTCCTGGATCCGGCTCGGCGGCCTGATCGGCCCCGGTGCGGGGGCCCACGCCCGGCCGGCGAGGCGTGGGGGGCACGGAGATCCTTCTACCCACCTGGTCGCGGTGGCCGGCCCGCGGCCGACAGATCGCAGAGCTCCCGGCGCAGCGCCGCGACGGTGCCCTCGCGGTCGAGGTGCGAGGTGTACCCGGCGGCCGCCCGGTGCCCGCCGCCGCCGAGCGCCGTCGCGACCCGCGCGACGTCGCTCCCCCCGCGGGACCGCAGGGAGACCGACCAGGACCCGTCGTCCTGGCCCTTGAGCACGCAGGCGACGTCCGCCTCCTGGGTCGAGCGGACGACGTCGACCAGCGCCTCGAGCTGTTCCCCGGGCAGGCCGTGCTCGGCTGCCTCGGCGGTGCTGGACCACGTCCACACCAGCCCGGCGCCCACCTCCGGCTCGAGCACCGCACGCCCGGCGACGACCGAGAGCAGGCCGAGCCAGCCGAAGGGGGCCGTGTCGAACAGCCGGCGGCTGATCGCGGCCTGGTCGATGCCCGTGGCGAGCAGTCGCGCGGCGAGCTCGTGGGTCTCCGGCCGCGTGCTGCCGAACCGGAAGGAACCGGTGTCGGCGGCGAGCCCGGCGTACAGGCAGGTGGCCAGTTGGGCGTCGAGCGCCACGCCGAGGCCGTCGAGGAGGTCGGCGACGAGGGTGACCGTGGCGGGGGCGGCCGGGTCCACGAGCCGCAGGTGGCCGAAGCCGGGGTTGCTGGCGTGGTGGTCGACGACCACGGAGGTGCCGGCGCGGTCGAGCAGCGGAGCCAGCTCGCCGAGGCGCCCCGGGGAGGCCGCGTCGAGGCTGACGAAGACGTCCGGGGACGAGGGGACGGCGCCCGAGGGCACCAGCCCCTCCGCGCCGGGGATCCATCCGAGCGACGCCGGGAGGGTGAACGGGCCCGGGAAGGTGGCGAGCACCCGGGCACCGCGCCGGCGCAGCCCCTCGGCGAGCGCCAGGGTGCTGCCGAGGGCGTCGGCGTCGGGTTGGACGTGCCCGGAGAGGACCACGGTCGCCCGCGCATGCGCCGCCTCGGCGAGCACGGCGGCGACCGACCTCGTGGCGGTGGTGAGGTCCGGGACCGCACCGCCGCCGGGGTTGGCGGGGGTCACCCCGCCGGGTCGGGGTCGGCGACCCGGCCGCCCTGGTGCTCGGTGATGTCGCCGCCGCCCACGGGATAGCCCGGGCCGCCGTCGTCCGGCTCGTCCTCCGCGATGCTCGGCGCCTCCCCGATCTCGCCACGCTTGCCGCCCTGGGTGGGGTCACCGGCGTCGGGGGCCGGGCGGCCGCCGAACTCCGAGCGGCCGTGACCCTCGTCGGGCAGGTTCGGGTCGGGGTCGTTCTCGCTCACAGCGCACTCCTCGTCCGGGGCGTCAGGTCCTCGCCGCTGTCATCGGCAGCCCCGCCGCCGGCCGGTGCGTCGTCGTCCCCGTCCTCCGCGGGGCGGCGGTAGGGATCGGGCTCGCCGGCGTAGCTGGCGCCCTCGCGGGCGCGGGCCAGCTCCGCGTCGGCGTGCCGGGCCCGCTCCAGCGCCTCCTCGAGCTCGCGCGCGGTGTCGGGGACGATGTCGGCGACGAAGGTCAGCGACGGGACGAACTTGATCCCGGTCTGCCGGCCGACGGTGGAGCGGAGCACCCCGGTGGCGCTGGTGAGCGCCTTGGCCGAGTCGGCGACCTGCGTCTCGTCGCCGTAGACGGTGTAGAACACCGTGGCCTCGCGGAGATCGCTGGTCACCCGGGCATCGGTGACGGTCACCATGCCCAGCCGGGGGTCCTTGATCTGGGACTCGATCGCCGCGGAGACGATCTGTCGGATGCGCACCGCCAGCTTGCGGGCGCGGGCCGGATCGGCCATCAGGGACCTCCTTGGGACTGCCAGGTCGCTACCTGGGTGGGTCGGGCGGCCTCGTCGCCGGGGCCCGCCCCCCAGACTGCGAGGGGGTTGTGGGCGACGAGGTCCTCAATCGGTGTCGCTGACGAGCTGCCGGTGCGTCGACAGCAGGGTCACCTCCGGCCGCTCGGCCAGCAACCGCTCGCAGGCGTCGAGGACGTCGGAGACCTGGGCGGCGTCCCCCGCGACGGTGGCGACCCCGATCTGCACGCGGCGGTGCAGGTCCTGGTCGCCGACCTCCGCCGCTGCGACGGCGTACCGCCGCCGCAGCTCGGCGACGATCGGCCGGACGACCGACCGCTTGCCCTTGAGCGAGTGGACGTCGCCCAGCAGCAGGTCGGCGGTGAGCGCGCCGGTGAACACTAGGAGGACCCTCCTGCCCCCCACCGCTCGCGAGCTCGCGCCGGGACCCTGCAGGAGGGCCGTTCCAGCACGTCACCCGCTCGCAGTGGGGGGCAAGGGATCATCTGGTTCAGTCGCGCGGCTTCTCGCGCAGCTCGAAGGTCTCGATCACGTCGTCGACCTTGATGTCGTTGTACGACCCCAGGCCGATACCGCACTCGTAGCCCTCGCGGACCTCGGTCGCGTCGTCCTTGAACCGGCGGAGGGACTCCACCGACAGGTTGTCGGCGACCACGGCACCGTCACGGATCAGGCGCGCCTTGGAGTTGCGCACGATCGTGCCGCTGCGGACCAGCGAGCCGGCGACGTTGCCGACCTTGGGCACCCGGAAGACCTCGCGGACCTCCGCCGTGCCCAGCTGGACCTCCTCGTAGATCGGCTTGAGCATGCCCTTGAGCGCGGCCTCGATCTCGTCGATCGCCTGGTAGATGACCGTGTAGTACCGGACGTCCACCCCTTCGCGGTTGGCGAGCTCGGTGGCCTGGCCCTCGGCCCGGACGTTGAAGCCGAGGACGATGACGTCGTCGGCCAGCGCCAGGTCGATGTCGCTCTTGGTGATGCCGCCGACGCCGCGGTGGATGACCCGCAGCGAGATCTCGTCGTCGACCTCGATCTTCATCAGCGCCTCTTCGAGCGCCTCGACGGTGCCCGAGTTGTCGCCCTTGATGATCAGGTTGAGCTGACGGTTCTCCTTGAGCGCCGCGTCGAGGTCCTCCAGGCTGATCCGCTTGCGCATCGAGGCGTTCTGCGCGTTGCGGATGCGGGCCTGGCGGCGGTCGGCGATCTGCCGGGCGACGCGGTCCTCGTCGACGACGAGGAAGGTGTCGCCGGCGCGGGGCACCGAGGTGAGACCCACGACCTGCACGGGGCGGGCCGGCAGGGCCTCCTTCAGCTTGTTGCCGTGCTCGTCGAGCAGCGACCGGACGCGGCCGTAGGCGTCGCCGGCCACGATGGAGTCGCCCTGGCGCAGCGTGCCGCGCTGGACGAGCACCGTGGCGACGGGGCCGCGACCCTTGTCCAGCTTGCCCTCGATGACCACGCCCTGCGGGTCCTGCTCGGTGTTCGCGCGCAGGTCCAGCGAGGCGTCGGCGGTGAGGAGCACCGCCGCGAGCAGGTCGTCGAGGCCCTGCCGGGTGATCGCCGAGACGTCGACGAACATCGTGTCGCCGCCGTACTCCTCGGCGACCAGGCCGTACTCCGTGAGCTGCTGGCGGATCTTGGCGGGGTTGGCCCCCTCCTTGTCCACCTTGTTCACCGCGACCACGATCGGGACCTCGGCGGCCTGGGCGTGGTTGAGCGCCTCGACCGTCTGCGGCATGACGCCGTCGTCGGCCGCGACGACCAGGATGACGATGTCGGTGACCTTCGCGCCGCGGGCACGCATCGCCGTGAACGACTCGTGGCCCGGGGTGTCGATGAAGGTGACGGGACGCTCGTTGCCGTCCAGCTCGGTGACGACCTGGTAGGCGCCGATGTGCTGGGTGATGCCGCCGGCCTCGCGGGCCACGACGTTCGCGTCGCGGATCGCGTCCAGCAGCTTGGTCTTCCCGTGGTCGACGTGACCCATGACGGTCACGACCGGCGGACGGGCGGACCAGTCCTCCTCGTCGCCCTCCTCGTCACCGAAGGTGAGGTCGAAGGTCTCGAGCAGCTCGCGGTCCTCGTCCTCGGGGCTGACGACCTGGATGACCCAGCCGATCTCGGCGCCGAGCAGCTGGAGCGTCTCGTCGTTGACCGACTGCGTGGCGGTCACCATCTCGCCCAGGTGGAACAGGGCGGTGACCAGCGCGGCCGGCTGCGCGTTGATGCGCTCGGCCAGGTCGGTCAGCGAGGCGCCACGGGGCAGCCGGACGGTCTGCCCGTTGCCGCGCGGCAGGCTGACGCCGCCCATGCTGGGCGCCGCCATGGAGTCGAACTCCTGACGCCGCTGCTTCTTGCTCTTGCGCCCGCGGACCGGACCCCGGCCGCCGGGACGCCCGAAGGCACCGGCCGTACCGGCTCCCGAGCCACCGCGACCACGGCCACGACCGCCGCCACCGCCGCGGAAGCCACCGCCGGCGGGCGCGCCGGCGCCGGGAGCGCCACCGCCACCGCCGGGACGGAAGCCACCGCCACCGCCACCGCCGGGACCACCCGGACGACCGCGACCGGCACCGCCGGGCCCACCGCCCGGTCGGCCGCCACCGGCGGGTCGGGGCGGCATCATGCCGGGCGAGGGGCGCTGCGGCATCATGCCCGGGTTCGGGCGCGGACCGCCGGGACCGGCCGCCGGACGGGGACCACCGGCGCCGGGACGGGGACCGCCCGGACCGGGGCGCGGACCACCCGCACCGGGCGCCGGACGGGGGCCGCCCGCGCCGGGCGCCGGACGGGGACCACCAGCGGGGCCCGGACGCGCGCCACCGGCCGCGGGGCCGGGGCGGGGCGTGCTGCTGAAGGGGTTGTTGCCCGGGCGCGGGGCCGGCCGCGGACCGGGACGCGGACCACCCGGGGCAGCGCCACCGGCGGGAGCCGGCCGGGATGCCGCGGGACGGGGAGCGGACGGCTGCTGCACCGGGGCCCCAGGAGCCTGCGCGGCCGGGGCCTGCGCGGCCGGGGCCTGCGGAGCCGGGGCCTGCGGAGCCGGGGCCTGCGGAGCCGGGGCCTGCGGAGCCGGGGCCTGGGCGGCCGGGGCCTGCGGGGCGGGCGCCGCGGGGCGCGGACCCGGACGGGGTCCGGGAGCGGCCGGGCGGGACGGGGCCGACGCCGCCGGGGCCTGCGGAGCAGCAGGGACCTGCGGGGCCGCCTGCGGCGCCGGAGCGGCGGGACGGGGAGCGGGCGCGCTCGGGCGCGGGGCAGCGGCCCCGTCGTTGCCGCCGCTGGTGGCGGCGCCGAGCGCCTCGCGCAGCCGACGGGCCACGGGGGCCTCGACGGTGGAGGACGCGGACTTCACGAACTCGCCCTGCTCCTTGAGCTTGGCGAGCACGGTCTTGCTGTCGACACCGAACTCCTTGGCGAGTTCGTGTACGCGGGCTTTGCCTGGCACGGGTCTCCTCTTGGTGAGGCCGGCGGCTTGCCCGCTCGACCTCGTCGTTAGTGGCGCATGGTCATCGTGAGAACTTCACGGCTGAGTCATCCGACGGTGTCCTGTCGACGTGCGGACCGGCCTGGTGCCGGCCCGACTGTGCAGTGCTGTCGCCCTCTCCCGGCCCGGTCCCGGCGACCTCCGCGGAGGCGCCCAGGACGTGGGCCCGGAGCGGACCGACCTCCACGGGGGCGCTGGTGCGCAGCGCCCGCGGGAAGGCCCGGCGTCGCTCCGCTGCGCGCAGGCACTCCGCCGTCGGGTGCAGCGAGGCACCGCGACCGGGGAGCCGCCGCCGCGGATCGGGAACCAGGTTCCCGTCCACGACGACCACGCGCAGCAGGTCATCGACCGAGGTTCGCTTCCGGCACCCCACGCAGGTGCGGACCGGATCCGACTTTTCGGCCACCCGTCACTCTAGCGCGTGGCCGGCCCGCGGTGTTCCGCGCGGCGTGGAGCCGAGCGCGGACCGCCCGCGGGAGCCTGCGCGCGGGACCCCGGAGCCCCGCCGCGCCCCCCGCCCGGGTGAGGCGGCAGGCCGGAGCGCAGCGGCGGGCGGCCCACCCCCGGCGAGGGGGTTGCGCCGGCGTCCTCGTCCTGGGCGTCGCTGCGGATGTCGATCCGGCAGCCGGTCAGCCGCGCGGCCAGGCGGGCGTTCTGCCCCTCCTTGCCGATGGCCAGCGACAGCTGGTAGTCGGGGACGACGACACGGACGGCCTTGGCCTGCGGGTCGACGAGCTGGGCGCTGGACACCCGGGCCGGGCTGAGCGCGGAGGCCACGAAGGACGCCGGGTCCTCCGACCAGTCGACGATGTCGATCTTCTCGCCGTGCAGCTCGCTCATGACGTTGCGCACCCGCTGGCCCATCGGCCCGATGCAGGCACCCTTGGCGTTCAGCCCGGGGACGGAGGTGCGCACCGCGATCTTCGTGCGGTGCCCCGCCTCGCGGGCGACCGCGACGATCTCGACGCTGCCGTCGGCGATCTCCGGGACCTCGAGCGCGAACAGCTTGCGGACCAGGTTCGGGTGGGTCCTCGACACGGTGACCTGCGGGCCCCGGTAGGTGCGGGAGACGGCGACGACGTAGGCCTTGATCCGGCTGCCGTGCGGGTAGGACTCCCCCGGCACCTGCTCGGCGGAGGGCAGCACGGCCTCGACCTTGCCGATGTCGATCATCACGATGCCGCTGGCGTTGCGCCGCTGGTCGGCCTGGACGATGCCGCTGACGATGTCGCCTTCCTTGCCGGCGTACTCGCCGAAGGTCTGCTCGTGCTCGGCGTCGCGGAGCCGCTGGACGATCACCTGCTTGGCGGTGCTCGCGGCGATCCGGCCGAAGTCCGAGGGGGTGTCGTCCCACTCGCGGACGACCTCGCCGTCGGGGCCGATCTCCTGCGCCAGGACGGCGACCTCGCCGCTCTTGCGGTCCACGTGCACGCGCACGTGCTTGGCCGCCCCGTCGGCGTGCCGGTAGGCGGTCACGAGGGCGGTCTCGAGCGCCTCGATGACCGTGTCGACCGGGATGCCCTTCTCCCGCTCCACCGCCTTGAGCGCGGTGACGTCGATGTTCACTTCTCTCCTCCGTCGTCGTCCGCGAGCGCGGCCTGGTCCAGGTCGTCGCGCTCGTCGGCGTCGTGCTCCGCGGTGTCGCCCGCGATCTCGTCGGTGCTGTCGTCGGCGTGGGAGTCGGCCCGGCCGAACTCGACCTGCACCCGCCCCGCGCCCAGTTCGGCCCAGGGCACGCGGCGCGGCTGCGGCGGACGCTTCTTCGCCCCCGGCTTGCCCTTGGCCTCGACGGCCAGCGTGACGCCGTCGCCGTCGACCTCGGTGATCCGCCCGGTGAGCTGCTCGGCCGCCCCCGCGGCACCGACCGCGACCACCACCAGCCGTCCGGAGTTCCGGCGCCAGTGGCGCGGCTCGGTGAGCGGGCGGTCGACCCCGGGGCTGGTCACCTCCAGCACGTAGGGGGTGCGGCCCATGCCGTCGTCGTTGCGGTCCAGCACGTCGGAGACCGCCCGGCTGACCTCGGCGATGTCGTCGAGGGTGATCCCCGCATCGCGGTCGACGACGACGCGGACGACGCTGCGCCGGCCGGCGGGGGTGACGACGAGCTCCTCGAGGTCGTACCCCGCCTCGGTGACGACCGGGCGGATCCAGCCGGTCAGCCGGTCGGTGGCGGGGTCGCTCCGCTGGGTTCCGCGAGAGGCGGACACGCTGGCCTCCTCAGGCTCGGTCGGCGGCACGGTGCCGTGCGCGCAGTTCTGCGGCCCGGCGCCGCGGACCTGCGTCGCTGGCCGGGCCCGGTGTCGAGGGGAAGTGCTCAGGCTACCGCCCGCACCGGCACCCCGGCCCGGCGCGGGGCGGCCGGACGGGACCGGCCGGGTGGTGCGCCCACCGGCGGGCACGGCGGGTGCGGTGCACCTCACGTCCACGCGGCACGCCCGTCCGACCGGAGGACCGGCTGCGGGGGCCGGCGGCTGCGAGGATGGGGGTGATGTCTTCCACCCCCCGTCCCGGCCCGCGGACGCTCACGCGCCGGACCCTTCTGGTGGCCTCCGCCGCCGGCGTCGCCGCCGTGGCCACCGGGTGCACCTCCTCTCCCGCGGTGGAGGAGCGCGACACCGTGACCAGCGCGCAGGCCGACGAGCTGGCCGCGCAGGTCGGCGTCCAGGAGACCCTGGTCCGGGCCTACGAGCTGGCCTTCGCCGCCGATCCCGCGCTCGCCGCGGCGGTCGGTGTCCTCGCCGACCAGGCGGCCGAGCAGCTGGACCGGCTGCGCGCGGCGGCGCCCGGCAGCAGCCCCTCGGCCGCCCCGCCGGCGGACGCGCCCCTGCCCGGGGAGGCGCAGGCCTGGCTGCGGGCGCAGGTCGCCGTCGCGGCCACCTCCCACGCCGCCGCGGCGCTGGGCCAGGCCGGTGCGCGGGCCGCCCTCCTGGGCTCCATCGCCGCGGGGCTGCGCGGGCACGAGGCACGACTGGCATGACGGAGGACGGCCATGGCTGACGAGGACACCACCGCCACCTCCGCCGAGGACGCCGCGCTGGATGCCGCGCTCGCCGCCGAGCACGCCGCGGTGTGGGGCTACGGCGTGGTCGGGGCCGCGCTGCCACCGGAGCAGCGCGGCGCGGCCGCGGCCGCCGAGACGGGCCACCGCCAGGTGCGCGACCGGGTGACCACCCTCCTCGGCGAGCGCGGAGCCGATCCGGCGCTGCCCGAGGCCGGGTACGCGCTGCCCTTCCCGGTGCTGTCGCCGGTGGACGCCGCAGCGCTCGCCGCCGTCCTGGAGGAGGGCGTCGCCGCCGCCTGGGTGCGGGTCCTGGACCGGGCGGCGGAGCGGACCACGCGGGCGCTGGCCGTGGAGGCGCTCACCGCCGCCGAGGTGCGGGCCGTCGCGTGGCGCCAGGCCGCGGGCCTGAGCCCCGTGACGAGCGCTCTCCCGGGGCTCTCCGCGGGGTAGGCCGGGGCCGAGGTCAGCCCAGGTTGCCGAGGAAGGCGTCGGTGACGGCGACCGCGGCGCTGCTGGACTGCCCGGCCTCGACGAGGGTCGCGAAGGCGATGTCCCCCTGCGGGCCGGCCAGCTGGTAGCCCATGAACCAGCCGTGCGACTCCGGCGGGCTGGCCGTGCCGAACTCGGCCGTGCCCGTCTTCCCGTAGACCTCGCCGCGGTCGGCCAGCGCCTGCGCGGTCCCCGACAACACGACCTGGCGCATCATCGGCCGCAGGCCGTCGAGCACCCCGGCGGCCGGGCCGCTGGGCACCGGCCCCGCCGCCTCGGCGCCCACGACCTCGACCGGAGCCACCGGGGTACCCCCGGCGATGCCCGCGGCGACCAGGGCCAGCTGGGCGGGGCTCATGAGCACCTGCCCCTGCCCGATCGCGTTCGCCGCCTTCGCCGTCCCGGTGCTGTCGCCCGGGACGCTGCCGCTGAAGACGTCGACCGGCAGGTCCCAGTCGGTGCCGACGCCGTAGGCGGCCGCCGCCTCGGCCAGCGCGGCGTCCGGCAGCTGCAGGCCCTGCTGGATGAACGTGGTGTTGCAGGACTGCGCGAAGGCCTCGGTGAAGGGCACCGTGCCGAGGTCGAACTGGTCCTGGTTCTCGAACTCGCGTCCTTCGACGACCGTCGTCGCCGGGCAGGGCACCGGTGTCTGCGGGGTGAGTCCGCCCTCGTCCAGCAGTGCGGTCGCCGTCACCGCCTTCATGCTGGACCCCGGCGGGAACTGCCCGGTGAGCGCGTTGGCGGGGTTGGCCGCCTCGTTCGAGGCCACCGCGAGGATCTCGCCGGTCCCGGGGCGGACGACGACGAGGTGGGCGGGCAGGGGCTGGGCGGCGACGGCGGCCTCGGCGGCGGTCTGGATGGCCGGCACGAGCGGCGTCCGCACCGGCTCCCCCGCGACGGGCGGCACGGAGGCGATCTCCCGGCCGGACCCCTCCTCCGTACCGGCCACCGCGACGGTGAAGCCGGCGGTCCCGCTCAACTGCTCCTGGTAGGCCCGCTGCAGCCCGGACAGCCCCAGCTGGTCTCCGGCGGCGTAACGGGGCTCCCCGTCGACCGCCGTCTCCTCCAGGAGCTCCGCCGTCGCCGCGCCGACCCGGCCCAGCAGCGCGACGGCGAACCTCGACGAGGGCGCCAGCGACCGGGTCTCGGTCGGGAAGACGGCGCCGGGCAGGTCGAACACCTGGCCGCGGATCTGCTCGAACTGCGGCCGGCGCAGGTCGATGACCGGCACGAACTGCCCCTCCGGCGCGGCCTGCACGTCGGCGATGATCTCCTCGGCGGCGACGCCGGTCGCCGCCGAGAGCGCCGCCGCCAGCGCCGGCAGGTCGGTCACCTGGGCGGGGTCGACGCCCACCCGGACCACCTCGGTCGGCGTGAACAGCGGGGCGCCGGAGGCATCGGTGATCGCCGCCCGCTCGGGCAGCTGCCGGTCCAGTTCCAGGTGCTGCCCCTCGCCCAGCTCGGGGTGGACGACCGCCGGTTCGGCGACCACCTGCCACGCGTCGTCACCCTCGCGCAACCGAAGGGTGCCCTCGTAGCTCCACTCCGGCGCCGCCTCCAGGTCCCAGGTGGCGGTCCAGCCGACGGTGGCGACGCCGTCGTCGACGGCCACCTCGCCGATCTCGGCGGTCAGGGCCGCGCCGGGGAGGTCGGCGGCGGTCTGCTCGAGCAGCGCGGTGGCGGCGGCGGGGTCGGTCGTGGCACCGGCCGCGGCGCTGAGGTCACCCGCCGTCCAGTCCTCGAGGAAGGCCTCCGCCGCCGCGCGCACGTCGTCCTCGCTGCCCGAGCAGCCGGCCAGCACCGGGACGGCCAGCAGGATCGGGATCAGCAGAGCGGGGGCCGGGCGGGTGCGCACCCACACAGGTTCCCAGACGGGAGCGACGGTTCAGAACAGGACGCTGGCGTACTCGCCGACCTCGCGGAAACCCACCCGGCGGTAGGAGGCGCGGGCCCGCGTGTTGTAGTCGTTGACGTAGAGGCTGACCACGGGGGCGATGACCGCGCGGGCGTACTCGACGACCGCGGCGGTGCAGGCCGTGCCGATGCCCTGGCCGCGCAGCGCCGGCGCGACCCAGACGCCCTGCACCTGGCACGCGGCCCGGCAGGCCGCGCCGATCTCGGCCTTGAACAGGACCCGCCCGTCCTCGATCCAGGCCAGCGACTGGCCGGCCCGCACCAGCTCGTCGACCCGTGCGCGGTAGCCGGCGCCGCCGTCGACCCGCAGCGGGCTCACGCCGACCTCCTCGGTGAACATCGCCACCGCGGCCGGGAGCAGCACGTCGAGCTCCCCGGGGCGCACCGGCCGCACCCGCGGCTCGGGGGCGACGGCGGGCGGGCAGTCGATCGCCATGAGCGGCTGCCGGGGCCGGTGGTCGCGGGGCGGCCCCCACGAGGGCGCCAGCAGGTCCCACAGCGGCGCCACGGCGGCGGAGGGGCCCACGATGGTGGAGCAGCGGCGCCCGGCCCGGCGGGCCCGCTCGGCGAAGGCGACGGCGGCGGCGCGCTCGCTCCCGGGCAGCGCGAAGGGGATGAGGTTCGCGCCGGCCAGGCAGACCGCGTCCAGCTCCCGGCCGCTGCCGATGCCCCACAGCGGGGCGCCCAGCGAGACCGCCGCCGTACCCGAGGCCTCGACCCGGCCGGCGATCACGCAGGCCGCGACGGGGTCGGTCGCGAGCAGCCGGTGCACGGCCGGCTCGTCGGCCTCGTCGAGGACGCGGGCGGCAGGCGTACGGAGCACGGGTCAGCTGACGGAGACGACCGGCGGCCCGGAGGGCTCACCGGCGTCGACGTGCTCGCCGGCGATCCGCATGGCCTCCTCGATGAGGGTCTCGACGATCTGCGACTCGGGCACGGTCTTCACGACCTCCCCCTTGACGAAGATCTGCCCCTTGCCGTTGCCGGACGCCACCCCGAGGTCGGCCTCGCGGGCCTCACCGGGGCCGTTGACGACGCACCCCATGACGGCCACCCGCAGCGGGACCTCCATGCCTTCGAGGCCGGCGGTGACCTCGTCGGCGAGCTTGTAGACGTCGACCTGGGCGCGCCCGCACGAGGGGCAGCTGACGATCTCCAGGCCGCGCTGCTTGAGGTTCAGCGACTCCAGGATCTGGTTGCCGACCTTCACCTCCTCCGCCGGCGGGGCCGAGAGGGACACCCGGATGGTGTCGCCGATGCCCTTGCTCAGCAGGGCGCCGAACGCGACGGCGGACTTGATCGTGCCCTGGAAGGCGGGCCCGGCCTCGGTGACGCCGAGGTGCAGCGGGTAGTCGCACTGCGCGGCCAGCAGCTCGTAGGCGCGCACCATGACCACCGGGTCGTTGTGCTTGACCGAGATCTTGATGTCCCGGAAGTCGTGCTCCTCGAACAGCGAGCACTCCCACAGCGCGGACTCGACCAGCGCCTCCGGGGTCGCCTTGCCGTACTTGGCGAGCAGCCGCTTGTCCAGCGAGCCGGCGTTGACGCCGATCCGGATCGGGATGCCGGCACCCCTGGCCGCCCGGGCGATCTCGCCGACCTTGTCGTCGAACTTCTTGATGTTGCCGGGGTTCACGCGGACGGCGGCGCAGCCGGCGTCGATCGCGGCGAACACGTACCGCGGCTGGAAGTGGATGTCGGCGATGACCGGGATCTGCGACTTCTTCGCGATGATCGGCAGCGCCTCGGCGTCGTCGGTGTCGGGCACCGCGACCCGCACGATCTGGCAGCCCGACGCCGTCAGCTCGGCGATCTGCTGGAGCGTCGCGTTGATGTCCGCGGTCTTCGTCGTGCACATCGACTGCACGCTGACCGGGAAGTCGCTGCCGACACCGACACCGCCGACGTCCAGCTGCCGGGTCTTCCGACGCGGGGCCAGCACGGGCGGAGGGGCAGCGGGCATGCCGAGGCCGACGGGGATCGCCATGTCGCCAGTATCCCCCGCCGGACGGCCGGGCCGCTGTGACGTGCGCGTCCGCAGGGTGCAGGGCGTGCGCCGGCGCCTCAGGCCGGGTAGGCGGCAGCCTCGGCCACGCCCTCGCCGACGACCGCCCGCACCGCGCGCTTGTCCTTCACGAACGTCGACCGCAGGCTCGCGGTGTGCCGCTCCGCGACCGCCTCCTCGCCTGCTTCGTCGCGGTGTGCTGGGGGCTCAACTTCCCGGCCACGGCCCTCGCCCTCGAGCAGTTCCCGCCGCTGTCCATGGTCGCGCTGCGCTTCGCGCTCGTGGGGCTGCCCGCGCTCCTGCTGATCCCCCGGCCGGTCGTCCCCCTGCGCTGGCTGATCGGCGTCGGGGTGGGCATCGGGATCCTGCAGTTCGCCTGCCTCTACGCCGGGATGGCCGCCGGCATGCCCAGCGGCCTGGCGTCCCTGGTGCTGCAGGCGTCGGCGCCGTTCACCGTCCTGATCGCCGGGGTCTGGCTGCACGAGCGGCTGTCCGCGCGGCAGCTCGGCGGGGTGGTGCTCGCCGTTCTCGGTCTCGCCGCGATCGCGGTGCACCGGGCGCAGACGGCCGCGTGGCTGCCCGTCGTCCTCACCCTCTGCGGGGCGCTCGGCTGGGCGATCGGCAACGTCTGCAGCCGCCGGGCCCAAGCGCCGAACGCGTTCCACCTGACGCTCCGGACGGCGGCGATCCCGCCCGTGCCGATGCTGGTGCTCGCGCTGGCCGTCGAAGGGCCGGACCGGATCGTGCGCTCGCTGGCGACCGCTGCGACGGCCGAGGCGCTGCCGGCGGTGCTGGGGCTCCTCTACGTCGTCGTCGTCGCCACGCTGGTCGGCTACGGGATCTGGAACACGCTGCTCTCCCGGCACCCGTCGAACGTGGTGGCGCCGTTCTCCATGCTCGTGCCGGTGGTCGGCGTGCTCGCGTCGTGGCTGGCGTTCGGCGAGGTGCTGGACCCGGTGGAGCTGGTCGCCGGCATCCTCGTGGTGGGCGGCGTGCTCGTCGCCTCCCGGCCGGCCCGCGGTGCCGCGACGCCGGCCGCGCCGATCACCCAGCCAGCCTGACCGGGTTGACCACGTCCGCGATCAGCAGCAGCAGCGAGAGCCCCAGGAAGAGGCCTGCGACGGCGTAGGCCACCGGCATCAGCCGGGCGATGTCGAACGGCCCGGGATCGGGCCGCCCCCGGAGCCGCGCGACCGTCGAGCGCGCCTTCTCGTACAGCGCGCCGGCCACGTGGCCCCCGTCGAGCGGGTAGATCGGGAGCAGGTTGAACAGGAACAGCACCAGGTTCAGCCCGGCCAGCAGCTGGATGAAGTAGCCGATCTTCTGCACCGGCGAGAGCTGGTCGAGGGCGAAGACCTCACCGGAGATGCGGCTGACGCCGACCACGCCGATCGGGCCCAGCGGGTCGCGCTCCTCGCCGAGGAACGCCGCGCGGAACAGCTGCGGCACCCGCTCCGGGATCTCCACCAGCCGGTCCACCGACCGCACCAGGATGTCGCCGAAGTGACCCGGCACCTCGCTCAGCGGCTGGCGCACCTCGCGCTGCAGCGGGCTGATGCCGACGAAGCCGACGACCTGCGTCGCCTCGCCCTCCTCGTCGGCGTAGACGACGTTCTCGATGGGGGTGACGGTGAGGTCGCGCCGCTCCCCGTCGCGCTCGACGGTGAAGACCACCGGCTCGTCGGCGCTGGTGCGGATCGCGTCCTGCACCTGCTGCCAGCCGACGTCGGTCTCCTGGGAGACGGGCTCGCCGTCGAGCGCGAGCACGGTGTCGCCCGGCTGCAGGCCGGCCCGCGCGGCGGGGCTGCGTGCCGGCAGGGCGCAGCCCGCGGCGCCGGCCTCGCACAGCTCCCCCTCGGACGTGATGGGGATCGAGCAGGGGTCCTCCGCACCGGCGCTCGCGGCGCCGGCGGGGAGGACGCAGTCGGGCACCTGGCGGATCGTCGTGGTGATCTCCGGGATGCCGAAGCCCATCAGCACGACCGCGAAGAAGATGACGGCGAGCACCAGGTTGTGGAACGGCCCCGCGAACATCACGACGACCCGCTGCCACCAGGGCTTCTTGTAGAAGACGCGGTCGCCGTCGCTGGGGCGGACGTCGTTGAGCGCCTGCCCGCGCACCTCGGCGATGAAGCTGCGCATGCGCGTGGCGCGCTTGCTCTCGTTCTCCTCGGCCGGCGGGATCATGCCGACGATGCGGATGTAGCCGCCGAGCGGGACGGCCTTGATGCCGTACTCGGTCTCGCCGCGGCGCCGGGAGAAGACGGTGGGCCCGAAGCCGACCATGAACTGCGGCACCCGCATGCCGAACTTCCGGGCCCAGTAGAAGTGCCCCGCCTCGTGGAAGGCGATGGAGAACATCAGGCCGAGGGCGAACAGGACGATCCCCAGGATCGTCAGCAGGAATCCGCTCAGCTCAGCCTCCGCCGATCACACCCCGGGCGTGCTCCCGGGCCCACTTCTCCGCCGCCAGGACGTCCTCGACGCAGGTGGGGGCGCCGAGGTCCGGCGCGGCGTCGAGGGTACGCGCGACGAGCTGGACGATCCCTGGGAACGAGAGCCGACCCGCCGTGAACGCGGCGACCGCCTCCTCGTTCGCGGCGTTGTACATGGCCGGGACCACGCCGCCGGCCTCCCCCGCCGCGCGGGCCAGCCGCACAGCGGGGAAGGCCTCCTCGTCGAGCGGCAGGAACTCCCAGGTGCTCGCTGCCGACCAGTCCAGCGCCGGCTGCACGACCGGCAGCCGGTCGGGCCACGCCAGCCCCAGGGCGATGGGCAGCCGCATGTCCGGCGGGCTGGCCTGCGCGATCGTCGCGCCGTCGGAGAAGGTGACCATGGAGTGCACGATCGACTGCGGGTGCACGACGACGTCGATGTCGGCGTAGGGGACGCCGAAGAGCAGGTGGGCCTCGATCAGCTCCAGCCCCTTGTTCACGAGCGTCGCCGAGTTGATGGTGACGACGGGCCCCATCGCCCAGGTCGGGTGGGCGAGCGCCTGCTCGACGGTGACCTCCGCGAGCTCGGCGGCCGTCCGGCCGCGGAAGGGCCCTCCGCTCGCGGTGAGCACCAGCCGGGCGACCTCGGCCCGCGAGCCGCCGCGCAGGCACTGTGCGAGCGCGGAGTGCTCGGAGTCGACCGGCACCAGCTGACCGGGGGCGGCGGCGGCCAGCACCAGGTCACCACCGGCCACGAGCGATTCCTTGTTGGCCAGGGCGACGGTGCGCCCGGCCCGCAGCGCCGACAGCGTGGGCCCCAGGCCGATCGAACCGGTGATCCCGTTGAGGACGACGTCGGCCGGGCGGGCAGCGAGCTCCTCGGCGGCGCGCGGGCCGGCCAGGATCTCCGGCAGCGAGAAACCCCCCTTCGCCCAGCCGCGCTGCTGCGCCGCGGTGTAGAAGGCCAGCTGGAGGTCCTGGGCGGCGGTCGCCCGCGCGACGGCGACCGTCCGGACCCCCAGCGCCAGCGCCTGCTCCGCCAGCAGCGAGACGTCTCCTCCCCCGGCGGCCAGGCCGGTAATCCGCAGCCGGTCGGGGTTCTGCGCGGCGACCGCCAGGGCCTGGCGGCCGATGGAGCCGGTGGAGCCCAGGACGGTGACCTCGCGCGGCTCGCTCATGCGGGCATCCTGCCAAGCCCCCCGCCACCGGCCGCACCCACAGGCCGCCCCGGCCCCGGCCTGGCGGAACGGCAAGTTATGCCATCAGCCGCACCGGAGCTGGGCAGTTTCGATCCTAGGCGCCGCGCTCGGGCGTCTCGGGCGGGTGTGGATCGACGAGGACCTGCACGTCGAGCGGCGTGTCGTCGTCGATCCGCTACATCTGGCCCCGCTGCGTGCCGATACTCACCGCGACGGCTCGGAGATCCGGGCCCCCGACCATCGGAGCTCGCCATGTCGCACCGCACCACCAAGCGCGTCGCCGCCGCCACCGGCTTCGCCGTCGCCACGGTCTCCCTCGGCATGGCCTTCGCGCCCGCCGCCCTCGCCGCACCGACCGGGCTCGCCGCACCCACCGGCCCGGCGAGCGTGCAGGCCGGGCAGGTGTTCGAGGTGAGCGGCAGCGGCTGCGTCGCCGACGATCCGGAGAACCCGGACTACGAGGCCGGCGTCATCGTCTTCACGGACATGACGGACCTCGACGACGACAACTCCCCCCTGTTCCTCGCCGTTCCCACGGCCGAGGGCGACTGGACGGCGGAGATCTCCTTCCCGGCCGGCACGCCGGCCGGCGCGCACGAGGTGTACGCGGACTGCGACTACGCCTACAGCGCCGAGCTCGCCGAGTACCCGACCCTCACCGTGACCGTGCAGGCGCCGGCCACGACCACTCCCACCCCGCCGCCGGCCGCGCCGAAGACCGACGCCCCGGTTCCCGGCGCCATCCGCGGCACCTCGTCGAACACCCCCGGGGTCGCCGTCCAGACCACGGGTGCCACCACGAAGGACGCCGTCCTCGGCCAGAAGGTCGTCAAGGTCTACAAGGGCTTCCAGCCCTTCGAGAAGGTCACGCTGACCATGCACTCGACCCCGACCACGATCGACACCTTCACCGCGACCGCCGAGGGCGTCGTCACCGCCGAGTTCACGCTTCCCGCGGGCACGACCGCGGGCACCCACACGCTGGTGCTCGAGGGCGACCAGGGCACCTACTTCCAGGAGTCCCTGCAGGTGGCGGCCGCCACGAGCAGCACCGGCAGCCTGGCCTACACCGGTGCCAGCGTCGGCCTGCCGCTGGCCCTCGGCGCCGGCCTGCTCGTCGCGGGTGGCGGCGCACTTGCCCTCTCCCGTCGCCGCGCGGAGGCCTCGCAGGCCTGAGCATGACCTCTCCGCACGACCCGGAAGCCGGCCAGGGCACCCCTGGCCGGCTTCCGGCGCGTTCCGGGGCCCGACGGCGGCTGCCGGCGGTGCTGGTGGCGCTGGTGGCGCTCCTCGGGGTCGTCGCCGTCGACGTCGTCGCGGTCGCGGCGCGGGTCGAGCGCCTGGATGCCGACCTGGCGAACGGCTCCGGGGACGCCGACGGCCGGACCTGGGTCCTCGTCGGCGTGGACTCACGCGAGCGGTTGCCCCAGGGAACCGACGCGCGTGACTTCGGCACGGTCGAGACGGTGCCGGGCAGCCGTGCGGACGTCGTCCTGGTCGTGCACCGGACCGACGCCGGGACCACGGTGTTCTCCGTCCCCCGCGACGTCCTCGTCCGGCACGGCCGCAGCGTCGACCGGCTCGCCCTGACCTGGCTCGACGGCCCCCAGGCCACGGTGGACGCGCTCTGCACCCTCGGCATCCCCACCGACCACCTGGTGAGCGTCGACCTCGCCGGTTTCGCCGCGGTCGTCGACGCGGTCGGCGGGTTGCGCGTGGACGTCCCCCGGCCGGTCCGCGACCCCGCTGCGGGGTTGCTGCTGGAGACCGCCGGGCGTACCCACGTCGACGGGACGACCGCGCTGGCCATGGTCCGCTCCCGCCACCCGCAGCACCTGGTGGACGGAGCCTGGGCCCCCGCTCCCGTCGACCCGGACGGGCGGGCGGACGCGGCCGGCGACGTCCTGGCCGCGCTGGCCACCCAGGTGCGGGCGTCGGCCGCACGCCCCTGGCTGCTGCAGTCGGTCATCTGGACCGCCTCGGGCGCCGTCGCCCTCGATCCCGGCACCTCGGTGGCCGACCTGCTCGACCTGGCCCTCTCCGACGTCGGCGAGGTCTCCGTGCTGCCCGTGGGCGACCCGGTGGGGGACGGGCTGGCCCGCCTCCCGACGGCCGCGACCACCGCCGCCGTCGCGGGGGCCGGGCTCTCCTGCGACGGCTGACGACCCGCCGGGCCACCACCTCGGAGCGTGGAGTGCGCCGGCTCCTGCCAGAATGGTCGGGTGACCGAGGCACTGCACTCCCCGTCGACCCAGCGGGTCAACCAGCCCGGCCGTGAAGAGGCCGTCGTCCGCGCCGGCGAGCACCCCGTCGAGCACGAGGAGCCCCAGGACTGGGGCTGGCACGGCGAGACCGGCGCCTGGGGCCGGATCGGCGCCGTCGTCGCCTTGGGCTTCCTCCTGCTCATGCTGGCCGGCAACGAGCCGTTGATCAGCACCGGGCACGTCTGGGTCCTCGCCCTCACCGCCCTGGGCGCGCTGGTGCTGTTCATGGACTGGCGCCGCCGGAAGAACTCCTGGCGCAGCCGCTAGACCGGCTCGGCACCCCTGCGCGCGGCCCCGGGCGACGCCCGGCGGCCGCTCAGGTGACGGCGACCCCGATCGCCGCGCCGATCAGGTAGGTCACCCCGGCCGCGGCCGCCCCGAACAGGAGCTGGCGCAGACCGGCGTACCACCACGGCCGCGGGGTGAAGCGTGAGGAGAGGGCTCCGGCCAGCAGCAGCCCCAGCCCGCCGCTGAGCAGGGCGACCCAGAGGACCGGCACGCCGAGGAAGTACGGCAGCAACGGCAGCACGGCACCGGTGCCGAAGGTCAGGAACGACGAGACCGCGGCGACCCGTGGCGAGGGCCGGTCGTCGGTGCTCACGCCGAGCTCGGCCAGCACGTGCAACCGCAGCGCGACCTCCGGGTCGGCCGAGAGCTGGACGGCGACCTGCCGGGCCAGCCGGGCGTCCACCCCGCGGTCCTGCAGCATCGCGGTCAGCTCCGCGAGCTCGCCGACGGGGTTGCGGGTCAGCTCGCGCCGCTCCTTCTCGACCTCGAGGTCGAGCTGCTCGTTCTGCGTCTTCACCGAGGTGTACTCGCCGAGCGCCATCGACACCGCGCCGGCGACGAGGCTGGCGACACCGGCCAGCACGATGGCACGGGGGGCGGCACCCCCGCCCGCGACGCCGGCGACGAGCGCGGTGTTGGTGACCAAGCCGTCCATGGCCCCGAAGACGGCGGCCCGGAGCCAGCCACCGGAGACGTCGGCGTGGGTGTGCTCGTGCGCCTCGGCCTCGCGCGGCGCCGTGCTCACGCCTGGTCGGCCTCCGCGCCGAGCGGGACAGGCGCCTCGGCAGACGGCGTGGGCAGGGCCACCGCGGGCACGCCCTCGACCCGGTCGGCGGCGGCGAGCTGCCCGCAGGCACCGTCGATGTCCTGCCCGCGGGTGTCGCGCACCGTGGTGGCGACGCCGGCCGCCCGCAGCCGGGCGACGAACTCCCGCTGGGCGGGGAGCGGGCTGGCGTCCCACGGGCTGCCCGGCGTGGGGTTGAGCGGGATGAGGTTCACGTGCGCGAGCTTCCCGGCCAGCAGCTTGCCGAGCAGGTCGGCGCGGAACGGCTGGTCGTTGACGTCGCGGATGAGCGCGTACTCCACCGAGTAGCGGCGCCCGGTGCGCTGCGCGTAGGCGTCGGCGGCGTCGACGACCTCGCCGACCTTCCAGCGCGTGTTGATCGGCACCAGGGTGTCGCGCAGCTCGTCGTCGGGGGCGTGCAGGCTCACCGCGAGGGTGACGTTGCGCCCCTCCTCGGTGAGCCGCCGGATGGCCGGCACCAGGCCGACGGTGGAGACCGTCACCGACCGCTGCGAGAGGCCCAGCCCGTAGGGGGTGGTGCCGAGCAGCGCGTCGAGGGTGGCCCGCACGCGGGCGTAGTTGGCCAGCGGCTCCCCCATGCCCATGAAGACCACGTTGGAGAGCCGCCCGGGCCCGCCGGCGATCTCGCCGTTCGCCATCGCCGCCGACGCCGCCACCGCCTGCCCGATGATCTCGGCGGCGGAGAGGTTGCGGGTCAGGCCGGCCTGGCCGGTGGCGCAGAACGGGCAGGCCATGCCGCAGCCGGCCTGGCTGGAGATGCAGACGGTGGCGCGGTCGGGGTAGCGCATGAGCACGCTCTCCACCAGGGCGCCGTCGTGCAGCCGCCAGAGGGTCTTGCGGGTGCGGCCGTTGTCCGCCGTCTGGTGGCGGACCACGGTCAGCAGGCCGGGCAGCAGCGCCTCGCGCAGCGTCTCGCGGACGGCGGCCGGGATGTCGGTCATCTCGGCCGGGTCGGTGACCCCGCGGTAGAAGTGCCGGGCGAGCTGGTCGGCGCGGAAGGCCGGCTGGCCGAGCTCGACCACCGCCGCGCGGGCCTCCTCGCGGGTGAGGTCGGCGAGGTGGCGCGGGGGCTTGCCGCGGCGGGGGGCGTCGAAGACCAGGGGGAGGGCAGTCATGGCGCTCTCCATCGTCCCACTCCCCCGGCCCGGGGACCCGGTCCGGAGAGGCAACTCACGCGGACGGGCCGGATCCCTGGCAGTCTCCGGGTGCATGAGCAGGCTGGACGACGTCGACCTGAGCCTCCACCTGGACAAGAAGGAGGCCAAGAAGCAGCTCGCCGCCGCCCAGGAGCGGCTGGTGCACCTGCGCCTGCTGCTCGGCGGCCAGATCGGGCCCGGCGAGCTCGGCCCGCCGCTGCTGGTGCTCTTCGAGGGCTGGGACGCATCGGGCAAGGGCGGGGCGATCCAGCGGCTGGTCGGCGAGCTCGACCCGCGGCACGTGCGGGTGGCGCAGTTCGCCGCCCCCACCCCCGACGAGAAACGGCACCACTTCCTGTGGCGGTTCTGGCCGGTGCTGCCGGGATGGGGCGGTATGGCCGTGCTCGACCGCTCGTGGTACGGCCGGGTGCTGGTGGAGCGGGTGGAGGGTTTCGCCGAGGAGGAGGCGTGGCGCCGGGCCTACCAGGAGATCGTCGACCTGGAGACCTCGCTGGCCGCCGAGGGCACGGTGCTGGTGAAGTTCTGGATGCACGTCTCCCCCGAGGAGCAGCTGCACCGGTTCGAGTCGCGCCGCGCGAACCCGTACAAGGCCTGGAAGCTCACCGACGAGGACTGGCGGAACCGGGAGAAGCGCGGCGAGTACGAGGCGGCGGTCGAGGAGATGCTGGAGCGCACCGACACCCCCGAGGCGCCGTGGCACGTGATCCCCGCCGACGACAAGCGGTGGGCCCGCGTCGCCGTCGTCCGGACGGTCTGCGAGGCGGTCGAGGCGGCGCTGCACGCCCGTGGCATCGACCCCGACCCGCCGCTGACCGGGGATCAGGACTAGCGCGCGGCCCCCAGGTCGGCGTGCCGGCGCACCCAGGCGTGCATGGCGATGCCCGCGGCGACGCCGGCGTTGATCGAGCGGGTGGAACCGAACTGGGCGATCGAGACCGTGAGGGCTGCCCCGGCCCGCGCCTCCTCGGTGAGCCCCGGCCCCTCCTGGCCGAACAGCAGCACGCAGCGCTCGGGCAGCTCGGCGGTCTCCAGGGGGACGGCGCCGGGCCCGTTGTCGACGGCGACGACGGCGAGCGCCCGCTCCGCCGCGAACGCCAGCAGCCCGCCGACGTCGTCGTGGTGGCGCAGGTGCTGGTACCGGTCGGTGACCATGGCGCCGCGACGGTTCCACCGTCGCCGGCCCACCACGTGCACCTCGGCGGCGAGGAAGGCGTTGGCGGTGCGCACCACCGTGCCGATGTTCAGGTCGTGGCCGAAGTTCTCGATGGCGACGTGGAAGGGGTGCCGGCGCCGGTCGAGGTCGGCGACGATCGCCTCGACCGTCCAGTAGCGGTACCGGTCGACGACGTTGCGCCGGTCGCCCTCGGCGAGCAGCTGCGGGTCGTAGCGGGGGTCGTCCGGCCACGGCCCCGCCCACGGGCCCACGCCGACCGTCGCGCCCCAGTCGGTGGGGCCGGGCTGTTCGTCCTCGTGCACGCAGGGAGGATCGCAGGGTGACCGACGACGTCCTCCTGCACCTGGTCGAGCCGGCCGCGTGGCGCGCCGCCCTGGGCAGGGGCGCGATCGCCCCGGCGGCGGAGGGCTTCGTGCACCTCTCGACGCCGGAGCAGGTGCACCTGCCCGCGCAGCGGCTGTTCCCCGGCCGCCGTGACCTGGCGCTGCTCGTCGTCGACCCCGCACGGCTCCCCCACTCGGTGCGGTGGGAACCCGGGCATCCTGACGACCCGGCGGGGATGCTGTTCCCCCACCTCCACGGCCCGCTGCCGGCGTCATCGGTCGTGGCGGTCGTCCCGTACCGGCCGCCGGCGCCGCTCGTGCTACCCGCGCCGGGCGACGCCCTCGCCCGCGCGGTGGCGCTCTACGCCTCGGTACCGGTCCGGCGGGCCGTCGGCGTGGGGGACGTACCGGGTGGCGTGGCGGTGCTGGACCCGGACGTCCCGCACTCCCGGGACAACAACCGGCTGGTCCTCACCGGGCCGGTCGACGCGGCGACCGTCGAGGCCTCCGCCGAGGAGGTCGGTGGCAACGCCGGGTGGCCGCACCTGGCAGCGCTCCTGACCTGGCCCGGCGCCGCGTCGGTCGCCGCCGAGATCGCCGCCCGCGGCTGGGCCGCCGAGGAGCTCGTGCTCATGGGCCGCCCCACGGCGCTCGCCGTGCCGGCCGCCGCCGTGCGGGCCGAGGTGGTCGACCAGCGGGAGGTCCACGGCCTGTGGGACCGGGGCTGGCGCCGAGACCTCGCCGCCCTCGGCGACCGGCTGGAGCCGGTGGTGCGGCAGCTCATCGGCCGGGAGCAGCTCAACGACCGGGTGGTCGCGGTGACCGACGTGGTGGTGCGGGAGGACGGCCGGGTGGTGGCCGCCGCGCAGTTGCGGGTGGACGGCGCCACCGCGGCCGTGGAGTCGGTGATGACCGATCCGGACGCCCGCGGGCGCGGGTACGGCGACGCGGTGCTCGCCCGGGTGCTCGAGCTGGCCGCCGAGGCCGGCTGCGACCTGGTCGTGCTGGAGGCCGCGGGCGACGACTGGCCGCGGCACTGGTACGCCCGGCGCGGGTTCGCGGAGCTGGGCACGACCTGGTCCGTCGACCGGGAGCCCTAGACGGGCGCGAGGACCGCCAGGAGCAGGTAGGCCGCCGCCGCGGACGGAAGCAGCGAGTCCAACCGGTCCATGATGCCGCCGTGACCGGGCAGCAGGTCCCCCATGTCCTTGATGCCGAGGTCGCGCTTGATGAGCGACTCGGCGAGATCCCCCACGGTCGCCGAGACGGCGATCGCGGCCCCGAAGACCAGCCCGCCCCACCAGGGTGCGCCGAGGCCGAGCACCAGGATCGGCGTGGCCATCAGCATGCAGGCGAGCACGGACCCGGCCATGCCCTCCCACGACTTCTTGGGGCTGATCGAGGGCGCCATCGGGTGCTTGCCGAACAGCACCCCGGCGGCGTAACCCCCGACGTCGCTGGCGATGACCGTGGCGATGAAGGCCAGCACCCGCACGGCGCCGTCCTCGGGCACGAGCAGGAGGACGGCGAAGCCGGCCAGCAGGGGGACGTAGAGCGCGACCAGGACGCCGGCGGCCGCGTCCCGCCGGTAGCCGACCGGGCCGGCGGCCAGTCGCCACAGGAGCACCGCCAGGGCGGTCAGGAGGAAGCCGGTGAGCAGGCCGGTGGGGCCGCGCGTCCAGGCGAGCGCCTCCATGGCGAAGGCGCCGACGAGCAGCGGCACGAGCGGCGCGGAGTACCCGCCCTTGTCCAGGGCCCGGGTGAGCTCCACGACGGCGACGAGGATCGCGGCGACGAGCACCCCGAGGAACGCCGGGCGCCAGACGAACAGTGACACGACGATGACCGCGACCAGCCCGACGCCGACGCCGATGGCCGCGCGCAGGTTCCGGCCGGCGCGGCTCACCGGCTGCTCCGTGGTGGGCAGCTGGGCGACCGCCTCGGGCAGCGGCATGGCCGTGGCCGTGGGGACGTCGTCGGCGGCATCGGGGGTCGGCCCGGGTTCGTCGGGGACCGGAAGCGGCGAGCGGGACGGGAGCGGCGGCAGCGGGCGGGACGCCGCGACCGGCACCGGCCCGGTGTCGCCGTCCCGCCGGCGCCCGCCCGACCCCGGGCCACCCACCCGCGGGTAGGACTGACCCCCCGGGCGCACTGAGCCCGGGCGGTCGGCGGGGGGAGGTGTCATCGGAGCGGCGGCCGAAGTGGAGGTCAGACCTCGAGGAGCTCGGTCTCCTTGTTCTTCATCGCCTCGTCGACGTGCGCGACGTGCTGGGCGGTGAGGTCGTCGAGCTCCTTCTCCGCGCGACGCACGTCGTCCTCGCCGGCCTCGCCGTCCTTGGCGATGCGGTCGAGCTCCTCCTTCGCGCGGCGGCGGATGTTGCGGAGCGCCACCTTCGCGTCCTCGCCCTTGGCGCGGGCCTGCTTCACCAGGTCGCGACGGCGCTCCTCGGTGAGCTGCGGGAACACCACGCGCAGGATCTGACCGTCGTTGGTCGGGTTGACACCCAGGTCGCTGTCGCGGATGGCCCGCTCGATGGCCGTCAGCTGCGACATGTCGTAGGGCTTGATGACCGCCATCCGCGCCTCGGGCACGGTGATCGAGGCCATCTGGGGCACCGGGGTGTAGGCGCCGTAGTAGTCGACCATGATCTTGCTGAACATCGAGGGCGTGGCACGGCCGGTGCGGACCGAGCCCAGGTCCTCGCGCGCCACCGAGAGGGCCTTGTCCATCCGCTCCTCGGCGTCGAGCAGGGTGTCGTCGATCACGGGGTGTCCCTCCTGCGGCGGTTCTCGTTCCGCCGGCGTCCTCGTCTGTGCCCGATCGGTGCAGCCGGCGTCACGCCGGCTGGCTGATCAACGTGCCGATCTTCTCACCTGCGGTGGCGCGGGCGATGTTGCCGTCGCGCAGCAGGTCGAACACGACGATCGGCATGGCGTTGTCCATGCAGAGGCTGATCGCCGTCGCGTCCGCGACCTTGAGCTGCTTGGCCAGCACGGTCGCGTAGTCGAGGTCGTCGTACATGACGGCGTCGGGGTTGGTGCGGGGGTCGTCGTCGTAGACGCCGTCGACACCGTTCTTGCCCATGAGCAGCACCTGGCACTCGATCTCCAACGCCCGCTGGGCGGCGACGGTGTCGGTGGAGAAGTACGGCATGCCGGCGCCGGCGCCGAAGATGACCAGCCGGCCTTTCTCCAGGTGCCGGATCGCCTTGCGCGGGATGTAGGGCTCGGCGACCTGGCCCATCGTGATGGCCGACTGCACCCGGGTCTCCAGCCCCGCCTTCTCGCAGAAGTCCTGCAGCGCCAGGCAGTTCATGACCGTGCCGAGCATGCCCATGTAGTCGGCCTTGGTCCGGTCCATGCCGGCCTGCGAGAGCTCCGCGCCGCGGAAGAAGTTGCCGCCGCCCATGACGACGGCGACCTGGGTGCCCCGGGAGACGACCTCGGCGAGCTGCTCCGCGATCCCCTTGACGATGTCGGCGTCGACGCCGACCTTGCCGCCGCCGAAGGACTCACCGGAGAGCTTGAGCAGCACGCGCTTGTAGCCGTCCCCGTCGGCCGGCTGGAAGGCGGTGGGGGCGGACAGCGGCGCGGTGGTGGTGTCGGTCAACGGTTCATCCCTGGGTGGAGTCGATGGGTGCTGTCGGTGGAGTGATCCTGCCGCATCCGGGTGCCCCGCTCCTGCCGAGCGAGGGCGTCCGCACAGCAAAGGACCCCGCTGCCCCCCACGCTCGGCGCGGGCCCCTGCACCGGGGCCGAATGGGGACGCGGGGTCCTCTGCTGTACGGCTCGTTACGCCTGGCCGACCTCGAAGCGCGCGAAGCGCTCCACGGTCAGGCCGGCCTCGTCGACGATCTGCTTGACCGTGCGCTTGGGCTCGGTGATCGACGGCTGCTCGAGGAGGACGAAGTCCTTGTAGTAGGCGTTGACCCGCCCCTCGACGATCTTGGAGATCGCCTGCTCGGGCTTGCCCTCCTCCTTCGCGGTCTGCTCGGCCACGCGGCGCTCGGTCTCGACCGCCTCGGCCGGGACCTCCTCACGGGTGAGGTAGCGCGGCCGTGCGGCGGCGATGTGCATCGCCAGGCTGCGGGCGGCGTCCTCGCTGCCACCGGAGTACTGCACGGCGACACCGATGGCCGGGGGCAGGTCGGTGGCCCGCTTGTGCAGGTAGGTGGCGGTGGTGCCCTCGAACGCGGCGAACCGGCTCAGGACCAGCTTCTCGCCGATGCGGGCGGACTCGCCCTCGACGAGCGCGGCCACGGTCTGGCCGTCGACCTCGCTGGTGAGCAGGCTCTCGGCGTCGGAGGCCTTGTTCGTCAGGCCGATCTCGAGCAGGCGCTCGGCCAGCGCGATGAAGTCGGCGTTCTTGGCGACGAAGTCGGTCTCGCAGTCGAGCTCGAGCAGCGCGCCGTCCTTGCTGACGACGATGCCGTTCGTGGTGGAGCGCTCGAGACGCTTGCCGACGTCCTTGGCGCCCTTGACCCGCAGCAGCTCGACGGCCTTGTCGTAGTCGCCGTCGGCCTCGGTGAGGGCCTTCTTGCAGTCCATCATGCCGGCGCCGGTGGCGTCGCGGAGACGCTTGACGTCGGCCGCGGTGAACTCAGCCATGTCACTTCCTTCTGGATGTGGTGAAGCGGAACGCCCGGAAAGCCCCGTCCCGAGGCTCACCCCGAGCTTGCGAGGGGTGAGAGGGACGGGGTCCTTTCTCAGACGGCGTTGTTCTCCTTGCCACCGGTGGTGGCGGGGACGTCCTCGACCGGGGCGACCTCGCCGACGGTGACGTCGGCCGGCTGCGCCGGGGTCTCCGGCAGCGGCGTGGCGGCGGCCTGCTCGTCGGCGGTACCGCCGGTGAGCAGCTCGCGCTCCCAGTCGGCGAGCGGCTCGCCGGCGCCGACGGCGGGCTCGCCGTCCTCGCGCCCGGCGTTGGCCTGCGCGGCGGAGCGGGCCATGAGGCCCTCGGCGACGGCGTCGGCGATGACCCGGGTCAGCACGGTGATGCTGCGGATCGCGTCGTCGTTGCCCGGGATCTTGTAGTCGACCTCGTCGGGGTCGCAGTTGGTGTCGAGGATCGCGACGACCGGGATGTTGAGCTTGCGGGCCTCGCCGACGGCGATGTGCTCCTTCTTGGTGTCCACGATCCAGATGGCGCTGGGCACCTTCTGCATGTCGCGGATACCGCCGAGCGAGCGCTCGAGCTTGGCCTTCTCCCGGCTGAGGACCAGCTGCTCCTTCTTGGAGAGGCTGACCAGCACGCCGGTCTGCTCCATGTCCTCGAGCTCCTTGAGGCGCTGGAGGCGCTTGTGGACCGTCTGGAAGTTGGTGAGCATGCCGCCCAGCCAGCGCTGGTTGACGTAGGGCATGCCGACCCGCGTCGCCTGCTCGGCGACGACCTCCTGCGCCTGGCGCTTGGTGCCGACGAACAGGATCGAGCCGCCGTGGGCGACCGTCTGCTTGACGAACTCGTACGCCGAGTCGATGTACCCGAGCGTCTGCTGCAGGTCGATGATGTAGATGCCGTTGCGCTCGGTGAAGATGAAGCGCTTCATCTTCGGGTTCCAGCGACGGGTCTGGTGCCCGAAGTGGACGCCGCTGTCGAGCAGCTGCTTCATGCTGACGACTGCCATATCGCAGCCTCTCTGCTCTCGCGCGCGACCGAGGCCGCGCGGATTCCGGTTGTCGCGGGCACCGGGTGGTGCACGCCCTGACGTCCTGCGGCGCCACTCACCCGGCTGGGCCGGGACCGAGGTGGCGACTGCCCCGCCGATCGGCGGGAAGAGGACGCGCGAAGTCGACCCGCTCGCACGGGCCGCACCGGACAGCATACGCGTCGTCCACCGGCACCCTCGTCGCGCCGGTCGGCGACCCGTCCACAGCGGGTACGGGCGTCCACACGTACCGGCCGCCCGCCCTCCAGCACGCCGCCCGCGACCAGCATCGGGGGATGCCCCTACGCGCCCGTCCGCTGGCCGCCCTGTTCCTCGGTCTGCTCGTCCTGGCCGGCGTCGTCCCCGCCACGGCGTCGCCGACCACCGCCGGGCCGTCCCGACCGGAGCCGCTCTGGAGCGCTCCCCTGCCCGGCGAGCCGGTGGTCACCCGCCCGTTCGAGCCACCTCCGCACCGGTACGGGCCCGGGCACCGCGGGGTCGACCTGGCAGCCGCTCCCGGCTCCCCGGTGCGGGCGGCCGGCGACGGGGTCGTCGTCTTCGCCGGGATGGTCGCCGGGCGGCCCGTGGTCAGCGTCGACCACGCCGGAGGGCTCCGGACGACGTACGAGCCGGTGACGCCGTCGGTGGGCACCGGCCGGTCCGTCGTCCGTGGAGCTCGTCTGGGCGTGCTGCTGGCCGGCCACGACGAGTGCCCGGTCGCCGCCTGCCTGCACTGGGGGGCGCGCCGCGGCGAGGTCTACCTCGACCCCATGTCGCTGCTCCGGCCCCCGCGGGTGCGACTGCTCCCCCTTGCCGGCGATGCCCACGGTGCACCACAGCCAGTCAGCGCGCGGTGACAGGTCGTACGCACCGTCCCTGCGGGGATCCCGGGCGACCCGGCACCCCGGCGCTACCGTCCAGGTGTGCGATTCCGACGCAAGCGTGCCGCCAACCCGGGCTCCGGCGAGCCCACCGGTGTCGAGCAGGCCGGTGCCGGGACGACCGACGTGCAGCCGGCCGAGGCCCCGGCCCCGGCGATCGCGGCCCGACCGGTCGAGAGCGGGCCGGTCGAGAGCGGGCCGACCGAGGGCGAGCAGGACGCCGACCAGGTGCTGAGGGGCCTGCACCAGGTGATCGACACCTTCGGGTGGGCGGTGCTGCACGGTGGCGGCACGCCCGGCGAGCCGCGCTACTCCTACACGGTGGGCCTCGCAGCGTGGGAGCACCCCGAGGTGGTCGTGGTGGGGCTGCCGTTCCCCGCCGCGGAGAAGTACCTGAACCTGGTCGGCGAGGCGGTCCGGGGCGGGGCCCGGTTCGCGCCGGGTACCGCCACGGCGGCGCTGACCGACGAGGACTCCCCCGTGGTCTTCCTCCGCGTCGAGGACACCGAGCGGCTCACCGTGATCGAGCAGCTGCACGGCACCGTGGACGCGCTGCAGCTCATCTGGCCCGACTCCACCGGCCGGCTGCCCTGGCAGGAAGGGCACCGCAATCCGCCGGGCACTCAGCCGCTGCTGGGCCCCCGTCCGGACGACGACCCGGCCGGCAACTGACCGCCGTCCCCAGCGGAGACGCCGCTGCCCGACGTCAGGCGATGTCGGCGAGCTTGGTGCGCAGGTGCAGGACCGCCTTGGTGTGCAGCTGGCAGATCCGGCTCTCGGTCACGCCGAGCACCCGCCCGATGTCCGCGAGCGTGAGGCCCTCGAAGTAGTAGAGCGAGACGACGACCTTCTCCCGCTCGGGCAGCTGCTCGACCGCGCGGGCCAGCAGCTGCCGGGCCTCGCCGTGTTCCGCCATCGCCTGCGGGTCCAGGGCGCTGGGGTCCTGCAGGGTGTCGCCGAGGCGCGGGGAGCCGCCCTCGTCGTCGGTCAGCAGCTCGTCGAGGGCCACCACGTTGACCAGCGAGAGCTGGCCCAGGAACTTCCGGATGTCCTCGACGTCCATGTCCATGGCGTCGGCGACCTCTTCGTCGGTCGGCGTCCGGTGCAGCCTGCTCTCGAGCTCGGCGACGGTGCGCTCGAAGGCCCGGGCCTTGACGCGCACCGACCGCGGGATCCAGTCGGTGTTGCGCAGCTCGTCGATGATCGCGCCGCGGATGCGCGCCATCGCGTAGCTCTCGAACTTCACCTCGCGGGTGGGCTCGTAGCGGGTGATCGCGTCGATGAGCCCGAACGTCCCGTAGGAGATGAGGTCGGCCTGCTCGACGTGCGCGGGCAGACCGCTGCCCACCCGGCCGGCGACGTACTTCACCAGCGGCGCGTAGTGGAGGATCAGCCGGTCGCGCAGGCCGGCGTCCCGGCCCTCGACGTACCGCGCCCACAGGTCGGCCAGCAGGGCATCGGCGTCCTCACCGGACTCGTCGATGCGACGGATGGTTGCCTCAGACACGGTGGCGCTCCTCGGTCGTGCTGCGCGGGCACCGTCCGTGGTCCCGCGTGGTCCTGACTGCGTCCGCAGATCCCGCCACCCGGCCGCGCGCGTCAGGCACGGGGGTGCGCCTGGGCGTGGACCGCACGGAGCCGCTCGACCGTCACGTGCGTGTAGATCTGTGTCGTCGCGAGGCTAGCGTGGCCGAGCAGCTCCTGTACGGAACGCAGGTCCGCGCCGCCCTCGAGGACGTGCGTGGCCGCGGAGTGCCGCAGCCCGTGCGGACCGATGTCCGGCGCCCCCGGGACGCCGGCCGTCGCGGCGTGCACCGTCCGCCGGGCCTCCCGCGCGTCGAGGCGGCCGCCGCGCAGCCCGAGCAGGAGCGCCGGCCCGGAGTCCGGCCGGGCGAGGGCCGGGCGCCCGCGGGTCAGCCAGGCCTCCAGCGCCCGCTCGGCGGGCACGCCGTACGGCACGCTGCGCTCCTTCCTGCCCTTGCCCAGCACACGCAGCAGCCGTCGCCCGCGGTCGACGTCGTCGACGTCCAGGCCGACGAGCTCGCTGACCCGGATGCCGCTGGCGTACAGCAGCTCCAGGACGACCGCGTCGCGGAGCTGCACCGGCTCCTCGGCGCCCGCCGCCGTCTCCACCAGGGCCCGCGCCTGCTCGGGCGCCAGGACATCGGGGAGGGTGCGGTGCGCCTTCGGGCTCACCAGGCGCTGGCCGACGTCCTCGGGGGTGAGGGCGGCGCGGCGCAGCCAGGCGGTGAACGACCGCGCGGCCGACGCGTGGCGGGCGGTCGTCGAGCGGCTGTGCCCGCGGGTGCGCCCCTGGGCCAGCCAGCTCCGCAGGGTGGCGAGGTCGAGGTCGTGCGGCTGGGTGCCGCTGCGCCGGGCGAGGTGGTCCAGCAGCCGGGCGACGTCGCCGACGTAGCTGCGCACGGTGTTCGCCGAGAGGTCGCGCTGCCCGGTCAGGTGCTCCTCGTAGCCGGCCAGCGCCTCGGCCAGCGCGGGCGGCAGCCCGGCGCGGACCTCGTCGGTGCTGGGCGTGGCCACGGGGGCACCGTCCGTCGGCGCCCGGCCCCGGTCAAGCCGCCGCGCCGGGCGGCTTCGGCGGCGGGGCCAGCCGCCAGCCCGTGCTCGTCCGCTGGACCAGCTCCGCCACCTCCAGTGCCGGCAGCACGCGCAGCACCTCGAGCACGTCGCAGCCGGCGGTGCGGGCCAGCCGCTCCGGGCTGACGCCGCTGCGCACCGGGCAGGCGTCGAGCACCCGCACGGCGAGGTCGGAGAGCCCGTCGCGCGGGGAGGCAGGCCGGGGAGCGGCCTCGGCCAGATCGACACCGATGCCGCCGACCTCCTCGATGACGTGCGCCGCGCAGGTCACCAGCCGAGCGCCACCCTCCTCGTCCCGGAGGAGCTCGTGGCAGCCCACGCTCATCGCCGAGGTGACCGGACCGGGGACCACCAGCACCCGTCGCCCGAGGTCGCGCGCGCGGTTCGCCGTCGCCTGCGCGCCCGACCGGGCCGCCGCCTCGACCACGACCGTGCCGCGGCTCAGCGCCGCGATGAGGCGGTTGCGGACCAGGAAGCGGTGCTGGTGGGGCGCGGCACCCGGGGGCCACTCGCTGACCAGCAGGCCGCTCGCGGCGATCCGGTCGAGCAGCGTCCCGTTCCCCGCCGGGTACGGGCGGTCCACGCCGGAGGCGAGGACGGCGATCGTCGGCCCCTGCGCCGCGAGCGCACCGCGGTGGGCGGCCGCGTCGATCCCGAAGGCGCCCCCGGAGACCACCGTCCAGCCGCGAGCGGCGAGCTGGTGCCCCAGCTCGGCGGCCACGTGCTCGCCGTACGCGGTCGAGGCCCGGGAGCCGACGACCGCCACGGAACGGTCGGTGACCTCGGCCAACCGGGCCGTCCCCCGCACCCAGAGGGCGAGTGGCGGCACGAGCGCCTGCGTGCGCTTCGCCTGCCGCGTGCGGTCGTGCGGCTGCTGCAGCGCAGCCATGGTCAGCGCGTGCAGCGCGAAGGCCGGCCACTCGTCGTCCTCCGGCACCACCAGCCGGGCGCCGCACCGCTCCGCGCGCTGCAGATCTGCCGCCGTCGCGTCCTGCCCCGCCCGGGCGCCCACGATGGCCCGGACCCGGTCGGGAGCCGTTCCGGCGCGGATGCATCGGGTGGCTTCCACCGGGCCGACGTCCTCGACCCAGCGCCAGAGGTCGACGACCCCCGGCTCGACCGCCCGGCTGAGCCACGCCCGCGCCCGGCGGACCCCCGGGTGCACCTCGCCCGCCACCGGCGGCGCGCCGGCCGCGTCCTCCAGGTCCTCCTCGAGGGTGGTCACGCCACGGCCCGCTGCAGCCGCATGCCGAGGGCCTCGGCGACGTCGTCGGTGCACGGCACGCCGCGCCCGGCCAGGTCGGCGACCGTCCACGCGACGCGCACCACCCGGTCGAAGCCACGCACCGAGATGGAGCCGCGCTCGAGCGCCCGCTCGGCCAGCCGGAGCGACGCCCGCGGGATCGCGAACCGGTCGCGCAGCAGGCGACCCGGCACCTCGCTGTTGAGCGCGAGCCCGGTGCCGGCGAGCCGCGCCCGTGCCGCGGCCCGCGCCCGGGCCACCCGCGCGGCGACCACGTCGGTGGACTCCGGCGCGGGGAGCCCGTCGAGCCAGGCCGCCCGGGTGACCGGGGGCAGCTCCACCCGCAGGTCGACGCGGTCGAGCAGCGGACCGGAGAGGCGTGCCTGGTACCGCCGCCGCTCCAGCGGGCTGCAGGTGCAAGCGGTGTCCCCCGCGGCGGTGGCGCACGGGCAGGGGTTCGCCGCCAGCACGAGCTGCGCCCGGCACGGGAACGTGGCCGCGCCCGCGGCCCGCTGGATGGTGACCTGCCCCCGCTCCAGGGGCTGGCGCAGCGTGTCGAGCACCGCCCGGGGGAACTCGGGCGCCTCGTCGAGGAACAGGACCCCGCGGTGCGCCCGGCACAGCGCGCCCGGCCGGATCTGGCCCGAGCCACCCCCGATCAGCGCCGCCATCGTCGCCGAGTGGTGCGGCGCCTCGAAGGTCGGCCGGGTGATCAGCGGCGCCTCCGGCGGCAGAGTGCCGGCGATGGAGTGGATGGCCGTGACCTCGAGCGCCGCCTCTTCGTCCAGCGGGGGCAGCAGCCCGGGCAGCCGCTCGGCGAGCATCGTCTTGCCGGCACCGGGCGGCCCGGCGAGGTAGAGGTGGTGCCCGCCGGCGGCGGCGACCTCCACGGCCCGGCGGCCGGCGGCCTGGCCGACGACGTCCCCGAGCTCCGGCACCGGCGGCTGCGCGGGCGCCGCCCCGCGGACGTGCGGGGTCAGTCGCGCCGCGCCCAACAGGTGCGCGACGAGCTGGGTGAGGGTCGCGACGGCGAGCACCTCGACCCGGTCCACCAGGGCCGCCTCGGCGGCGTTCTCCACCGGGACGACGACCTGCGCGTGCCCGGCTCGGGCCGCCGCGAGGACCGCCGGCAGGACGCCGCGGATGGAGCGCACGGAGCCGTCCAGGCCCAGCTCGCCGAGGAGCACCAGCCGGTCGACGGCGCCGGCGGGCACCGCGCCCGCGGCGGCCAGCACCCCGGCGGCCACGGCGAGGTCGAACCCGCTCCCCTGCTTGGGCATCGACGCGGGCGAGAGCCCGATGGTCACCCGGCGGACGGGGAACTCGCCGCCGGCGTTCGCGATCGCGGCGCGCACCCGGTCGACCGACTGGCGGACCACCGCGTCGGGCAGCCCGACGAGCACCACACCGGGCAGCCCGGCGGCGATGTCCACCTCGACCTCGACCATCGCGCCGCGGACGCCGGCGAGCCCGACCGACCACGTGCGGGCCAGCGTCACGAGAAAGCCCCCCGCAGGTGCGTGACGACCGCCGGGCGCTCCGGGCGCACCAGCACGCCCACCACGTCGAAGCGCACCTCGGGGGCGTGGTGGTCGTGCACGGCCAGCCAGCGCTGCGCCAACGTCCGGATCCGGCGCCGCTTGGCGAGGGTGACCGCCTCGACGGGATGGCCGTAGCCCGTGCCCCGCCGCGTCTTCACCTCGCAGAAGACGAGGGCGTCACCTTCCCGCGCGACGAGATCGATCTCGCCCTCGCGGCAGCGCCAGTTGCGGTCGAGGACGCGCAGGCCGGCGTCGGTCAGGTAGGCGACGGCGATGCGTTCACCGCGGGCGCCGAGTTCGGTGGTGGGAGGCACCCCCCGACCGTGCCGCCGCGGGGGCGCCGGGCCGAGCCCCTGGGGCGATCTGTGGACGGGGCCGCCGGGTGTGGACGGCTACGGCAGCCGGGGACCGTCCGGGAGCTCGAGGTCGGGCTTGTCGAGCTCCTCGACGTTGACGTCCTTGAACGTCAGCACGCGCACGTTGCGCACGAACCGGGCGGGCCGGTACATGTCCCACACCCAGGCGTCGGAGAGCTTCAGCTCGAAGTAGACCTCTCCCGCGGCCTCCCGCACCTGCAGGTCAACGGAGTTGGCCAGGTAGAACCGGCGCTCGGTCTCCACCACGTACGTGAACTGCCGGACGATGTCCCGGTACTCGCGATAGAGCTGCAGCTCCATCTCGGTCTCGTACTTCTCGAGGTCTTCGGTGCTCATCGACACTGCTCCGCATCGCTGCTCCGCAGGGGAACCGGATGCCTACGGCTGATGCCGGCAGGGGAACCGGACGCCTGCGGCGACCCTCGAAGGTCCTCGGTGCTCGTCAGGGCTAAGGACACAGGGCGCATGGGCCCATCATCGACCATGGCACCGGAACCGGTCAGGTGGGTGGTCCGCTCGGCGTGCGCGTCGCGGGCGCTGCGCACGTTGACGAAGCGCATCCGGTGCTCGGGGCAGGGCCCGTGGCGGTCCAGCGCGGCGGTGTGCACGTCGGTGATGTAGCCCTTGTGGCCGGCGAAGTCGTACTCCGGCCAGCGCTCGTGCAGCTCGAGCATGATCCGGTCGCGGGTCACCTTGGCCAGCACCGAGGCCGCGGCCACGCAGGCGGCCACCCGGTCGCCCTTCCAGACGGCCAGCCCCGGGCGGGCGAGGCCCGGCACGGGGAAGCCGTCGGTCAGCACGTAGTCCGGGCCGGGGTCCAGCGTGCACACCGCGCGGCGCAGCGCCTCGATGTTGGTCACGTGCATGCCCCGGGCGTCGAGGTCCGCGACCGGCAGGACGACGACCGACCACGCGACCGCCCGGTCGAGGATCTCGTCGTAGGCACGCTCCCGGGCGGCCGCCGTGAGCAGCTTGGAGTCGGCCAGCCCCGGCACCCGGCCCCGGCGTCCCGCGGGCAGGATGCAGGCCGCGGCGACCAGCGGGCCGGCGCAGGCACCCCGCCCGGCCTCGTCGGCCCCGGCGACCGCCTCGAACCCCCGCCGGCGCAGCGCGCGCTCCATGTCCCAGAGCGCGTCGGGCCGGTCGTCGGCGAGGGTGCGCCGGACGCGGACCGCCGGCGCGGATGGGGTGTGGGTGGGAGGTGCGGCCATCGCCGCACGACACTACGACGGCGGGCCGACACCGCCGCCGCCCCCCGGACGCGCCGCAGGCCGGCTCCCGGGAACGGGAGCCGGCCTGCGGGGGCGGGAGAGGAGCCGGTCAGACGTCGGCCGTCTCCTCGGGGGATGCGGCCGCCGGGTGCGCGCCGCAGCCGCAGCCCGGACCGCGGTTGGAGAGGACCAGCGAGACGGCGTGCGCCCGGTCGCGGGCACCCAGCTTGCGCAGGATGGCCTTGACGTGGGACTTGACCGTGTCCTCGCTGATGAAGAGGTTGCGGCCGATCTGCCGGTTCGACTGGCCCTGCAGCAGCTCGTCCAGGACGTCCTGCTCGCGGCGGGTCAGCGGCACCTCGGGGGCGAACGGCTTGGCGGTCGGCACGGCGGAGGGCTCCACGCGGCGGATCTGCGGATCGACCACGGTGCGCCCGGCGCGGGCGGCGAGGATCGCCCAGCCGAGCAGCGTCGGGGACGTGTTGATCATCAGGTAGCCGCGGATGCCGGCTGCCAGGGCCTCGTTGACCACGGCCGGGTCCTCGGAGGTGGCCAGCGCGACGATCGCGACCCGGGGGAAGCGGCGCCGCAGATCACGGCAGGCGTTCAGCGTGGCCGCCCGACCGGACCCCAGCTCCACCACGACGGCGTCGGGGCGGGCGGTCTCGACCAGGGTGAGGGCCCGCCGCAGCTCGCCGGGAGTGCCGACGGCCTGCATGCCGGCGGTCTCGTTGATCATGCTCACCAGCCCGCGACGCAGGACGGGCGCGTCGGCGAGGAGGAGCACGCGGGTGATGCCGCGCGCGGTGCTCGCCATGGGTGCAGACACAACTGACTCCGTTTCACTTCCGGGAACGTGCAATCACTCCATCGGAAGGGGAAAACGGTTGCTTGAATGCTTTTCCGGCAATTCTTGTGCGATTGCCCGCGGCGATGGTGAAAGGCGCCGGAATCACTCCTGCAACGCCACGACCATCAGGAGGACGGTGGGACGGCGCGCGCCCGCCGGCGCCACGCGGTGAGGGGCACGGCACCGGCCAGCCCGACGGCGTAGGGCAGCACCGCCACCGCGCCCACCGGGCCCACCCCGTCATCGGGGACCGGGGGCACGGCTCCCGACGCCTCGACGCCCTGGATGTCCGGGGAGTCGAGCAATCCGAACCGGTCCAGCGGCCAGACGATGACCGCGGCCTTGCCGATGACGTCGTCGACAGCGACGGTGCCGGCGTACTCGTCACCCACGTGCGAGCGCGAGTCCGCCGACGCGGAGCGGTGGTCCCCCATGACCCACAGCCGGCCCTCGGGAACGGTCACCGGGCCGAACGGCCGGCTCTCGATGGGCATGTCCTCGAAGATGTAGGGCTCCTCGAGCGGTTCGCCGTCGACGGTGACCCGGCCCTCGACGTCGCAGCACTGGACGGTCTGCCCCTCGGTGGCGATGACGCGCTTGACGAAGTCGTCCTCGCTGGGCGGCGCGACGCCGATCGTGCGGCCCAGCCACAGCAGCGCGCCGGTGAACCAGTTGCCGGGCTCCTCGACCGATATCTCCGGCGTCCAGGTGTCCGGGCCGCGGAAGACGACGATGTCACCGGGTTCGGGCTCCCCGAACCAGTACGGCACCTTGTTGACCAGCACCCGGTCGCCGGTGCAGCCGGTGCAGCCGTGCAGCGTCTGCTCCATCGATCCGGAGGGGATGAAGAAGGCCTGCACGAAGAAGGTCTTGACCACCAGCGCGAGCACGAAGGCGATCAGCAGGAGGACCGGCAGCTCCCGCAGGAGCGAACCCTTCTTCGGGTCCTTCGCCCTCCGGCGCCGGCGCACGGGCCTCTCGGAGGCGGGTGAGGCGTCGGGGGTCCGGTCGGGCTCATCGGGTTCGCCCGGGACGACGTCGGCGGGCCCCCCGGGCCGGTCGCTGCTCATCAGGAGCCAGCGTACGGCGCGGGGGACCCGCCGAGTTCCAGCCGGTCGGCCCGGCTGCAGCGTGTCCTCGCGGGGAGGTCAGCGCGCGACGGTCTCGCGCTTCTCCTTGATCTTGGCGGCCTTGCCGCGCAGCTCGCGGAGGTAGTAGAGCTTGGCGCGACGCACGTCACCGCGGGTCAGCACCTCGATCTTCTCCACGACGGGGGTGTGCACCGGGAAGGTGCGCTCGACCCCGACACCGAAGCTGACCTTGCGCACGGTGAAGGTCTCGCGGATGCCGCCGCCCTGACGGCGGATGACGACACCCTGGAAGACCTGGATCCGCGAGCGGTTGCCCTCGATGACGCGGACGTGCACCTTGACGGTGTCACCCGGGCGGAACGAGGGGATGTCGTCGCGCAGCGAGTCGGCGTCGAGTGCGTCCAGGGTGTTCATCTCGGCAGTCCTCAGTCTCAGGTGGCTCGTTCTCGGTTCGGACAGCGGAACGCCCCGGCTGTCCGTTCCGGGGGGCTGCGGCTCCGGTGCGGAGCTCCCGACAGCGGTGCCGTCGGTCAGCAGCGACTCTCTACTGTGCCACATCGTCACGCGACGATGCGCGGCGGGCCCGTCCACGGCCCCGCCCGCAGCTCCGCCACCAGAGCGGCGAGGTCGGCCGGGACGAAGGCTCCCCCCGCCGCCAGCTCGCCGGTCGTCCACCACCGGTGCGGTTCGTCGGCCAGCAGCTCCAGCGCGGTGAGCGCACCGGGGACGACCTCGTGGACGACGTCGCGCAGCACGAAGAACGTCTCGCGGGTGTCGAACACCTGCTCGCCGAACGGCCCGACGTGCCGCCGCAGCCACACCGGCCCCTCGAGCGCGGTCGTCTCGACGTGCAGCCCGATCTCCTCGGCTAGCTCCCGGACGGCGGCCGCGCGGAGGGTCTCGCCGTCCTCCACTCCCCCGCCGGGCGTGTACCAGAACAGCACCTCGCCGGGCGGCACGGAGGGATCGGGCAGCCGGGCGCCGAGCAGCAGCACCCGCCCCTCCGGGTCCAGGACGACGACGCGCGCCGTCGTCCGCTGGACCGGCCGGTCAGCCACCGGCCAGCGACGCCCGCTCGGCGTCGGTGAGCGCGTCGTCCGGCAGGGCGGCCAGCAGGTCGGGGCGGCGGGCCGCCGTGCGGCGCAGGGACTCGGCGCGCCGCCAGCGGTCGATGGCGGCGTGGTCCCCCGACAGCAGGACCGGGGGCACCTCGTGGCCCCGCCAGTTCGCCGGCCGGGTGTAGGAGGGGCCCTCGAGCAGGCCGTCGGCGTGCGAGTCGTACTCCGCGGACTCGCGGTTGCCCAGCACCCCGGGGATGAGCCGGGTGACCGCCTCGGTCATCACCAGGACGGCGGCCTCACCGCCGGCGAGCACGTAGTCGCCGATCGAGACCTCGGAGACCGGCCCGGCCTCGGCCGCCCAGTCGGCGACCCGCTGGTCGATGCCCTCGTAGCGCCCGCAGGCGAAGACCAGCCCGGGCTCGGTCGACCACTCCACCGCCATCGCGTGGGTGAACGGCCGACCGGCGGGGGTCGGCACCACGAGCCGGGTGCCGGGCGGGCGGACGGCCTCCAGGGCGCGGCCCCACGGCTCGGGCTTCATCACCATGCCGGGGCCACCGCCGTACGGGGCGTCGTCGACGGTGCGGTGGACGTCGTCGGTCCACTGCCGGAGGTCGTGCACGCCGACCTCGACCAGTCCCCGCTCGACGGCCTTGCCGAGCAGCGACTGGCGCAGCGGCGCCAGGTACTCCGGGAAGATCGTGACGACGTCGATCCGGAAGGCGTGACTCACAGGTCGAGCAGCCCCTCGGGCGGGTCGACCACCACGAACCCGCCGGCGACGTCGACGGTCGGCACGATCGCGGTGACGAACGGGATCAGCGCGTCCCCGCCCTCGACGCGGCGGACGACCAGCAGGTCCTGCGCCTCGTGGCGGACCGCGGTCACCTCACCGATCACCGTGCCGTCCGGGAGCCGGGCGGCCAGGCCGACGAGCTGGTGGTCGTAGTAGGAGTCGGGGTCGTCGAGCTCGGGCAGGTCGGCGACCCGGACCAGCAGCAAGGTGTTGCGCAGCTCGTCGACGGCCTCGCGGACGTCGTAGACGGCGCCATCGGGTGCGGCGAGCTGGAGCAGCAGCGTGCCGCTGTGCCACCGCCGGTCGACGACGGTGAGCGGGCCGCGCTCCGCCGGATCGGTCAGCAGCACCGCCCCGGGGGCGAAGCGCCCCTCAGGGTCGTCGGTGCGTACCTCGACGGTGGCCAGACCACGGACACCGTGGGGCCGGCCGATGCGGCCGACCACCACGGTGTCGGTGGGTTCGTTCTGGGTGCTCAAAGGAGCCGGTGCTCAGCGCCCGTCGGTGTCGACGACGTCGACCCGCAGGCCTCGTCCGCCGACCCCGGTCATCACCTGGCGCAGCGCCTTGGCGGTGCGCCCGCCGCGGCCGATGACCTTGCCGAGGTCGTCCGGGTGGACGCGGATCTCGAGGGTCTTGCCGCGGCGGTTGGTGAGCAGGTCGACGGTGACGTCGTCGGGGTTGTCGACGATGCCCCTGACCAGGTGCTCGAGCGCTTCTTCGAGCACGTCTTACTCGGCCGGCGTCTCGGCCGGAGCGGCGTCGGCTGCGGGGGCGTCGGCCGCAGAGGCGTCCGCCTTCGGGGCCTCGGCCTTGGGGGCGGCCTTCTTCTTGGGGGTGGTGGCGCCGGCGGCCGGCTCCTCCATACCCGCGCGGACGGCCTCCTCGTACAGGGCCTTCTTGTCCGGCTTCGGGGCAGCGACCTTCATGGGAGCCGGGGCCGGCTCGCCCTTGAACTTCTGCCAGTCACCGGTCACCCGGAAGATGGCGGCGACGGCCTCGGTCGGCTGCGCGCCGACGCCCAGCCAGTACTGCGCCCGCTCGGAGTCGACCTCGATGAAGGAGGGGTCCTCCTTCGGGTGGTACTTGCCGATCGTCTCGATCGAGCGGCCGTCACGCTTGGTGCGGGCGTCGGCGACGACGATGCGGTAGTACGGCGCGCGCATCTTGCCCAGGCGCATGAGCTTGATCTTGGTGGCCACGGTGTGTGGTGTTCTCCTCGAACGCGTTTCGGGTGCTCGCCGGGCGACGTGTGGGGGTACGCCGGGGCGGAGCCAGGGACACGCACGTCACCGGTGAGAGGGCCGCCGACGCCGTGTTCGACCGACCATGATGCCAGACGCCCGGACGGGGCGGTCACGCAGCCGGGTCGGCCCGCGCGGGCGCACCGACCACGGCCGCCGGACGCCGTCCACCCTCGCCGCAGCGCGTCCTCCCTCACCGCACACCCTGAGGGAGGACGCGCCATGATCAGGTTCCCTGATCGTGGCTGGGGGTCAGCTGCGGACGGCGGCCAGCACGCGGGCGGTGGCGTCGTCGACGGGGATCTCCTCGCGCTCCCCCGTGGCCCGGTCCCGCAGCTCCAGGACGCCCTCGGCCAGGCCGCGGCCGACGGTGACGATCGTCGGCATGCCGAGCAGCTCGGCGTCCTTGAACTTCACGCCGGGCGAGACCTTCGGCCGGTCGTCGTAGAGCACGGTGAGGCCGGCGGCGACGAGCTGGGCCGCCAGCGACTCGGCGGCCTCGAAGACGGCGGCGTCCTTGCCGGTGGCCACGACGTGCACGTCGGCCGGGGCGACCTCCCGTGGCCAGACCAGCCCGAGCTCGTCGTGCGTCGACTCGGCGATCGCGGCGACGGCACGGGAGACGCCGATGCCGTAGGAGCCCATCGTCACGGTGACCAGCTTGCCGTTCTCGTCGAGCACCTTGAGGTCCAGCGCCTCGGCGTACTTGCGGCCGAGCTGGAAGATGTGGCCCATCTCGACGCCGCGAGCGAGCTCCAGCGGACCGGAGCCGTCGGGCGCGGGGTCGCCGGCCAGCACCTCGGCGGCCTCGATGACGCCGTCCCAGGTGAAGTCCCGGCCGGCGACCAGGTCGAACACGTGCTTGCCGGGTGCGTTCGCGCCGGTGATCCAGCGGCTGCCGGGAACCACCCGCGGGTCGACCAGGTAGCGGATGCCCGACTCGCTCCCACTGCCGAGCACCTGCGGCCCGATGTAGCCCTTGACCAGCGCCGGGTGCTGGTCGAACTCGGTGAACGGCTCGACCTCCGCCGGGGCCACCTGCGCCCCGAGGCGCTTGGCGTCGACGTCCCGGTCGCCGGGGATGCCGACGACCAGCGGCTCGCGGGTGCCGTCGGGGTGCACGAGGGTGACGACGACGTTCTTCAGCGTCGAGGCCGCGGTGTAGCCGGCCTCGGGGAACATGTCCCGCGCGACGGCGACCAGCGTCTCGATGGTCGGGGTGTCGGGGGTGTCCTCGACGTGCGCCTCGGGCAGGCCCTCGAGCGGGATCTCGTCGGGGACGACGGTGGTGACCGCTTCGACGTTGGCCGCGTAGCCACCGGCCGAGCGGACGAAGGTGTCCTCCCCGATCTCGGTCGGGTGCAGGAACTCCTCGCTCTTGGAGCCGCCCATGGCGCCCGACATCGCGGAGACGATGGCGTACTCCAGGCCGAGCCGGTCGAAGATCTTGATGTACGCGTCGCGGTGCGCGGCGTAGGACGTGTCCAGCCCGGCGTCGTCGACGTCGAAGGAGTAGCTGTCCTTCATGGTGAACTCGCGGCCGCGCAGCAGCCCGGCCCGGGGACGCGCCTCGTCCCGGAACTTGGTCTGGATCTGGTAGAGCGAGAGCGGCAGGTCCTTGTAGGACGAGTACAGGTCCTTCACCAGGAGCGTGAACATCTCCTCGTGCGTGGGGCCGAGCAGGTGGTCGACGCCGCGACGGTCCTTGAGCCGGAAGAGGTTGTCGCCGTACTCGGTCCAGCGCCCGGTGGCCTCGTAGGGCTCCTTGGGCAGCAGCGACGGGAAGTGCACCTCCTGCGCGCCCATCGCGTCCATCTCCTCGCGGATGATCCGCTCGACGTTGCGGAAGACGCGGAAGCCCAGCGGCAGCCAGGTGAACCCGCCGGGGGCCGCGCGCCGGATGTAGCCGGCCCGCGCGAGCAGGCGGTGGCTGGCGACCTCGGCGTCGGCCGGGTCGTCCCGAAGGGTCCGGAGGAACAGGGTCGACATCCGCAGCAGCACGGCAGCAGTCTCCCAGGCCCGGCGGGGGACCTCCCCCGCCGGGCTCGCGGAGGAGATCAGTCGTCGCGACCGTGGCCGCCGCCGACCCGTCCGTCGGAGTCGTCGTGGCCGGAGGTGGGGCTCGCCGCGCCCGGCGACCAGGACGCCGACGGGGACGAGGACGAGGACGAGGACGTCGACGGGGACGAGGACGGGGACCGGAACGCCGAGTCGTCCAGGGCGAACCGCGGTGCGCCGTCGATGCACGCGACGTGCACGTCGATGTCGTCGTCGTCGTTCTCGAACTCCATCTTGCCGAGGTCGTCGGAGGGGTCGACCCACCAGCCGGCCGCGGGGACCCCTGCCAGGACGGGTGAGCCGCTGCTGCAGTCGGCGAACACGGTGCCGCCGGCGGTGGCGTACTCACCGGTTGCCGACGCGGCGGGCGCCGACGGGCCGGGGGCCGACCCGTGCGGCACGGACGCCGTCGGCGCCGGGGGTGCCGACGCGGAGCTGCTGGCCGCCACCGGCGACGTGCCCGGCGACGCCGAGGCGTCCACGAACGACACCGCGAGGAAGCCCAGGCCGACGGCTGCGGCCGCCGACGCGGTCCAGGCGGCTCCGAGGAGGACCGGTCGTCTCATGCTGGTTCGTGTCATGGCGCAGACCCTCCGGCCGAGCGGGTTAAGACCACCCCAAGAGGACATCAAGGAAGCGCGCCGGTTTCCATCCCCAGGGCCGAGGGCCCGCTAGCGTCCGCGGCGTGGCCCAGCTCCTGGTCGTCGAGGACGACGAGCGCATCCGCTCCGCGCTCATCCGCGCGCTGCGCGACCGGGGGCACGCGGTCAGCTCGGCCGGCACCGCGCTCGAGGGGTTGCGACAGGCCGTCGACGGGCGGCCGGACCTCGTCGTGCTCGACCTCGGGCTCCCCGATCTCGACGGCGGCGAACTGCTGCGCATGCTCCGCGCGGTCTCCTCGGTGCCGGTCATCGTCGCGACGGCCCGGGACGACGACGGGAGCATCGTGCGGGTCCTGGATGCCGGCGCCGACGACTACGTGCGCAAGCCGTTCAGCGCGGAGCAGCTCGACGCACGCATCCGCGCGGTGCTGCGCCGGAGCAGCCCCGCGGGCAGCGGCGCGGCCGAACTCACCGTGGGAGAACTGACCGTGGACCCGCGCGGCCGCCGGGTGAGCTACGCCGGCCGGCCGGTCGAGCTCGCGCCCAAGGAGTTCGACCTGCTGGCGTACCTGGCCGCGCGGCCCGGCGCGGTGGTCCCCAAGCGCGAGCTGCTCGCGGAGGTCTGGCAGCTCCCGTACGGCGGCTCGGACAAGACCGTCGACGTCCACCTGTCCTGGCTGCGGCGCAAGCTGGGGGACGACGGTCCCCGCATGGTGCAGACGGTGCGCGGCGTCGGCGTCCGCCTGACCGAGCCCGAGCCGTGAGAGGCCGCATCACGCTGCTGGTGGCGGCGACGACGTCGGTCGTCCTGCTCGCCTTCCTGCTCCCCGCCGCGTCGCTGGTCAGCCGCGTGGCCGAGGCACGAGCCCTGGATGCGGGCCAGGCACAGCTGCAGTTCCTGCTGCCGTCGGTCGGCCTCGGGGACCAGGACCAGGTCGCCGCGGATCTGGCGGCTCTCGCCGGGGGGCCGCGGGCGGGGGTGCTCTGGACCGACGGGACGACGTGGCTCGGCGAGCGCGGGACCACGACCACCGCACCGGGGAGCCCCGTGGTCGAGGAGTCGGCCGAGGGCACACGTCTCGTCCAGCCGGTGGGCCGTCCCGGCGGCACGGCGGTCGTCGAGGTGCTCGTGCCGGTGGAGCAGCTGCGCGCCGGCGTCGCCCGCACCTGGGCGGTGCTCACCGGGCTGGGCGTCGTCCTCCTGCTGGTGGCCCTCGTCGTCGCCGATCGGCTGGCACGCTCGCTCACCCGCCCGGTGATGGACCTGGCCGCAACGGCACACCGGCTCGGCAGCGGCGAGCTGTCCGCGCGCGCCGTCCCCGCCGGGCCACCGGAGGTGCGCGAGGTCGGGGAGGCGGTCAACCGGCTGGCCGGGCGGATCGGCGAGCTGCTGCAGGCCGAGCGGGAGGCAGCGGCCGACCTGGCGCACCGGCTGCGCACGCCGTTGACGGCCCTGCGCCTGGACGCCGAGGGGCTCCCCCCGGCCGATCGGGACCGGATCCGCGAGGACGTCGACGCGCTGAGCCGCACGGTGGACGCGGTGATCGCCGAAGCCCGCCGCCCGCTGCGCGAGGGGCTCGGAACCGGCTGCGACGCCTCCGCGGTGGTGACCGGGCGGGTCACCTTCTGGTCGGCGCTCGCCGAGGACGAGGGCCGGGCGCTCCGGTTCACCGCCTGTCCCGACGCGCTCCCGGTGCGGGTGCCCGCCGACGACCTCGCCGCCACCGTCGACGCACTGCTCGGCAACGTCTTCCAGCACACGCCGGACGGCACCCCCGTCGCCGTGGACGTCCGGCCGCGGGACGGCGGCGGCGCCCTCCTCACGGTCGCCGACGGTGGACCTGGCCTCGATGCCACCGCGCTCGAGCGAGGCCGGAGCGGCGGCGGGTCCACCGGGCTCGGCCTGGACATCGTCCGGCGGACGGCCGAGGCCTCCCGTGGCCGGCTGCACCTCTCCTCGTCGTCGGCCGGGACACGGGTGACCGTCGAACTGGGCCCGCCGACCTGATCAGGCGGGTTCGGGCACCCCGCCGGGGTCTCCGCCCGGGTCGTCGGGCGAGGGCTCGACCGGCGCGGGTGGCAGCGTGTCGGGGGTGTCCGGCAGGAGCTCGCCCGGATCGTCGGGCACGGGCTCGCTCGGGTCGATCGGACGGTCGGGCTCCGGGATCGGCGTGACCATGCGACGAGTCAACCAGCACGGTCCCCCCACCGGCATGTCGCGAGCGCTCCGCGACGGACGCGTCCTGGCTACGATCGGGCCGGTCAGAGGCGCATCCACACCCCCGCCGCGGGGCCGACCGGCGTGAGCGAGGAACCAGTGGGCCGAGACCGCGACCAGCAGGGCGCCCGGCCGCTCCCCCCGCGCCTCGACCCGCGCGCCGGCGGGCGCGCCCGCGCCCGGACCGGGTCGAGCGCCGCCGGCCTGCGCGAGCGGGACGGCCACCGTCGCCTCGTCGTCGGCAGCCGCGTGGTCGCCGGGCTGCTCTCGGTGCTGCTGCTCGTGGGCTCCGGCTGGGGCTGGTACCTCGGCCAGGTCGCCGACGCGACGGTGAACCGCACCGACGCCATCCCCGCCGACGGCAACGACGGCGACGGCGAGGCGATGAACCTCCTGCTGGTCGGCAACGACAGCCGCAGCAACCTGACCGAGGAGCAGCTGGTCGAGCTCAACGCCGGGACGGACTCCGGCATCAACACCGACACGATCATCCTGGTGCACGTGCCCGCCGACGGGTCCCGCGCCTCGTTCGTCTCCTTCCCGCGCGACTCGTGGGTCGAGATCCCCGGCCACGGCGAGGACAAGCTGAACGCCGCCTACGCCTACGGCTACACCGGCGCCGCCGACGCCGCGACCGAGGCAGCCCGCCAGGCGGCCGGCGCGCAGCTGCTGGTGCGGACGATCAGCCGGCTCACCGGGCTGGAGATCGACCACTACGCCGAGGTCGACCTGCTCGGCTTCTTCGAGCTGTCGAGCGTCGTCGGCGGCGTCGAGGTCAACCTCTGCAACGCCGTGGACGACCGTGAGTGGTCCGGCGCCTTCTTCCCGGCCGGCCCGCAGACGATCAGCGGCGCGGACGCGCTGAAGTTCGTGCGCCAGCGGCACAACTTCGGCCCGGACGGCCGCGGCGACTTCGACCGCATCGTCCGCCAGCAGGTCTTCATCGCCGGCGTGCTGCGCAAGATGCTCTCCGAGGAGGTGCTGCTGGACCTCGGCAAGCAGCGCGAGCTGGTGCAGGCCGCCGCGGAGTCGCTCACGGTGGACGAGGACCTGGACCTGCTGCAGCTGGCCGAGCAGATGCAGTCGGTCACCACGGGCAGCATCGAGTTCCAGACCGTGCCCAACCTCGGCGTCGACCGGGAGGGCGACGCGTCGATCGTCCGCCTCGAGGACGAGGCCACCCTCCGCCAGTTCTTCTCGCAGCTCTCCGCCGAGCCCGAGCCCGCACCGGAGGAGGCCGCCCCGCCGGAGGCCGCCGACCCCGCGGACGTCTCGGTGGCCGTCTTCAACGGCTCGGGAACGAGCGGGCTGGCCGCCACGGCCCAGGGCGAGCTCGAGGACGCCGGGTTCACGGTGGTCTCCACCGGGAACGCCGACTCCTCCGACTACGCGCAGAGCGAGATCCGCCACGCCGCCGGGGACGAGGCCCTCGCCGCCGCGGTCGCCGCCGCCGTCCCCGGCGCCGTCACCCGGGTCGTCGACGACGCCACGTCGGGCACCGTGCAGCTCGTCCTGGGCTCGGACTACAACGGCGTCGGGCAGGCGACCGACGCACAGCCGCCCGCGGCGCCGGTCGAGGGCGAGGACGCCCGCACCGCCGCCGACACCGGCTGCATCAACTGACCGCGCCCGGCGGCCTTCACCGCAGGCCCGCTGCGGGGGTCAGGACGAGGAACGGTGGACAGCACCGCCACCAGCGCCCCGGCCGCCAGCACGCTCCCAGGAACGAGAGCGCCTGCACTCCAGCGCCCGGCTGACGCGGTCACGGACGGGCCGGCCGGCTCAGGCGACGACGCGGCCGCGCAGGACCGTCCGCTGCGGTCGCTGCAGCGCGTCGAGGTCGGCCCGGGGGTCGGTCTCGTAGACGACGACGTCCGCCGTCGCACCCTCCTCGATGCCGCGCAGCCCCAGCCACTCGCGCGCCTTCCACGACCCCGCGGCCAGCGCCGCCTCGGCCGGGATGCCGGCCCGGCAGAGCGCCCGGATCTCGTCGGCGATCACCCCGTGGTCGATCCCGCCACCGGCGTCGGTGCCGGCGAACACCGGCACGCCCGCCTCGTACGCGGCCCGCACGACGGCGCCCGAGTTCGCGTACAGCCGCCGCATGGTGCTGGCGTAGGTCGGGAACTTCTTCTCCCCCGCCGCGGCGAAGCCCGGGAAGTTCTCCACGTTGACCAGGGTCGGCACGACGGCGGTCCCCCGGCGGGCCATCTCGCCGATGAGCTCCTCGGTGAGCCCCGTGCCGTGCTCGATGCAGTCGATGCCGGCCTCGATCAGCGCGGGCAGCGCGTCGGTGCCGAAGGTGTGCGCGGTGACCCGGGCACCCTCCTCGTGCGCGGCGGCGATCGCCGCCGCGACGACGTCGGCCGGCCACTCGGGCGCCAGGTCGCCGACCGAGCGGTCGATCCAGTCGCCGACGAGCTTCACCCAGCCGTCGCCGCGGCGGGCCTGCACGCGGGTCTGCTCGACCAGGTCCTCCGGCTCGATCTCGACGCCCAGCCCGGGGATGTACCGGCGGGTGCGGGCGATGTGCCGCCCGGCGCGGATGATCGTCGGCAGCTCGGGGTCGCCGTCCAGCTCGCGGGTGTCGACGGGTGAGCCGCAGTCGCGCAGCGCCAGCACACCGGCGTCCCGCTCGGTCAGCGCCTGCTGCCGGGCGTGGGCGAGGTCCTCGACGTGCCCACCGCCGCGGGCGATGCCGACGTGGCAGTGCGCGTCGACCAGGCCGGGCAGCAGCCAGCCGCCGCGGCTGACCGTCTCGGCGCCCGGCACCGGGTCGAAGGTGAACCGCCCGTCGCGGATCCAGACGTCGCGGTGCTCCCCCTCGGGCAGCACCACACCGGAGAGGTGGAGGGCGGGGGCGGTCACCGCCCGTTGCCGTCCTTGAACTGGTCGAAGTTCAGCTTGGTCAGGTCGGGCAGGCCCTGCCCGGGCGGGAGGCCCGGCATCCCGGCGCCGCCGAAGGGGTTGGCCCCGCCCGGGAGGCCCGCGCCCGGCGGCAGGCCCGGAGCGCCGGCGGGGCGGCGGGCCGGACCACCCTTGCCCTTGCCCTTCTTGCCCTTGCCCTTCTTCGACTGCGCCTGCATCTGCCGGCCGCGGGCCTTCTTCGACATGGGTCCCATGCCCTGCAGGCCCATGCTCCCGGCCATCTGGCCCATCATCTTCTGCGCCTGGGCGAAGCGCTCCAGCAGTTGGTTGACCTCGGTGACGCTGACCCCCGAGCCGTTCGCGATGCGCACCCGGCGCGACGCGTTGATGATCTTCGAGTTGACCCGCTCCTGCGGCGTCATCGAGCGGATGATCGCGGCGGTGCGGTCGAGGTCGCGGTCGTCGACCTGCTTGAGCTGCTCCTTCATCTGGTTCGCGCCGGGGAGCATGCCCAGCAGGTTGGCGATCGGCCCCATCTTGCGGATGGCCACCATCTGCTCGAGGAAGTCCTCGAGGGTGAAGCCCTCGCGGGAGGTGAGCTTGCCGGCCATCTTCTCGGCCTGGTCGGCGTCGAAGGCCTGCTCGGCCTGCTCGATGAGGGTGAGCACGTCACCCATGCCGAGGATGCGGGACGCCATCCGCTCGGGGTGGAAGACGTCGAAGTCGGTGAGCTTCTCGCCGGTGGAGGCGAACATGATCGGCTGGCCGGTCACGTACCGCACCGAGAGGGCCGCACCACCGCGGGCGTCGCCGTCGAGCTTGGTGAGGACGACGCCGGAGAACCCGACGCCCTCCTGGAACGCCTGCGCCGTCGTCACCGCGTCCTGACCGATCATCGCGTCGACGACGAACAGCGTCTCGTCCGGGCGCACGGCGTCGCGGATGTCGGCCGCCTGCTGCATCAGCTCGGCGTCGATGCCCAGCCGGCCGGCGGTGTCGACGACGACGACGTCGTGCATCGTGCGGCGGGCGTGGTCGATGGAGTCGCGGGCCACCTGCACCGGGTCACCGACGCCGTTGCCCGGCTCGGGCGCGAAGACGTCGACGCCCGCCTGCCCGGCGACGATCGACAGCTGGTTGACCGCGTTGGGGCGCTGGAGGTCGGCGGCCACGAGCAGCGGGGTGTGGCCCTGGGACTTCAGCCAGCGGCCGAGCTTGCCGGCCAGGGTCGTCTTACCGGCACCCTGCAGACCGGCCAGCATGATCACCGTCGGCGAGGTCTTGGCCAGCCGGATCCGGCGGGTCTCGCCACCGAGGATCTGGATGAGCTCCTCGTTGACGATCTTGATGACCTGCTGCGCCGGGTTCAGCGCCTGCGAGACGTCCGCGCCCCGGGCCCGCTCCTTGACGGCGGTGATGAAGGCCCGCACCGCCGGCAGCGCGACGTCGGCCTCCAGCAGCGCGATGCGGATCTCGCGCGCGGTCGCGTCGATGTCGGCGTCGGAGAGCCGACCCTTGCCCCGCAGGCCGGTGAAGACCTTGTCGAGGCGGTCGGAGAGGGTCTCGAACACAGCACGTCCTCGTCACAGCTCGTGGCGCGGCCCGCCGGCCCGACGGCCGGCGACACGGCGACGGGTCCGGGCGTGCCGGACCCTCGCGCCTCCTGGCCCCAGCGTATCCACCCGGCTCTCACGCGGGCGGCACCGCGAACGAGCGACGGCGGCGAGGCGTCCACCCGGACCGGGGCCGGCTCACCAACCCTCCACGGCCGAGCGCACCACGAACAGGCATTGGCCGAAGCCTGTTTCGTGAGTATCGTTGCGCCTATCAATCCCGGCCAACAGTGAGCGGCCGGACGGAGAGGTGCTCCTCGTGTCCGACGTCCTCGACCTGACGGCGCTCGTCCTGGCACTCGGCCTGCTCGGTCTGCGCGCCCACCCCCGCACCCGGTGCTGGGCGCCGCGAGGCCTCCGGCACGCCTCGCCCGCGGGACCCCCGGCCGCCGCGCCCGCCCGCGGAGAGGAGCGCCGGCTCGCAGCTGCGGGTCGCTGAGCCGCCGCGGACCGGCTCAGGACTGCCGGGCGCCCGCTGCCGGTGCGTCCACGGATGCGAGGCCACCCCCGGCCCCGTCGAGGACGAGCGCGAGGAAGTCCCCGACCCGGACGTGCCGCTCCAGGTCGTGCCGGAACCGCCCCTGCATCACGACTGTGTAGCGGTTGCGCCGCCCGACCCGCTCCCGGATGACGTACCCGGCCTGCTCGAGGTCGCCCACGATCATCTGGACGGCCCGCTCGGTGATGCCGACGCGTGTGGCGATGTCGCGCATCCGGGCGTCGGGATCGGCAGCGAGGCTGACCAGGACGTGCCCGTGGTTGGACAGGAAGGTCCAGCTCGCCCCCGGCGCGATCATGCCGGGCACCTTACGCGACCGCCACCCACGCCATCAGCTGGTCCAGAGCAATGCATTTCGGGTAACGTGCTTCGCGCGAGGGGAGTACCCGATGCACACGAGCGCAGTCGCTGCCCGCCAGTCCCGGCCCCCGGCCCGGGCGCGACCGGCCCTGACCAGGGGTCGGGGGAGACCTCGCCGCACCCTGGGAGACGCCCTGTGACGTCGCGCCGCACCGCCATCCCGCCAGCCGCGAGAGCGATCGCCCCCGTTCCCGCCGACCGGTCCTCCTCGTGACCCCCACCGGGCCCCGGGTGACCTGGCCCTCCCCCGGCCAGGTGCTCCTCCTGCAGTCGGTCCGGGCGGACCCGTGCATCAGCGTCCTCGCCGCGACCACCCCCTCGCCGCGCATGACCGACACGGACGTGCGGCGCCTCCGCCGGCTGGCCGACGACGCCGCCGCCCGGCTGGCCGAGGGCGACCACCCCGACGTCCACCTGCTCCGGACCGCGCTCGACGAGGTGGTCGCCGGCGCGTCCACGCTGGCGACCGGGTCGGGGATCGGCCTCTACGTCAGCGCCCACGTGCGCGAGGTCGTGCGACTGCCCGTCCCCGTCGCCGACCGCGTGGTCGTCGACCCCTCCTTCGCCACGCGCGACCTCGTGCGGGCGCTGCACCGGACGCCCCATCACGTCGCGTTGCTGCTCGGAGAGCACGAGGCCCGGCTGATGGTCGGGGTGGCCGACGACCTGCGGCCACCGCCGCGCAGCGCCTTCCCCCTCATGGCGGACGGGGCGCCGGTCGACGCCTTCCTGCGCCGGGTGGACGAGGCGCTGGGCACCTACCTCCAGCTGCACCCGGCACCGCTGGTCCTGGTCGGGGCCGAGCACGTCGTCGGGCGCTTCCGCCGGCAGTCGCGCAACACCCACCGGCTGGCCGGGACGCTGGACGCCAACCTCACCCGCTCACCCGTGACGACCCTCGTGCCGCGGATCAGGGAGGTGCTGCAGGCCTACCTCCGGTCCCGCCAGGACGAGGCGCTGGAGCACCTGGACCGGCGGCGGTCGCGGAACGCGGTCGTGGAGGGGATCGACTCCTGCTGGCTCGCCGCCCGGCGGGAGCGTCCGGAGATGCTCGCGGTCGAGGAGGGCTTCACCTACGCCGCCCGGCTCAGCCCGGACGGCGACTTCCTCACCCGCGCCGACGACGTCGAGCACCCGGACGTCGTGGACGACGTCGTCGACGAGCTGATCGAGACGGTGCTCCTGCGCGGAGGGTGGGTCGCCTTCGTCGACGACGGCGCCCTGGCCGAGCACGGACGGGTGGCGCTCACCATCCGCTGACCGGGGTCAGGCCGCGCTGGGAAGCCCCGCCGCGAGGGCACCGGCCGGCACGGCCCCGACGACCAGGGCCGCGCCGCAGTCGACGCAGGCCCACTCGGGGCACTCGCCGCCGTCCTCGGTGTGGCCGTCGACGCACGGCGGCTGCACGAAGTCCCGGTCGTCCTCGCAGGACGGGCAGGGCCAGTGGCGGCTCTCCACGGGCGAGCTCCTCTCGGCAGATGGGACCGGTCCGTCCCGTTCCGCCTCGACGCTCGCACGGACCACCGACAGAACCCGGTAGCTCAGGCCGGCGTGTCGGGCCCCACCGCCACCGCGGGGCCACGGGTGGCGGCGACCAGGGCCGCGTCGACCCGTTGCCGCTGTTCCTGGTCCACCGGGGAGCCCGAGGGGTTGGCGACGTAGAAGCAGTCGACGGCGTCGCCCCCGAGCGTCTCGATGCGGGCCGACGTGACGTCGAGCCCCTCCCCCGCGATCGCCGCGGTCAGCCGGTAGAGCAGCCCCGCCCGGTCCCCCGCGCGCACCTCCACGATGCCGGTCGCCTGCCCGCTGACCTCGTGGTTGTGCCACGAGATCCGCGGGGGCGCGGTCCGGGCCTCCTGGTGGTAGTCGGCCTCCCGCTGGCGCAGCCGCTCCGGCAGCCGGAGCGTGCCCTCGAGGGCGGCCCGGACGCCGTCGGCGAGGATCTCCGGCACCGGCGCCCGGCCGAACCGGGGCCGCACCGAGTAGACGCCGGTGCTGTACCCGTCGGCCACGGTCATCTTCGCCGCCCGCACGTCGAGCTGGTTGAGCGCGAGCACGCCGGCGCAGGTGCTGAGCAGGCCCGGCCGGTCGGGGGCCCCGATGGTCACCTGCTGGCCGTCGGCCACCTCCTCGATGGCGACGGTCACGCCCCGCGTCGCGCCGGGGATGCCGGGGACCTGCACCGTGGCCTGCGCGCGCGTGGCCGGGTGCAGCACGGGTTCCGGCGCCACCAGCGGGGTGCCACCGAGGACGGCCTGCACCCGCGCGACGAGGGCCGCCACCAGGTGCGCTTTCCACGGCGACCAGGCGGAGGCGCTGGTGGCGGCGCCGTCGGCCTGCGCCAGCGCGTGCAGCAGCTGCAGCACCGAGGGGTCGCGCCCGATGGTGGCCGCCACCCGCTCGATGGTCGCGGGGTCGTCGATGTCGCGCCGGGTCGCCGTCGCCGGGAGGAGGAGGTGGTGGCGCACCAGGGTGCCCAGGACGGCGACGTCGGCGTCGGCGAAGCCCATGCGGGCACCGATCGCTGCGGCGACGCGCTCCCCCACCACGCTGTGGTCCCCCGGCCAGCCCTTGCCGATGTCGTGCAGCAACGAGGCGACCAGCAGGAGGTCGGGGCGGTCGACGTCGCGCGTCAGCTCGGAAGCCGCGGCCGCCGCCTCGATCAGGTGCCGGTCGACGGTGAACCGGTGCCACGGGTGCCGCTGCGGCAGCGAGCGCACCCGGTCCCACTCCGGCAGCAGCCGGGCCAGCAGCCCCTCCTGGTCCAGCTGCTCCAGCACCGGCACCGCCGACCGGCCGCTGGCCAGGACCCGCAGGAAGGACCAGCGCGCCTCGGCCGGCCACGGCTCGGGCATCGGGGGGCTGTGCACCGCGAGCACCTTGAGCGTGTACGGGGAGAGCAGCAGGTCGGCCCGGGCGGCGGCCGCCGCGGCCCGCAGCAGCAGGCCCGGGTCGGCGGCGGGCTTCGCGCCCTGGGCGAGCACCACCTCGTCGCCCTGCCGCACGACGCCCTCGGCCAGCGGCTCGCGGCGCACCCGGCGGTAGCGGCCACGGGGACGCCGGACCAGCCCGGCCTCCACCCGCCGCCAGGTCTCGTCGGCGACGAAGGCCAGCCGCCGCCCGGCCAGGCTCACCTCCCGCAGGAGCACGTCCTCGTCGGCCAGGCCGAGCGCGGCGGCGACCGCCCGCTGCTCCTGGCGGACCAGGACGTCGGCGGCGCGCCCCGACCGGCGGCGCAGCTCGTCGCGCACGTCCAGGAGGAAGGCGTAGGCCTGCTCGACCTCGGACGCGGGCTCGTCGGCGAGCTGGGCGGCGGCCGCCGCACGGAGCACCTGCCCCTCGCGCAGCCCGCCGTAGGCCTCTTTGAGGTCCGGCTCGAGCAGGAAGGCGAGCTCGCCGAGCCGGCGGGCGCGGTCGCGGCGAAGGTCCCTCAGCTGCGGCAGCAGCCGGACGGCGTGCTGCCGCCAGCTGGCCAGGGTCGCGGTGCGCAGCCGGGCGGCCAGCCCGGAGTCGCCGGCCACCAGCCGGGCGTCCAGGAGCCCGAGGCCGGCCTTGACGTCGGTGGAGGCGACGCCCACCGCCTCGGCCACCGACCGCACCGAGTGGTCCAGTCGCAGCCCGGCGTCCCAGACGGGGTACCACAGCGCGTCGGCGACGGCGGCGACCTCCGGCCGGTCCTCGTGCACGAGGACCAGGTCCAGGTCCCCGTGCGGGGGGAGCTCCCGGCGGCCGAGACTGCCGACGGCGACCAGGGCCAGGCCGTCGGTCCCCGTGCGGGGCGGCGGCCCGCCCCGCCGAGCCCGGGCCGGCGGCGTGCCACCGACGGCGTCGTCCAGCAGCCCGGCGAGCCACCGGTCCAGGGCCTCGACCCGCCCAGCGCGGCTCAGCCCCGGCAGCCCCTCGGTGTCCAGCACGGCTCCCCCTCGGTACGGCCCGGATGGAAAGGCGTCGGCCGGGGCGGTGACGAGACCACCACCCCGGCCGACGGAAGAAGGACTCCCTGCCCCCGCGCTCGCACGCTCGCCGCGGGACCCTGCAGGGGCCGGGTCCCTCAGATGGCGTCGTCCCCGCGTTCCCCGGTGCGGACCCGGACGATCTCGTCGATCGTGGTGACCCACACCTTCCCGTCGCCGATCTGGCCGGTGGAGGCCGCCTCGACGACGGCGTCCACCACCCGGGCGGCGTCGAGCTCGCCGACGACGACCTCGATGCGGACCTTGGGCACGAAGTCCACCTGGTACTCCGCCCCGCGGTAGACCTCGGTGTGCCCCCGCTGGCGGCCGAAGCCCTGGACCTCGCTGACGGTGAGCCCGGCGATGCCGATCAGCTCGAGCGCGTTCTTGACGTCGTCCAGCTTGAACGGCTTGACGATCGCGGTGACCAGCTTCATGCCAGCGTCCTCTCCGTGTTGCGGGCCTCGGCACGCGCCTGGCCGGCCAGTGGTGCGGTGGAACCGCTGCTGCCGAGCGAGGCGAAGTCGTAGGCCGACTCGGCGTGCGCGACGTTGTCGATGCCGGTGACCTCGTCCTCCTCGGTGATGCGGAAGCCCATCGTCTTCTGGATGACGAACCCGATGACCAGCGTAAGGACGAAGGAGAAGACGAGGACGGCCACCGCCCCGACGACCTGGCGCCACAGCTGGTCGACGCTGCCGCCGAAGAGCAGGCTCTCCACGCCCGCGGGGGCGTCGGGGTCGGCCAGGAAGCCGATGGCGATCGTGCCCCACAGGCCGCCGACCAGGTGGACGCCCACGACGTCGAGCGAGTCGTCGTAGCCCAGCTTGTACTTCAGGCCCACGGCCAGGGCGCACAGCACGCCGGCGACGGCCCCGACGACGATCGCCCCGACCGGCGAGACCGCCGAGCAGGCGGGGGTGATGGCGACCAGGCCGGCGACGACGCCGGACGCGGCGCCCAGCGAGGTGGCGTGGCCGTCGCGGATCTTCTCGATGAGCAGCCAGCCCAGCACCGCCGCCGCGGTGGCGACCAGCGTGTTCACCCAGGCGACCGCGGCGGTGTTGTTCGCGGCGACGGCGGAGCCGGCGTTGAAGCCGAACCAGCCGAACCACAGCAGCCCGGCGCCGATCATCACCAGCGGCAGGTTGTGCGGGCGCATCGCGTCCCGGCCGAAGCCGCGCCGCTTGCCGAGCACCAGGGCGAGGGCGAGGCCCGCCGCACCGGCGTTGATGTGGACGGCGGTGCCACCGGCGAAGTCGATCGCGGCGAGGTCGTTGGCGATCCAGCCGCCGATCACGTCATCGACGTCGAAGGCGAACACCCAGTGCGCGACAGGGAAGTAGACGATCGTGGCCCAGATGCCGACGAAGACCATCCACGCGCCGAACTTGGCGCGGTCGGCGATGGCACCGGAGATCAGCGCGACGGTGATGATGGCGAACACGGCCTGGAAGCCGACGAAGGCCATGGCGGGCAGGCCACCGGCCTCGCTGGTCGTGTCCTCCATCAGGCCGGCGAGGCCGAAGTACTCGGCCGGGTCGCCGATCAGGCCGCTGCCCCCGACGCTGTCGCCGAAGGCGATCGAGTAGCCGTAGAGCACCCACAGCACGCTGACCAGGGCCAGGGCGCCGAAGCTCATCATCATCATGTTCAGCACGCTCTTCGCGCGGACCATGCCGCCGTAGAAGAGCGCGAGGCCTGGCGTCATCAGCAGCACGAGCGCCGCGCTGGTGAGGATCCAGGCGGTGTCGCCGGTGTTGACCACGGCAACCTCCTGTGTCGGGTCGTCGGCCGGGCGGCCGTATCGGTGGGCTCGGGCCCTCCGTGCGGGAGGGGCGACGCGGTGTTCACCGTGCCGGTCGCGTGTTTCCGGCGACGTCGGCGCCGCGTTTCGCGGGCGTGAACTCCGCGCCGCGTGTCCCGCTCCCGCGTTGCGGGCGTGTTGCGCGCCCCCCAGGAGCCCGTCCCTCACCCACCGAGCGCGGGGATCACCCCTCTCCGACGAGGCCCTCCGCGAACGCCCGCGGCTCGAACGGCGCGAGGTCGTCGGGGCCCTCCCCCAGACCGATGAGCTTCACCGGGATGCCCAGCTCCTGCTGCACCCGGACGACGATGCCGCCCTTGGCCGTGCCGTCGAGCTTGGTGAGCACCACGCCGGTGACCTCGACCGCCTCGGTGAACACCCGTGCCTGCACGACGCCGTTCTGGCCGGTGGTGGCGTCGAGCACCAGCAGCACCTCGGTGACCGGCGACTGCTTCTCCACGACCCGCTTCACCTTGCCGAGCTCGTCCATCAGCCCCGACTTGGTGTGCAGCCGGCCCGCGGTGTCGACGACGACCGTGTCCACCTCCGCCTCGACGCCGGTGCGCACCGCCTCGAACGCCACGGCCGCGGGGTCGCCGCCCTCCCGGCCGCGGACGGTGAGCACGCCCACCCGCTCGCCCCAGGTCTCCAGCTGGTCGGCCGCGGCGGCCCGGAAGGTGTCGGCCGCGCCGAGGATCACGCTCTTGCCGTCGCCGACCAGCACGCGCGCGAGCTTGCCGACGGTGGTGGTCTTGCCGGCGCCGTTGACGCCCACGACCAGCACGACGCCGGGCCGCCCCTCGTGCCGCGAGGTGCCCAGCGACCGGTCGAGGTCGGGACCCAGGACCGCGACGAGGTTGTCGATCAGCAGTTCGCGCAGCTCGGCGCCGGTGGCCGTGGCGAGCACCATCGACTGGGTGCGCAGCCGCTCCACGATCTGGGTGGTCGCGGAGATGCCCACGTCGGCGGCGAGCAGGGTCTCCTCGATCTCCTCCCAGTCGTCCTCGGTCAGCTTCTCGCGGGCCAGGACGGTGAGCAGGCCGCGGCCCAGCGACGACTGCGAGCGGGCCAGCCGCGAGCGCAGCCGCACCAGCCGGCCGGCCGAGGGGGCCGGGGTGTCGAAGACCAGCCCCGGCTCGGGCTCGGCCGGGGGCAGCTCCACCGTCGGCGGGGCGTCGGGGACGACCGCGTCGGGCTGGTCCTGCAGTCCCAGGCCAGAGGCGGTGGCGCCCGTCGGCCGCGGCTGGTCGGCCGGTGGCGCGGGAGGCCGGGGCCGGGTCAGCGTCGTGCCGCTGACGGCGTCGTCGTCCAGGCGCGTGGTCCGCCGGCCGCGGCCGACGAGGAGGCTGACACCGAGGACCAGTGCCACGACCAGGATCGCGATCGCGATCAGCACGAATTCCATGCCCCGAGTCTCCCAGCACCCGCCCGCGGAGCACCTCCGGCACGGCGGGTCCCCGCAGGCACGGGCCGATGCGCCAGGCTGTGCCCATGCCGCCGCCCGCCTCGTCCTCCCCCGCCCTCGTGCTGGGCCCCCTCCTGCGGCACGTGGACCCGGTCTCGGCCACCGTCTGGGTGGAGACCGACCGGCCGTGCGAGGTCGACGTCCTGGGCCGGACGGCCCGCACCTTCTGCGTCGGCAGCCACCACTACGCCCTGGTGCTGGTGGAGGAGCTCGAGCCGGGCAGCACGACCCCCTACGAGGTGCGTCTCGACGGCGACCTCGTCTGGCCGCCGGCCGCCTCGGAGTTCCCGGCCAGCCGGATCCGGACGCCCGGCGGGCCGGGTGCGTTCCGGCTGGCCTTCGGCTCCTGCCGCTACGCCAGCCCGGGCACCGTCGAGGCGTCCGAAGGGATCCCACCGGACGCCCTCGACCTCTACGCCGGCCGGGTGGCGGGCCTGCCGGAGGACCGGTGGCCCGACGCGCTGGTGCTCCTGGGCGACCAGGTGTACGCCGACGAGCTCACCACGCACACGAAGTCGCTGCTGCACCGCCGGCGCGATGCGCGCACCACCGGCGGCCGCGGACCGGACGACCAGGTCGCGGACTTCGAGGAGTACACCCGGCTGTACTACGAGTCCTGGCAGGACCCCCGGGTGCGGTGGCTGCTGTCGACGATCCCGTCCTCGATGATCTTCGACGACCACGAGATGATCGACGACTGGAACACCTCCGCGGCCTGGCGGGCCACGGCCTCGCAGGAACCCTGGTGGCGCGGGCGGATCACCGGCGGTCTGGTCAGCTACTGGATCTACCAGCACCTGGGCAACCTCAGCCCGCAAGAGCTGGCCGAGAACAAGACCTGGCAGGCGATCCAGGACCTGAGCGCCGACGACCCCACCCGGGACGCCCAGCCGATGCTCCGCGAGATGGCGGAGCTGGCGGACGCGGAACCGGCGACGATCCGGTGGAGCTTCGTGCGGCACTGGGGCGACGCCCGGCTGATCATGGTCGACACCCGGGCCGGCCGGGTCCTCGAGGAGCAGCACCGCCGCATGCTCGACGAGGACGAGTTCGCCTGGGTCGAGGCCGCCATGCGCCGCGCCGTGCACGAGGGCGTGGAGCACCTGATCATCGGCACCTCGCTGCCCTGGTTGCTGCCGCACGCGATCCACAACGTGGAGCGCTGGAACGAGACGCTCAACGTTCGGCACCACGGCCGCTGGCGAGGAAGGATCGCCGAGGCGATCCGGCAGGCCGCCGACCTGGAGCACTGGTCGGCGTTCGGGCACTCCTTCGAGCGGCTCGGTGCGGCGCTGACCGCGGTCGCCCGAGGCGATCACGGCCGGGCCCCCGCGACCGCTCTCGTCCTCTCCGGCGACGTCCACCACGCCTACGCGGCCGAGCTGGTGCGCCCCGGCGGGCTCCGGGCCCGCGTGCACCAGCTCACCGTCTCCCCGCTGCACAACCAGGCGCCCCACCCCGTCCGCATCGGTTTCAAGATCGGCTGGAGCCGGGCGGCGCGCCGGTGGACCGAACGCCTGGCGCGACTGGTGGAGGCAGAACCCACCGGCCTCGAGTGGGAGAAGCAGGCCGGCCCCTACTTCGGCAACCAGATCGGCGAGCTGGTGCTCGACGGCCGGGAGGCCCGCTTCGTGCTGTCGGTGAGCGAGCGGGGCGCCACCACGCTGAGCCAGGTCCTGGACGCGCCGCTGTCGAGCGCCTGAGAGGGTGAGGAGGTGACGAAGCCGGCCCCCGGTCCCGACCAGCCGCCGATCCCGGTCCGCCTGGTCACCTTCAACACCCACCACGGCGTGGGCGCCGACGAGCGCCACGACCTGCCCCGGCTGGCCACGCTCCTGGCCTCGGTGGACGCCGACGTCATCTGCCTGCAGGAGGTGGACCGCCACTTCGGCGCGCGCAGCGAGGACGTCGACCAGGCGCTCCTGCTGTCCCGGGCACTGGACATGCAGCTGGCCTGGGGGCCGGCCATCGACGAGCAGCGGCCGGGCGACCAGCCGCCTCGGCAGTACGGCAACGCACTGCTCTCGCGGCTGCCGATCCTGATCAGCGACGTCCACCGACTGCCGGGGAGCGGTGAGCCGCGCAGCGCGCTGCGGACCATGGTCGAGCTCGACGGCGGGGCGCTGTGGATCACCGCGACGCACCTCACCACGCGTTCGGCCGAGGAGCGCGGGGCACAGGTGGCGACGCTGGCGGCGCTGCACACCGACTCGATGGAGACCGGCGTGCTGGTCGGCGACTTCAACGCCGCGCCCGACGCCCCGGAGCTCGACGCGCTGCGCCAGCGGTTCACCGACGCCTGGCGGCTGGCGCGGGCCCGTGACGACCAGGCCGGCTGGCGGTTCTGGCAGTCCGACGCCGGTCACACCCACCCGGCGCGGTCGCCGCACCGGCGCATCGACCAGGTGTGGGTCTCGCCGGGGGTCGCCGTCGCCGGGGCGCACGTCCTCGACGGCGGGGGCGCCTCGGACCACCTGCCCGTGGTCGTCGACCTCGAAGTCCGCTCGGGCGTCTGAGAAAGGACCCTGCTGCCTCCACCGCTCGCACGCTCGCGGCGGCCCCCTGCAGCAGGGCCGTCAGGCGGTGGCGAGCTCGCGCAGCCGCTGGCTGATGACGCCGGTGATCCCGTCGCCGCGCATGCTCACCCCGTAGAGGGCGTCCGCGATCTCCATCGTCCGCTTCTGGTGCGTGATGATGATCAGCTGCGACGTCGACCGGAGCTGCTCCACGAGCACCAGCAGCCGGCCGAGGTTGACGTCGTCGAGCGCCGCCTCGACCTCGTCGAGCACGTAGAAGGGCGAGGGGCGGGCGCGGAAGATCGCCACGAGCATCGCGACCGCCGTCAGCGACCGCTCCCCGCCCGAGAGCAGCGACAGCCGCTTGACCTTCTTGCCCGGCGGCCGCGCCTCCACCTCGACGCCGGTCGTGAGCATGTTCTCCGGGTCGGTGAGCACCAGCCGCCCCGAGCCGCCCGGGAAGAGGGTGGCGAAGACCTGCTCGAACTCGCGCGCCACGTCGGCGAACGCCGCGGCGAAGACGTCGTGGATGCGGCCGTCGACCTCGCGCACGACGGTCAGCAGGTCCTTGCGGGTGGTCTTGAGGTCCTCGAGCTGGGTGGCGAGGAAGGTGTGGCGCTCCTCCAGCGCCGCGAACTCCTCGAGGGCCAGCGGGTTCACCTTGCCCAGCGTCGCGAGGTCGCGCTCGGCCCGGGCCACCCGCCGCTCCTGGACGGCGCGGTCGTAGGGCACCGGGTCCGGTGCCGGCTCCCCCGCCGCCTCGGCCTCGGCCACCTGCTGCGGCGAGGGCGGCACGGCCGCGGCGGGCCCGTACTCGCCGATCAGCGTGGGCAGGTCGACGCCGAACTCCTCGGCCGCCCGGGTCTCCAGCGACTCGATGCGGTAGCGCTGCTCGGTGCGCGCCACCTCGTCGCGGTGCACCTCGTCGGTGAGCCGGTCGAGCTCCGCTGTCGCCGCACGCACCCGGCTGCGCACCTCCAGCAGCTCGGCCTCGGCACCGCTGCGCGACGACGCCAGCGCATCCCGCTCCGCGGCTGCGCGGGCCAGCGAGCGCTCCAGGGCAGCGCTCGCCACCCCGGCGTCCCGCCGCACCGCGTCGGCGACCGCGGCCCCCCGCTGGCGGGCGACCCGGGCGGCCGCGGCGCGGTCGCGGGCCGCCCGCTCCTGCCGCGCCTGCCGGCGCAGCGACTCGGCCCGGCCCTGCAGCGCCCGCGCCCGCTCCTCGGCGGTGCGGACGGCGAGACGGGCCTCGGTCTCGGCCTGCCGGGCGGCGGCCACCTCGACGCGCAGCCGGTCGCGCTCCTCCGTCGGCGGCTCCTCCGCGACGGGCGCGGCCTCGGCGTCGGCGAGCTGCTGCTCCAGGCGGGTCAGCGAGCCCTGCGCCTGCTCCAGGGCCTGCTCCGCCCGCACCCGCGCGGCCAGCGACCGCTCGGCCTCCGAGGCGGCGGAGCGCGCCGCGGCGCCGAGCTCGGCCAGCGCCGCCGCCTCTGCCGAGCGGGTGCGGTCGGCGGCCTGGCGCGCGGCCAGCGCCTCCTCGACCGCGGCCGAGCGCGCCCGGGCCTCCTGCCGTGCCGCGGCCAGCTGGTCGGCGAGCTCGGCGGCCCGGGCCGACGCGGCGGCGAGCTCGGTCCCGGCCTCGTCCACGCGGGCCCGCAGCTCGAGGTTCGAGGGCGCGTCGGTCTGCCCACCCAGCGCCCAGTCCGCGCCGAGCAGGTCGCCGGTGGCGGTGACCGCCCGCACCCGGGGGTGGGTGCGCACGAGGGCGACAGCCGCGTCCAGGTCGGGTACGAGCGCCACCCGCTCGAGCGCGCGGGCCAGGGCCGGGCGCAGCTCCTCGGGGGCGCGCACGGCGTCCAGGGCCCACCGCGCGCCGGCCGGCAGCTCCGGCCAGCCGTCCCGCGGGACCGGCGGCAGTCCCCCGGTCACCAGCAGCCCGGCCCGCCCGCCGTCGGTCCGCGTCAGGTGGTCCAGCGCCGCGGCGGCCTCGGCGACGCCCGCGACGACGACGGCCTCCGCCATCCCGCCCAGCGCGGCCGCGACGGCGACCTCGTCACCGGGGGCGACGGCGAGCTGCTCGGTCACCGGGCCCAGGACGCCCGGCAGCCCGGCGCCGAGCACCGCGGCCGCGCCGTCGGCGGGCGTGAGCCCGAGGGCCAGGGCGTCGCGGCGGGCCTGCCAGGACGCGCGGTCGCGCTCGGCGGCCCGTTCGGCCTCGGCCAGCTCGGTCACCCGGCGGGCGGCGGCGGTGTGCCCGGCCACGGCGTCCTCGTGAGCGGCGACCAGCGCGAGGTCGGTGTCCTCCTGGCCGGCGACCTGCCCGCGCCGATCGGCCAGCCGGTCGGCGGCGGTCTCGGCGCGGTCGGCGGCCTCGGCGGCGGCGACGGAGAGCCGCTCGATCTCCGCCTCGCCGGCGTGCACCCGGGACCGAGCGGCCGCGACCTGCCCGGAGAGCCGGGCGAGGCCCTCGCGGCGGTCGGCGAGCGCGCGGGCGGCGGCGACCCAGGCCTTCTCGGCGGCGGCGAGCGCCGTCTCCAGCTCCGCCCGGCCGGCCACGACCGCGGCGAGGCGCTCCCGCTCGGCCGCCAGCCCGGCGGCCAGCTCGGCCTCGGTGGCGGCCACCCGGTCGGCCTCGGCGTCGAGCTGGTCGGGGTCGCGCCCGGTGGCGGCGGAGGGGGCCGCGGCGGAGAGGTGCCGGTGCCGCTCGGCGGCGAGCTGGGCGACGCTCCGGAACCGCTCCCCGAGCGCGGAGAGCCGGTACCAGGTGTCCGAGGCGGCCTGCAGCCGCGGCGCGCTCGCCGCGAGCGAGCTCTCCAGCTCGCCCTCCCGGCGGGAGACGGCGGAGAGCTCGCGCTCGACGACGGCGCGCCGCTGGCGGGCCGCGGTCTCGTCGGCGACGTCCCGGTCGAGGGCGTCGCGCAGCTGCACCAGGTCGTCGGCGAGCAGCCGGAGCCGGGCGTCGCGCAGGTCGGCCTGCACGCCGGCGGCCCGCCGGGCGACCTCGGCCTGCCGGCCCAGCGGCTTGAGCTGGCGCCGCAGCTCGGCGGTGAGGTCGGCCAGCCGGTCGAGGTTGGCCTGCATCCCGTCGAGCTTGCGGAGCGCCTTCTCCTTGCGCTTGCGGTGCTTGAGGACGCCGGCGGCCTCCTCGATGAACGCGCGCCGGTCCTCGGGGCGGCCGGAGAGCACCGCGTCCAGCTGTCCCTGGCCGACGATGACGTGCATCTCGCGGCCGATGCCGGAGTCGCTGAGCAGCTCCTGGACGTCGAGCAGCCGCACCTTGTCGCCGTTGATCTCGTACTCGCTCTCGCCGGAGCGGTACATGCGGCGGGTGATCGACACCTCGGTGTACTCGATCGGCAGCGCGCCGTCTGCGTTGTCGATCGTGAGCGTCACCTCGGCCCGGCCGAGCGCCGGGCGGCCGGCGGTGCCGGCGAAGATGACGTCCTCCATCTTTCCGCCCCGCAGGCTCTTCGCGCCCTGCTCGCCGAGGACCCAGGAGATGGCGTCGATGACGTTGGACTTGCCCGACCCGTTGGGGCCGACGACGGCGGTGATGCCGGGCTCCAGCCGGAGCGTGGTGGCGGACGCGAAGGACTTGAAGCCCTTGAGCGTCAGGCTGGAGAGGTGCACGGGACGTGGACTCTAGCCCGTGTCTCCGCAGGACAGGGGGGCCGCGGGGCCGGTGGTGCGCCTGTGGACGATCGGTTCAGGATGCGGCCCCCTTCCGGGCACCGCCCCGAGCGTGCGAGGGGTGGGGAGAAGGGGGTCCTTCCTCAGGCGAGCGCGGGCTCGGCGGTGTCGCCCGCCAGCGAGAGCAGCTCGTGCGCGATGGCGGCGTCGCGCTGGGCACGCAGCTCGGCGAGCTCGTGCTCGAGCCGCTGCACCCGGGCCCGCAGGGCGGCGTTCTCCTCGGCTACCCGGAGTTCCACGGGGGTGACGACCGAACCGAACAGGGCCTTGGCCATGGCTGTGACGGCCTTTCGAGAGAGCGAGAGGGTGTGCCCGGCGCCCCGGTGGACGGTCGGCGCGGGCTGGATGTTCCCAGGGTGACAGCCCCCGACACGCAGGTCAACGGCGCGGGGGCAGGGCTCCCGTGTCGGGGGGATGTCGTCTTCGTCACGCCGTGGTGAAGCCCGACATCCCCCGCGCCGGCCCGGTGCGGACGTCGACGTCGGTCACCCGCCCCGGGGCGTCCGGCCCGTCGAGGGCGGCGACGAGGTCGCGCACGGCCTGCTCGGGGCCCTCGGCGACGACCTCGACCCGGCCGTCCGGCAGGTTGCGCGCGACCCCGGCGAGGCCGGCCTCGCGCGCCAGCCCACGCACGAACCAGCGGTAGCCGACGCCCTGGACGCGGCCGGAGACCAGCACCTCGACCCGGACGGTCACGCCCGTCGCGCTCTCGGCCGGGGCTGGCACACGGGGCAGCTGTAGCTCGAGCGGTTCATGAACGACTCCCGGCGGATGGGGGTTCCGCAGCGGGGGCAGGGCCGGTCCTCCTGCCCGTAGACGGCGAGGAAGCGGGAGAAGTAGCCGCTCTGCCCGTTGACGTCGACGTAGAGGGAGTCGAACGAGGTGCCGCCCTGCGCGAGGGCCTCCCCGAGCACGTCGCGCACGCCGTCGAGCAGGTCGGCCACCTGGGCCCGGGTGAGCCGGTCGGTGGGGCGGGCGCCGTGCAGGCGCGCCCGCCACAGCGCCTCGTCGGCGTAGATGTTGCCCACCCCGCCGATGAGCGTCTGGTCCAGCAGAGCGCGCTTGACCTCGGTGCGGCGCCGGCGCAGCGAGGCGGTGAAGGCGTCGACGTCGAAGGAGCCGTCCAGCGGGTCGATGGCGATGTGCGCCAGCCGCGGCGGCACCCCGCCGTCCGCCGGCGCGTCCTCGACCGCCAGGCCCCCGAAGGTGCGCTGGTCGACGAAGCGCAGCTCGCGGCCGCGGTCGGTGAAGGTGAAGCGGGCCCGCAGGTGGGTCTCGTCGGGCGCCGACGGCTTCTCGACGAGGAGCTGCCCGCTCATCCCGAGGTGGCCGACCAGCGCCCGGCCCGAGGGGGTCCCGTCCGCCTCGGCCAGCGGCAGCCACAGGTACTTCCCGCGGCGGTGCGCGGCGGTGAAGGTGCGGCCGGTGATCGCCTGCACGAAGTGGTCGGCGCCCTCCAGGTGCCGGCGGACCGCCCGCGGGTGGTGCACCTCGACGGCGGCCACGGTCCGCCCGGTCACCCACTGGTCCAGACCCCGGCGCACCACCTCGACCTCGGGCAGCTCGGGCACCGGCCTACTCCTCCGAGAGCGAGCGCCAGGCGGCCTCGGCGGCCTCCTGCTCGGCGGCCTTCTTCGTGCGGCCCGCCCCCTCCCCGCGGACGGTGCCGGCGAGCAGCACCGCGGCGCGGAAGGTCTTGGCGTGGTCGGGACCGTCGTCGTCCACCTGGTAGACCGGCGCGCCCAGCCCCTGCGCCGCACCGAGCTCCTGCAGGCTCGTCTTCCAGTCCAGGCCGGCGCCTCGGGTGGCCGACTCGACCAGCAGCGGGTCGAACAGCCGGTGCACGATCGCCGCGGCCGTGTCCAGCCCGCAGCCCAGGTGCAGCGCCCCGATGAGGGCCTCGAGCGCGTCGGCGAGGATCGAGTCCTTGTCGCGGCCGCCGGTGGTCTCCTCGCCGCGGCCGAGCAGCAGGTGCGGGCCGAGCCCGCCGTCGCCGAGCCGCCGGGCGACCCGGGCCAGCGAGGTCATGTTCACCACGGAGGCACGCAGCTTGGCCAGCTGGCCCTCGGGGAGGTCCGGCTGGCTGCGGTAGAGCTCGTCGGTGACCACCAGCCCGAGCACCGAGTCGCCGAGGAACTCCAGGCGCTCGTTGGTCGGCAGGCCGCCGTTCTCGTAGGCGAAGGACCGGTGGGTCAGCGCCAGCGGCAGCAGGCCCCCGGGCAGCGCGACGCCGAGGGCGTCGAACAGCCAGGTGGCTGCCCGCTCGGCGTGCTCGGCGCCACCCGGAGGCGCCGCGGGGACGCGACCGTCCACGGCATCCCGGTCAGGATGCGGAGCGGCGGCCGGCGTCCCCATGGCGGTACGGGTGCGGGAGGTCAGACCGACAGGACCTGGCGGCCGTCGTACTGCCCGCAGGTGGGGCACGCCTGGTGCGGGGGCTTGAGCTCACCGCAGGCGCGGTTGGGGCACGGCGACAGGGTCGGCGCGGTGGCCTTCCACTGCGACCGGCGCATGCGGGTGTTGGCCCGCGACATCTTCCGCTTCGGAACGGCCACGTCAGTTCTCCTCTGGGGTGGTGGATTCGCCGGGGGTGCCCGGCGAGGAAGCGAATCGCTCCGCGAGGGCCGCCCACCGGGGGTCGGTCACCTCGTGGGTGTGGTCCTCGGGCAGGTCGTCGACCCGCTGGCCGCAGCCGACGCAGAGGCCGCCGCAGTCCTCCGTGCAGACCGGCGAGAGCGGGAGGCTCAGGACGATGGTGTCCCGCGCCAGCGGCTCAAGGTCGAGGAAGTCGCCCTCGACCCGGCGCACCTCGTCCTCCTCGCTGGTGGCCTCGGTGGTGCTGCCCGCGTAGGCGTACAGCTCCTGGACGTCCAGCGTGAGGGTGTCCTCGAGCGGCTCGAGGCAGCGGGCGCACGAGCCGACGACGGGGACCTCCAGGTCACCGGAGACCAGCACGCCCTCCATGACCGACTCCAGCCGCAGCTGCAGGTGCACCTCGGCGCCGCCCGGGACGCGGATCAGCTCCAGCCCCCAGCCCTCGGGGGCCGGTGCGGTGCGGTCCAGCTCGTGCAGGCTCCCCGGGCGGCGGCCCAGCTCGCGCAGGTCGACCTTCCAGGGGTTGGCCGAGGGGCGCCGGTCCTCGGGGGAGGCGGCGCCGGGGCGGTTCGGGGAAGCGGCAGGCATGTCAGTACTCGCGGTCGGGTGCGGGAGGGGTGGGCGACCGGGCGGGAGCCGACGGTCGGGCCGGTGGTCGAGACTACCCGATCCTCCCGGGACCCCCACCGTGCGGAAGGTCTCAGCCGTCTCGCAGGGTGCTGCGGGCCTTGTCCACGGAGCGGAGCATGCGCTCCAGGGTCGTCCCGAACTCGGCGAGCCGGGTGTCGACGTACTCGTCGACCTCCGCCCGCATCCGCGCTGCCTCGGCGTGCGACTGCTCGCCGAGCTCGTCGGCGCGGGTGACCGCGGAGCGGTAGACCTCGGTCTCGGTGATGAGCCGCTCGTGCTCGGCCTGGGCTTCGGCGAGGAGGGCGGCCCGGTGCTGCCGGCCGTCGGCGACGAGAGCCTCGGCCTCGGCCTCGGCCTCCAGCAGGATCTGCTCGGCGTCGGCCTGGGCCTGGGCCAGGAGCTCGTCGCGCTGCCGCCGGGCCGTGCCGACGATCTCGTCCCGCTGGCGTCGGGCCTGCACGAGGAGCTGCTCGCTGTCCGCGCGGGTCCGCCCGGTGAGGCGCTCGGCCTCGGCCTGGGCCTGCTGCAGGATCTCGGTCCGCTGCTCGACGATCGCGCCGGCGGCCTGCACGTCCTCGGGCAGCGACTCCCGGAGGTCGTCGAGCAGGTCGAGCACGAGGTCGCGGGGCACCATGCAGGAGCTCGACATCGGCACGCTGCGGGCGTTCTCGATGACCGTGGTGAGCTCGTCCACCGTCTCGTAGAGCCGGTAGACCACCTCGGTGGTGTGACCGCGCCCGGGCCGGGTCACGAGCGCCCCTCCCGGGCCCGCTCGCGCAGCCGGTCGTCGACGGCCTTGGGCACCAGCCGGGAGACGTCCCCGCCGAACGTGGCGATCTGCTTGACCAGGCTCGAGGAGAGGTGCCCCACCTGCGGGGCGGTCGGTACGAACAGCGTCTCGACGGCCGCCAGCTCGCGGTTCATCTGCGCCATCTGCAGCTCGTACTCGAAGTCGCTGACCGCCCGCAGCCCCTTGACGATCACCGGGATGTCGTGGCTGCGGCAGTAGTCGACCAGCAGCCCCTGGAAGCTGTCCACGCGCACGTTGGGCAGGTCGGCGACCGCATCCCGGAGCAGGTCCATCCGCTCGTCGACGGAGAAGAGCCCCGCCTTGCCCGGGTTCACCAGCACGGCCACGACCAGTTCGTCGTAGAGCCCGGCGGCCCGGTTGATGACGTCGACGTGCCCGTTGGTCACCGGGTCGAAGGAACCTGGGCAGACGGCACGCCTCACGGACGCCGACCGTACCGGAGCACGGCCTCGCCGTAGCGCCGCTCGCGCAGACCGTGCAGGGGTGTCGGCCAGTCCCACGCCCGTTCCCGGCTGGGCCGCTCGACCACGACGACCCCGCCAGGGGTCAGCCACTCCCCCGTGACCAGGGCCCGGAGCACCTCGTGGACCTCCTCTGCCGGCGTCTCGTAGGGCGGGTCGGCGAGGACGACGTCGAACGCCTGCGGCGCCGGGCCGGCGACGACGGCGGGCACGGAGCCGGCGACCACCCGCCCGCCGGGCAGCCCGATCGCCGCCAGGTTGGCCCGCAGCACGGGCAGCACCCTCGGGCCCTGCTCGACGAAGACCGCGGTGGCCGCGCCGCGGGAGAGCGCCTCGAGGCCCAGGGCACCGGAGCCGGCGTAGAGGTCGAGGACCGCAGCCCCCTCGAGGTCGACCAGCGAGCCCAGGGAGTTGAAGAGCGCCCCGCGCGCCTTGTCCCCGGTGGGCCGGACACCCGCCTGCGGGACGGTGAGGCGCCGGCCGCCGGCCAGCCCCGCGATGATCCTGGTCACGCCTTCTCGAGCCACTCGGCGCGCTCGTCGCTGGCCAGGGCCGCGACCTCGGCGGCGAGCCCCGGGTGGTCGGCGAGACCGCGCTCGGTCGCCAGCAGCGCCGTCGCCTCCGCCCGCGCCTCGGCGATGAGCTCCTCGTCCGCCAGGAGGGAGAGCAGCTTGATGGTCGAGCGGCGGCCGGACTGCGCGGCGCCGAGGACGTCGCCCTCCCGCCGGGTCTCCAGGTCCAGCCGGGCGAGCTCGAAGCCGTCGGAGGTCGAGGCGACCGCGGACAGCCGCTGCCCGGTCGGCGACGACGTCGGGGCGTCGCTGACCAGCAGGCACAGCCCGGCGTGCTTCCCGCGGGCGACGCGGCCGCGCAGCTGGTGCAGCTGGCTGACGCCGAAGCGGTCGGCGTCCATCACGACCATGACCGTGGCGTTGGGCACGTCGACCCCGACCTCGACCACGGTGGTCGCCACCAGCACGTCGGTCTCCCCCGCGGCGAAGGCGCGCATGACGCCGTCCTTCTCCTCGGGGGTCATCCGCCCGTGCAGCACGTCCAGCCGCAGGCCGGCCAGCGGACCGGCGCGCAGCGCTTCGGCGACGTCGAGGACGGCGAGCGGGGGCCGGCGGTCGCTGCGCCCCTCCTCGGGCGGCGCGCCGTCGGCGTCCCCGGGCTGGTCGTCGGAGCCGGGGACGTCGCCGATCCGGGGGCAGACCACGTAGGCCTGCCGGCCGGCGGCGACCTCCTCGCGCAGCCGCGCCCAGGCCCGGTCGAGCCAGCCGGGCTTCTCCACGACCGGCACCACCGAGCTCGTGACGCCGCCACGCCCGCTGGGCAGCTGCCGCAGCGTGGAGATCTCCAGGTCGCCGTAGACGGTCATGGCGACGGTGCGCGGGATGGGCGTCGCCGTCATGACGAGCACGTGCGGGGGCCGGCTCCCCTTGGCCCGCAGCGCGTCGCGCTGCTCGACGCCGAAGCGGTGCTGCTCGTCGACGACGACGAGGCCGAGGTCGGCGAACTCCACGCCCTCCTGCAGTAGCGCGTGCGTGCCGACGACGATGCCGGCCCGCCCCTCGGCCACCTCGGCGCGGGCCTCGCGGCGCGCCGCGGCCTTGAGCGAGCCGGTGAGCAGGGTGACGCGGGTGCCGGCGGGGTCGCCGTCGATCTCCCCGGCACGGCCGAGCGGGCCGAGCAGGGCCCGGATGCCGCGGGCGTGCTGGGCGGCGAGCACCTCGGTGGGCGCGAGCAGTGCGGCCTGGCCCCCGGCGTCCACCACCTGGGCCATCGCGCGGAGGGCGACGACGGTCTTGCCCGACCCCACCTCGCCCTGGAGGAGCCGGTGCATCGGCTGGTCGCGGTCCAGCTCGGCGGCCAGCTCCTCCCCCACGGCCCGCTGGCCGTCGGTGAGCGCGAACGGCAGGGCGGCGTCGACGGCGTCGAGCAGCCCGCCGGCCTTGGGAGGACGGGCGGTGCCCGGCTCCAGCGCGGCGGCCCGGCGCCGGGCGGCGAGGGTGAGCTGCAGGGTGAGCGCCTCGTCCCACTTCAGCCGGTGCTCGGCGCGCTCGACGTCCTGGCTGGTGGTCGGGCGGTGGATGTCGAGCAGCGCCGCCGGCAGCGACAGCAGGCCGTGCCGGGCGCGGATCTCGTCGGGAAGCGGGTCGGTGACCAGGTCGGCGAGGTTGCCCGCCCCGCCGAGCAGCAGCTTGACCGACTTCTGGATCACCCAGCTCGAGACATCCTTGCTCGCCGGGTAGATCGGCACGAGCTCGCGAGCCCAGTCGTCGTCGTCATCGTCGCCGCTGAGCAGGTGCATGTCGGGGTGGGTGAACTGCAGCTTGCCCTGGTAGGTGCCGACGGTGCCGGCGAACATGCCCCACACCCCGGGCGCGAGGCGGGCGTGCCGGTGGCTGAAGAAGACCAGCTTCATGGTGCTGGCGCCGTCGCCCACGGTGACCTCGGTGAGGGTGCCGCGGCGCTGCCGCATCGGCCGGGTGCTGACCGTCTTCACCTGGGCGAGCACCGTCACCCGGTCGCCGGGCTGCAGGTCGTCGAGCCGGGCCATCTCGCCGCGCCGGGCGTAGCGGCGCGGGTAGTGGCGCAGCAGGTGGCGCACCGTGTGCAGGCCCAGCTGCTCGGCCATCCCGGTGGCGGTCTTCGGCCCGAGCACCTTCGCCAGCGGGGTCTCCAGCGTCACCGCCACCTCACTCGACCCCGATCTGCAGGGGCAGCGAGCCGGGACCGCCGCCGTAGCGCACCACCTCGACGGTCGGGTGCGCCGACGAGAGGTGGGCGCAGACCGCGTCGCCGAGCACCTCGTCGGGGCCGACGACCAGGGTGGCCATCTCCCCGCCCGCGGAGAGCAGCCGGTCCAGCAGGTCGCAGGCGACGGCGGCGAGCTCGGCGCCGATGACGACGACGTCGCCCTCCGCGGAGCCGAGCACGTCACCGGGGTGGCAGCGACCCGCGGAGGTGAGCGCCTCCTGGTCGGCGACGGAGAGCTCGGCCCACCGGGTCGCGGCGGCGGCCTCGGCCATGGCGATGACGTCGTCGCCGAAGCGCCGCTGCGGATCGGCGACGGCCACCGCGGCCAGCCCCTGCACCGGCGAGCGGGTGGGCACCACGGCGACCTCCCGGCCGGCCTCCCGCGCCCGCTCGGCCGCCAGGGAGGCGACGGCGTGCAGGCCGGCGTCGTTCGGGAGGACCACCACCTCCTGGGCAGCGGCCGCGACGATCTGGTCGTAGACCTCGTCCTCGGTGATCCCGCCGGCGTCGCAGACGACGACGCGGACCCCCTCGGCGCGGAAGAGCTCGGCCAGCCCGTCGCTGTGCACCGCCGCGACGACCGCCCGCACGCCGTGCACCGGCGCCGCCGGGGGCACCGGCGCGAGCGGGCTGACCGTGATGCGGTGCGGGCGGCCCGCCTCGATGCCCGCCTCGATGGCGGCGCCGACGTCGGAGACGTGCACGTGGACGTTCCACTCCCGGCCGGTCGGGGTGTCGACGCCCACGATGACGAGGCTGTCGCCGAGCTCGGCCAGCCGCTCGTGGAGGCGGGCGACCGACCCCTCGTCGGCGTCGGCGAGGAGGTACTGCACCTCGCTGCCCGGCCCTGGCGGCGGCTGGTGCGGCGTGTGGAGGTGGTCGTGCGGGCCGTGCGTGCGGCGGGCCAGGGCCGGCCGCACCGGCTGGATGCCGGTGACCGTGCGCACGAGGGAGTCCAGGACGAGGGACAGCCCGGCGCCGCCGGCGTCGACGACGCCGGCCTCGCGCAGCGCGGCCAGCTGGTCGGGGGTGCCCTCCAGGGCGCGGTGGGCGCCGTCGGCCGCGGCCCCGACGACGTCGGCGAGCGCCGTGCGACCCGCGTCGACGGCGGCCACGGCGGCCTCCCCGGCGGCCCGGGCCACCGTGAGGAAGGTGCCCTCCTCGGGGTCGGCGACGGCGGTGTAGGCGCTCTCGGCGGCCTTGCGCAGCGCGGCGGCGAGGACCGGGCCGTCGGCCGGGGGCTGGTCTGCGAGCTGGTCGGCCAGCCCGCGCAGCAGCTGCGCCAGGATGGTGCCGGAGTTGCCACGGGCGGAGAGCACCGCGCCGCGGGCCACGACGGCCCACGTCGACTCGCCGGGCGCCGCCTCGTCCAGCGCGGCCTGCGCGCCCTCGGCGGTGTGCAGGAGGTTGGTGCCGGTGTCCCCGTCGGGCACGGGGAAGACGTTGAGGTCGTCGAGCCGCCCCCGGAAGTCGGACAGCGCCTCGACCGCGGCGCGGCACCACTGACCGACCGCGGCGTCGTCCAGCGCCGTCAGCACGGGAGCAGGCTACCCACCGGCACCGACACCGCCCGGCTCCGCGAGCCCCGGGACCGTCTGCGCGGGCCCCGCCGGGAGGGGGCTGCGGCATCCGCCGCGGAGAGCGGTTAGACTGCTGGACGGTCTTGATGCGGGTGCTGCCTTGCCCCGCCGTCTGTGAACGATTCTTCTGGGAGTGATCCACCGTGGCTGCCGTGTGCGATGTGTGTGGCAAGGGCCCCGGTTTCGGTATGTCGGTGTCGCACTCGCACCGCCGCACGCCGCGCCGTTGGAACCCGAACATCCAGTCCGTGCGGGCGCTGATCGCCCCCGGCAACCGTCGCCGGATCAACGCGTGCACGTCGTGCATCCGCGCCGGCAAGGTTGCCCGCGCGTGACGCAGGCCCCCTGAGGGGGCGCGAGACATCGAGGAGCCCCGGAGGTCACCGACCTCCGGGGCTCCTCGCGTGCGCGCCTCAGCCCCCGATGCCCCGCCCGCGCGCGGCGGTCACCACGAGGTCCACGACGGTCTCCACCGGGAACGCGGTCGCGTCCACCACCAGGTGGTAGAGGCGGGGATCGGCCGGGTCGCGGCGGTAGAAGTGCCGGACGTAGGCCTCGCGCGCGCGGTCGTTGGCCGCCATCTCCCGGGCCACCTCCTCGCGGGGCCGCCACGACCGGGCCACCGCCGCGGCCAGCCGCCGCTCCCGCGGCCCGTCCAGCCGGACGTGCAGCGCGTCGGCGCGGTCGGCCAGCACGACCATCGCGGCCCGGCCGAGCACCACGCCGCCGTCGCCGGCCGCGATCTCGGCCAGGATCCGCTCGGTCTGGTCGCGGTAGGCCCGTGTGTCGGGCAGCGGCGCCCCCGGCACCACCCCGCCCACCGGGTCGGGCATGGTGCCCAGCGACGCGACGAGCCGCCACAGCCCGCGCACCACCGTCTCGTCGTTGGCCTCGGCCTCCTCGAGCGGTACCCCCAGCCGCCCGGCCACCTGGGCGGGGATCGCGCGGTCGTGGAACGGCAGCCCGAGCCGCGCGGCGACCGCGGGCGCCACCTCCGCCCCCGCGGCGCCGTAGGGCGCCGAGATCGTCACGACGCCCATGTCGGCTCCTCCGCGTGCACGGGCAGCTCCTTGCCGAGGAAGACGGCCTCCGGCGAGCAGGCGTACACCCCGTAGCCGGGGACCGGCGCATAGCCGAGCTCCCGGTACAGCGCGACCGCCTCCGGCTGCCGCTGCCCGGTGTTGAGGACCACGGTGCGGTGCCCGGCACGGGCAGCCGAGGCCTCCAGCTCCGCCATCAGCACCTGGGCCAGCCCCCGCCGGCGGAACCCCGGCGCGACGTAGACCCGCTTGATCTCCGCACCACCCGGCGGGTAGGCCCGCCACGCGCCGCACCCGGCCGGCTCCCCCGCCACCTCGGCGACCAGGAACAGCCCGGCCGGCGGGCGGAACTCCCCCGGGTCGACGACTGCCTCGTCGCGGCCGCCGTACCGCGTCACGTACTCCTGCTGCACCTGTTCCACCAGGAGCTGCGCCAGGGGGTCCTCGTAGGGCAGCGGCCGCAGGCGCACCGCCGCGCCGTCCCGAAGCTCCCGCTCAGCCGAAGTGCGCATGCCCCGCCCTCTCCGCTCCCACGGCGGCCAGCACGTCGGCGGCCGTGACCCCGTCCACCCGCACGTCCGGCCCGCGCTTCCCCGGCCGCACCACCCCGATCGGCGTCCACCCCGCGGGCAGCGCCACCTTCCGCGGGAACGTGGCCAGCAGGGCGTGGTCCTCCCCACCGGTGAGCACCCACGCCATCGGGTCCACCCCCAGCGCCGAGCCGACCTGCTGGAGCGGGCCCACCGGCTCCAGGCACGCCCGCACCAACGCCGCGCGGTCCAGGTCGAGGACGACCCCGCTGGCCTCCGCGATGTGCCCGGCGTCGGCGAGCAGGCCGTCGCTCACGTCGCACATCGCGGTGGCGCCCGCATCGGCCGCCACCTGCCCGGCCGCGTACGGCGGCGTGGGGCGCCGGTGCGCCGACACCACCGCCAGCGGGCTGCTGAACCCGCGGCGCAGCACCGCCAGCCCGGCCGCCGACCACCCCAGCCGCCCGGCCAGCGCGACGACGTCCCCGGGCCGGGCGCCCGAGCGCAGCACCGGCGCCCGCCCACCGAGGTCGCCCAGGGCGGTCACCGACAGGACGACGGCGGTGCTGCCGGGGGCGGCCGCCACGGTGTCCCCGCCGACGACGGCGGCCCCCTGCGGTGCGCACTCGTCGGCCAGCCCCGTGGCGACCCCCTCCAGCCAGCTGGTGGGCGTCTCCGGCGGGCAGGCCAGCCCCACCACGAGCGCCGTCGTCCGGGCGCCCATCGCCGCGACGTCGGCCAGGTTGGCCGCGGCCGCCTTGTGCCCGATGTCCTCGGCCGAGGACCAGTCCCGCCGGAAGTGCCGGCCCTCCACCAGCACGTCGGTGGTGGCCACGACCCGGCGGTCCGGGGTGCGCACGACGGCGGCGTCGTCGCCGGGTCCGACCTCGGCGGCCGCCGCGGTGCCAGACCGGGCCAGCACCCGGGCGATGACGCCGAACTCGCCGACGACCCGCACGGTGTCGGCCGGATCGCCGCGCGGGACCAGGGGGCGGGGTCGGCTCATCGATGCTCTCCAGTCGCTGCGGTAGGTTGCCGACGAGTCCGCCAACCGGCGGGGACGACGTCTCGGCACTGTTGCCGGAGGAAGGATCTCCCGTGGTCCACGCCTACATCCTCATCCAGACCGAAGTCGGCAAGGCGGCCCAGGTCGCCAAGACGATCAGCGAGATCAGCGGCGTCACGAAGGCCGAGGACGTCACCGGCCCGTACGACGTGATCGTGCGCGCCGAGGCCGACACCGTCGACGAGCTCGGCCGGCTCGTGGTCGCCCGGGTGCAGTCGGTCGACGGCATCACCCGGACGCTGACCTGCCCGGTCGTCAACATCTGAGCGCTCCCCCCGTGGACCCGCTCCGCCGGGCCGCGATCCTGATCACGGCGGTCACCCTCCCGGTGGTGATCGCGCTCGTCGTGCTGGTCAACCTGCGCGGCGGCGAGATCCCGCCGGAGTCCGAAGGCCCGGCCGCCGTCGACGGGGTCACGCCGGTCCGCCCCGAGGACCTCCCGACGCTCGAACTCGACAGCCCGGAACTCGGCCCCGAGGCCGAGGAGTCCTGCACCGCGCTGATGAGCAACCTGCCGCTGGAGCTGGCCGGCGAGCCCTCGCGCCGGGTGCGCTCCGAACGCGCCAACGTCTACGCCTGGGGCGAGCCGCCCGTGGTGCTGACCTGCGGCGTCGAGCGGCCGGCCGGGTGGACCGTCGGGGCGTCCGCCATCCAGATCAACGGCGTGCAGTGGCACGTCGACACCAGCGACCCCGAGGCGACGGTGTGGACGGCGGTGGACCGCCCCGTCTACGTCGAGGTGCGGCTGCCCCCCGGCGTCGACAGCGCCCCCGTCACGGCGCTCACCGTGCCGCTGGCCGAGGCCCTCCCCTACCAGGAGCCCGTGCCCGGTCCCTGAGCGCCCGCGCCTGCTCACGCCGGCGGCAGCAGCGCCAGCTGCTCCTCGAGGACGGCGCCGACCTCCCGCACCGCCTCGGGGACCGACCCGGCCACGGACGTCACCGACACGCTGAACACGCCGTGCCAGCACCACGCGAACGCCGCCGGGTCGGTCAGCCCGGCGTCCGGCACGGGGGTCTCCACGGTCAGCAGGCGGCAGTTCGCCGGCAGCTCGGGCGGGTCCACGCTGAGGACGCCGCCGTAGAGGTCGGCGTCGTTGCGGGCCAGGGCCTCGGCGTAGGCGCCGGCGCCGGCCCGCTGCTCGAACTGGTCGACGAACAGGCCGGTCATGGGGCCGGACTCCCGCCCCCAGAAGCGCTCCCACCCGTACCGGTAGCCGTAGTCGGCGAGCACCGCCATCTCGCGCTCCGGGTCCGGCGCGTAGGCGGCGACGTCCTCGAGCCGCTTCTCCCCGGCCGGCGGCTCGAGCTCGTCGTCGGGGAGTCGCGGCAGCCCGGAGGGCACCTCCTCGACGAGGAGCTCCTCCAGCTCCGCCGGTGCGGAGGGTCGGTCGGAGGCCGGGGCGGCGGTGGCGACGCCGTCGACCGCGCGCCCGCAGGCAGCGAGGAGCACGGCGGCCAGGAGGAGGCCCGGGGCGATCCGGTGACCGGTGGCGCCTCCGCCACGGCCCGGCCGCCCGGCCCTCACCGGCCCGGCCGCGCGCCGCCGGCGAGCGCCCCGCTCACCAGGCGGTCCACCAGCTCGCCGAAGTCGACCCCGGTGGCGCCCCACATGCGGGCGAACATCGAGATCGGCGTGAACCCGGGCATGGTGTTGACCTCGTTGATCACCAGGCGGTCCGCGCCGTCGGGGCCGGTGCCGAGGAAGAAGTCGACGCGGGCCAGCCCGCGGCAGTCCAGCGCCAGGTAGGCGCGGCGCGCGGTGTCCTGGACGGCGGCGAGCTGCTCGGCGGTGAGGTCGGCCGGGATGTCGAACTCCGCGGCGTCGTCGAGGTACTTCGCGGCGAAGTCGTACCAGTCCACCCCCGGCCGCAGCCGGATCTCGGCGGGCAGGCTCGCCTCGGGCAGGCCCGAGCCGCGCGCGGCGAGCACGCCGCACTCGATCTCGCGGCCGGGGACGGCGGCCTCGACGATCACCTTCGGGTCCACCGCGGCGGCCGCCGCGACCGCCGCCGGGAACTGCGCCCAGTCGGTGACCTTGCTGATGCCGATGCTCGAGCCGGCGCGCGCGGGCTTCACGAAGACCGGCAGGCCGAGTCGCTCGCGCTGTGCCTCGGAGAGCAGGACGGGGTCCGCGCAGACCGCGCCGTGCTCGTCGCGCAGGACGACGTGGTCACCCTGGGGCAGGCCCGCCGCGGCGAGGAGCTTCTTGGTGAACTCCTTGTCCATGGAGGCGGCGCTGGCGAACACCCCCGAGCCCACGTACGGCAGCCCGGTCATCTCCAGCAGGCCCTGGACGGTGCCGTCCTCGCCGAAGGCCCCGTGCAGGACGGGGAAGACGACGTCGACCTCGGTGAGCGCCCGACCGACCGCGGCGCCGGGCTGGAGGACGGCCAGTCCGCGGGCCTCGGGGTCGCCGACGAGGGAGACCGCCGTCCCCCCGGTGACCTCGGGCAGCGCGCCGTCGGTGAGCGCCAGCCGCTGGCCGGGGTCGGGCAGCACCCAGCGCCCGTCCTTCGCGATGCCGACCGGGACCACCTCGTAGCGCTCCGGGTCCAGCGCGGCCATGACGCTGCCGGCGGAGATGCAGGAGATGGCGTGCTCCTCGCTCCGCCCGCCGAAGACGACGGCCACACGCACCCTGCCCTGCTGTCCGCTCATCGACGCGACCCTAACCGAGGCCCCGACGCCGCCCCCGCCGCGACGTCGGTGCACGCGTCGGTCCGCCGGGCCGGGCGTGGTGTGGCAGCCTCGTCGCCGTGCCCGACGACCCAGCTCACCAGACCGCACCCGGGGCCGCGCGCACCACCGACGAGCCCCGGCACTCCCCAGGACTGCGCCTGGCCGGCGCGGCGGTGCACCTGTACACCGCCAGCGGCTCGGTGCTCGGCCTGCTCATCGTCCTCGCGGCCTTCGACGGCGCCGTGGAGACGGCCCTGTGGCTCATCCTCGCGACGCTGTTCATCGACGGCACCGACGGGATGCTGGCCCGGAGGTTCCGGGTCAAGGAGACGATCCCCTGGTTCGACGGCGCCCGGATGGACGACATCGTCGACTACCTGACCTACGTCTTCGCGCCGATCGTGCTGCTCTGGACGACCGACCGGCTGCCCGGCGGCGCGCTCGGCTGGGTCTTGGCCGCGCTGCCGCTGCTCGCCTCCTGCTACCAGTTCTGCCGGGTGGACGCGAAGACCGAGGACCACTACTTCCTCGGCTTCCCGAGCTACTGGAACGTGGTGGCCTTCTACGCGATCGTCCTGGACGTCGGCCCGACCGGCGTCGGCATCGCGCTCGCCGTCCTGACCGTCCTGGTGTTCGTGCCGGTCAAGTACGTCTACCCGTCGCGCACCAAGCTGCTGCGGGGGGTGAACCTGGGGCTGGCGGCGGTCTGGCTGGTCGCCTTCGCCGTCCTGATCGTCCAGTACCCCGATCCCCACCCGCTGGTCGTCGCGGTGAGCATGGTCTACCTCGCCTACTACTTCGGCGTGAGCATCTGGCTCACGGTGGCCGGCACCCGCCGCCGGTCCGCGTCAGCCGAGGGCGTCGAGCGCGCGGGATAGGTCGGCGACCAGGTCCGCGGTGTCCTCGATGCCGCAGGAGAGCCGCACGAAGCCCTCCGGGACGGCGTCCCCGCCCCACTGGGCCCGCCGGTCGATGGTGCTGTGCACCCCGCCGAAGCTGGTCGCCGCCGCCCACAGCCGGCTGGCGCCCAGCAGCCGGGCGACGGCGGCCTCGTCGGGCAGCTCGGCGGAGACGACGCCATTGGGGCGCAGCATCTGCCGGGAGGCGAGGGCGAACGACGGGTCCTCCGGCCGCCACGGCCAGCGCAGACCGGTCACGGCCGGGTGCCCCGCGAGGAGCTCGGCGACCGCGGCCGCGTTCTCCGCCTGGCGGGCCAGCCGCAGGTCCAGGGTGCTCATCGAGCGGTGTCCGAGCCACGCCTCGAAGGGCCCCGGCGTGCTGCCGGTGCGGTCGCGGAAGCCCTTCACCGCCGCGTGCAGGGCGTCGTCGGCCACGGTCACGTGCCCGAGGAGGACGTCGCTGTGCCCGGTGAGCGCCTTGGTGTCGCTGCCGACGGTGAGGTCGGCACCGAGCGCCAGGGGGCGCTGGCCCAGCGGGGTGGCGGTGGTGTTGTCGACGGCGACCAGCGCACCGGCCGCGTGCGCGGCTGCCGCGACCGCGGCGATGTCGCAGACGTCGAGCTGCGGGTTGCTCGGCGTCTCCAGCAGGACCATGCGGGCCCCGGCCAGACCCCCTTCGGCGGCCACCCGCTCGATCTCCGGCGTCGGCACGTACCGCACCTCGACGCCGAACCGGGCCAGCTCCTCGGCGGCCAGCAGGCGGGTCGTGTAGTAGCCGTCCGACGGCAGGACGACGCGGTCACCGCTGCCGACGCAGGACAGCACCGCGGCGGTGAGCGCCGCCATCCCGGTGGCGAAGGAGAGGCAGCGGCCGCCGTCGAGCTCCCCGACGGCGTCCTCGAAGTGCCGGAGCGTCGGCTGCTCGGTCCGCGCGTACGCGTCGGCCCCGCCGGCGCGCGGCGGCCGGTCCCCGAGGTGGAAGGGTGCGGCGAAGACCGGCGAGGGCCGCAGCGGCGCGCCCGGGACCGCCGGGTCCTCCCCCGCCCGGACCGACCGCGTCCCGTCCCCGTGACCGCCCAGCTCGCTGCTCATTCGGGCTTCGCCTCCCGCGACATGATCTCCCGCACCATCTGCGCCGGCGCCTCGCCCTCGTGGCACACCCGGACGACGGCCTCGGTGATCGGGACGTCGATGCCGTGCGCGCGGGCGAGGTCGAGCACGGAGCGGCAGCTCTTCACGCCCTCGGCGGTCTGCCGGGTGCTCGCCTGCACCTCCTCGACGCTCATGCCCCGGCCGAGCTTCTCGCCGAAGGTGCGGTTGCGCGACAGCGGCGAGCTGCAGGTCGCCACCAGGTCGCCCAGCCCCGCCAGTCCCGCGAACGTGGTGAGCTCGGCGCCCAGTGCGAGCCCCAGCCGCGCCGTCTCGGCCAGCCCGCGGGTGATCAGCGAGGCGCGGGTGTTGTCGCCGAAGCCGAGCCCCTCGGCGATGCCGGCGGCCAGCGCGATGACGTTCTTGACCGCTCCGCCCAGCTCGCAGCCGACGACGTCCGGGTTCGTGTAGGGCCGGAAGTAGGGGGTGTGGCAGGCCGCCTGCAGGACCGCGGCCCGGTCCGGGTCCGAGCACGCGATGACCGTGGCCGCCGGCTGTTCCTCGGCGATCTCCCGGGCCAGGTTGGGGCCGGACAGCGCCGCGACCCTCCCCGCCCCGGAGCCGGTGATCTCGCAGATCACCTCGCTCATGCGCATGGTGCTGCCGAGCTCGATGCCCTTCATGAGCGACAGCAGCGTGGCGTCCGGCGGCAGCAGGCCGGACCAGGACGTGAGGTTGTCGCGCAGCGACTGCGAGGGCACCGCCAGCACGACGACCTCGGCGCCGTCGAGCGCCTCGGCCGGGTCGACGGTCGCCCGCAGCCGGTCGGGCAGGCGCACGCCCGGCAGGTAGTCGGGGTTCTCCCGGTGGTCGCAGATGGCCCGCACCAGCTCGGGCCGCCGCGCGTGCAGCCGGACCTCGCACCCGGCGTCGGTGAGCACCTTGGCGAACGTGGTGCCCCAGGAACCCGCACCGAGCACCGCCGCGCGCGTCACGCGGCGCTCCCCGCGGCGCCGCCGGGGCGCGAGCGCCCCGGACCGGGGTGGACGGCGGCCGGGGCCGGTTCCCCCCGGAGCTCGGCGAGCTGGTGGCGAACCCTCGTCATCATCAGGTCGGTCGTCTCCCGCAGCAGTGGGGCGTCCAGCGGCCGGCCGGCCCGGACCTCGGCGCGCAGGGCCGAGAGGTCGATCGGCTCGCCGACCAGGTAGTCGGCGGGCGTGCGCAGCCGCAGGTGCAGCTTCCTGGCGTGGTAGTCGTGCACCCGCTGCGGTCCCCACTGCGCCACCGGGACCACGACGGCGTCGGTGGTGAGCGCCAGGTGCGCCGCGCCCGTGCGCGCCTGCATGGGCCACCACGCGGGGTCCCGCGTCACCGACCCCTCGGGGTAGATCACCACGATGCTGCCGGCCTGCAGGTCGGCGCGCGCCGCGTCCAGCGAACCCCGGGCGGCCGACGAGTACCGGGCCACCGGGATCTGCCCCGCGGCCCGCAGGATCGTGCCCGCCGGCCCCTTGAAGACCGCCTCCTTGGCCAGGAAGTGCGGGATGCGCCCACGGTCGAACACCAGGCGGGCGCAGGCCAGCGGGTCGAGCACCGAGACGTGGTTGACCACGAGCAGGACCGGCCCGCGCACGGGGATGCGCTCGATGTGGTGGTAGCGCAGCCGGAACATCAGGGAGGAGACCGGGTAGATCACCAGGATGCACAGCCAGAGGTGGAACGAGATCCGCCCGCGGGTGCGCCACCGGCTCTCCGGCCGGCCACGCGCGTGCCCGGACGGGGTCGTGCCATGAGGGGACGCCTCTTCCGTCACCGACCCGCCTCCCTCTGGTGTGAGCCCGCCCATGATCGACCCGTCCCACCCGGCCCGGACCACCGGGTCCCGGTCCGGCGGGCCGCCGAGCGACCGCGTGCTGACATTGTGGGGCCGTGTCCACATGGTCGGTCGTCGTCCCGGCGAAGCGGCTCGCGGCGGCCAAGACCCGGCTGCGGCCGCTCACCGCCGGCCCCGGCGGTGACCACGGCGCCCTGGTCCTCGCCCTGCTCGCCGACACGGTCGCCGCGGCGCTGGCCTGCCCGCGGGTGGGCTCTGTCGTCGTCGTCACCGACGAGGCGGCTTCCGCGGAGCTGGTGCGCGACCTCGGCGCCGACGTCGTCCCCGACGAGCCCGACCGCGGCCTCAACCCCGCCCTCGAGCACGGGGCCCGGTGGGCCGGAAGCGCGCAGGTGGCCGCGCTCTCCTCCGACCTCCCGGCCTTGCGCCCCGGGGAGCTCGACGCCGCGCTGGCCGCCGCGGCGGCGGCACCCCGGTGCTTCGTGGCCGACGCCCAGGGGACGGGCACCACCCTGCTGACCGCCGCCGGGGCCCCGCTGCGCCCGCGGTTCGGCCGCGGCTCCGCGCACGCCCACGAGGCCGATGGCGCGGTCCGGCTGCCCGGCGCGTGGCCCGGCCTGCAGCGCGACGTGGACGTCCCCGCCGACCTCCGGGCCGCGCTGGAGCTCGGCGCCGGCCCGCGCACGAGCGGGCTCGTGCGGGCCTCACCGGTGCTCGCGAGCCGGGTGGGTACGGCACGATGAGGACGTGGCCCCAGAGAGCGCTCCCCGGACCGATGCCCTGCCCGCCGACCGCTACCTGAACCGGGAACTGTCCTGGCTCGACTTCAACGCGCGCGTGCTGGAGCTCGCCGAGGACGAGTCCCTGCCGCTGCTGGAGCGGGTCAAGTTCCTCGCCATCTTCGCCACCAACCTCGACGAGTTCTACATGGTCCGCATCGCCGGCCTGAAGCGCCGGCAGAACACCGGTCTCACCGTGCGCTCCCCCGACGGGCTGACCATCCGGGAGCAGCTCGAACTGGTCACCGGTCGCACCCAGGAACTGGTGCAGCGCCACTCCGACGTCTTCAACAAGGACGTGCTGCCGCGGCTGGAGGAGGCGGGCATCCGGCTCGTGCACTGGGAGGACCTCGCCGACCAGGACACCCGCCGGCTGCGCGACTACTTCCGCGACCAGGTGTTCCCCGTGCTCACCCCGCTCGCGGTCGACCCGGCGCACCCCTTCCCCTACATCAGCGGGCTCTCGCTGAACCTGGCGGTGTCGGTGCGCGATCCCGACACCGGCGCCCCGCGGTTCGCCCGGCTGAAGGTGCCCAACAACGTGCCGCGGTTCGTGCCGGTCGAGTCGGCGGACTCCACGGCCACCTTCCTGCCGCTCGAGGACCTCATCGCCGCCCACCTCGCCCAGCTGTTCCCGGGACTGGAGGTGATCGACCACCACTTCTTCCGGGTCACGCGCAACGCCGACCTCGAGGTGGAGGAGGACCGCGACGAGGACCTGCTGCAGGCCCTGGAGCGCGAGCTGGCCCGGCGCCGCTTCGGCCCCGCCGTCCGCCTCGAGGTGGCCGAGCCGATGGATCCGCGGATCCTCGAGGTGCTCATCTCGGAGCTGGAGGTCTCCCCCGACGACGTCGTCCACGTGCCGGGGCTGCTGGACCTCGCCTCGCTCATGGCGCTCTACGACCTGGACCGCCCGGAGCTCAAGGACGACCCGTTCGTCCCCGCCACGCACCCGCGGCTCTCCGAGGGCGAGACGCCCAAGAGCGTCTTCGCCACCCTCCGCGAGGGCGACGTGCTGGTGCACCACCCCTACCACTCGTTCGCCACGAGCGTGCAGCGCTTCATCGAGCAGGCCGCGGCCGACCCGAACGTGCTCGCCATCAAGCAGACGCTGTACCGCACCTCCGGTGACTCGCCCATCGTGACCGCGCTCATCGAGGCGGCCGAGGCGGGCAAGCAGGTCGTCGTCCTCGTGGAGATCAAGGCCCGCTTCGACGAGGAGGCCAACATCAGCTGGGCCCGCTCGCTGGAGCGCGCCGGCTGCCACGTGGTCTACGGGCTGGTGGGGCTCAAGACCCACTGCAAGACGGCGCTGGTCGTCCGCCGCGAGCAGGGCGTCATCCGGCGCTACTGCCACATCGGCACGGGCAACTACAACCCGAAGACCGCCCGCATCTACGAGGACCTGGGCATCCTGACCGCCGACCCGCGGGTGGGCGCGGACCTCACCGACCTGTTCAACGTGCTCACCGGGTATTCGCGGCAGACCAACTACCGCACGCTCATGGTGGCACCGCACGGCATCCGCAACGGCCTGATCGAGAAGATCCGCCGCGAGGCCCGGCACGCCGCCGAGGGCGGCCCCTCGGGCATCCGCATGAAGGCGAACTCGATCGTCGACGAGCGGATCATCGACGCGCTCTACGAGGCCTCGCGCGCCGGCGTCCCGGTCGAGCTCTTCGTCCGCGGCATCTGCGCGCTGCGGCCCGGGGTGCCCGGCCTCTCGGAGACCATCCGGGTGCGCTCGATCGTCGGCCGCTTCCTGGAGCACTCCCGCGTCATGTCGTTCCACAACGGCGGGGACCCCGAGTGGTGGATCGGCAGCTCCGACCTCATGCACCGCAACCTCGACCGCCGCGTGGAGGTGCTGCTGCGGGTCTGCGACGAGGCGGCCCGGGCGCAGCTCCAGGAGGCCCTGGAGCCGGCGATGGGGCCCGGGGTGCGCTGCTGGGAGCTGCGCAGCGACGGCAGCTGGGAGCGGCTCGAGGGCCGGGACCACCAGGCGGTGCTGATGCGGCGGGTCCATGAGCTCGCCGGCTGAGCCCCGCACCGTCGTCGCCGCGGGCGGGGTGCTCTGGCGACCGGCCGCGGACGGCGGGATCGAGGTCGCCGTGGTGCACCGCCCGCGCTACGACGACTGGTCGCTGCCCAAGGGCAAGCTCGACGCCGGCGAGCACCCCCTGCAGGCGGCCTGCCGGGAGGTGGTCGAGGAGACCGGGCTCGCCGTGGTGGCCGGGCGCCGCGCCCCGACCACCCGCTACGCCGTCGACGGCGCCCCCAAGCGCGTCGACTACTGGCTGATGCGCTGCGCCGGTGGCGAGTTCACGGCCAACGACGAGGTCGACGAGCTGCGCTGGCTCTCCCCCGACGCCGCCGCCGCGCAGGTCACCCACGAGCACGACCGGCTGGTGGTCGCCGACGCCGCCCGCACCGACGTCCCACGCGAGGTGGGCGTGCTGCTGGTGCGCCACGGCCGCGCGGGGAGCAGGCAGGACTTCGACGGCCCCGACGACCTGCGGCCGCTGGACGCCAAGGGGGAACGCCAGGCGCGGCGGCTGGCCGAGGCGCTACCGCTGTTCTCCCCCCGCGCGGTGGCCGCGGCACCGCCGCTGCGCTGCCGCGCGACGGTGGCACCCCTGGCCGAGCAGGTGGGGCTCCGGGTGCACGACCGGCCCGAGTTCGGGGAGGAGTGCTTCGCGGAGGACCCGCAGGCCGCCCTCAGCGCGCTCGAGCGGCTGCTCTCGGACGCCCCCGAGGCCGGGGTGACGGTGCTGTGCAGCCAGGGCGGGGCCATCCCGTCGCTGCTGCAGGCGCTCGGGGTGCACGGGCACGGCGTCCCCGGCCTCGCGCCGCCGGCCGCCAAGGGCAGCGTGTGGGCCCTCGGCGGCCGGCCGGGCGCGCTGGTGGCCGACTACTACCGCGACCTCGAGCCCGACCCCGACGCGCCCCGTTAAGCCGGCAGCGCGGGCAGCGCCTTGGGCAACCAGGCGGGGCGCCGCACCTCGTAGGCCTCGACGTCGTCCAGGTGCCGCTCGGTGAGGCCGACGTCGTCGAGCCCTTCCAGCAGCCGCCAGCGGGTGTAGTCGTCGGCCTCGAACGGCACCGCGGTGTCGCCGTAGGTGATCTGCTTGGCCTGCAGGTCCACGGTCACCTGGGTGGTGGGGTCGGCCTCGGCGGCCGCCCACAGCGCCTCCACCTGCTCCTGCGGCAGCACGACGGTGAGCAGGCCGGCCTTGGTCGAGTTGTTCTTGAAGATGTCGGCGAAGCGCGAGCTCATCACCACGCGGAAACCGCCGTCCAGCAGCGCCCAGACGGCGTGCTCGCGGGAGGAGCCGGTGCCGAAGTCGGGGCCGGCGACGAGGATCGAGGCGTCGGCGTACTCGGGCTTGTTGAGCACGAAGTCCGGCTCGTTGGTGCGCCAGGCGACGAAGAGCCCGTCCTCGAACCCGGTGCGGGTGATCCGCTTGAGGTACTCCGCCGGGATGATCTGGTCGGTGTCGACGGCACTGCGGCGCAGCGGTGCGACGGTGCCGGTGTGGGTGGTGAAGGCGTCCACGGGGTCAGGCTCCGATCAGGTCGGCGGGGGCGGTGAGGCGGCCGGTGAGCGCGGTGGCGGCGGCCACGGACGGCGAGACCAGGTGGGTGCGCCCTCCCTTGCCCTGCCGGCCCTGGAAGTTGCGGTTGCTCGTCGAGGCGGAGCGCTCACCCGGCTTGAGCTGGTCGGGGTTCATGCCCAGGCACATCGAGCAGCCGGCGCCGCGCCACTCCGCCCCCGCGTCGACGAAGACCCGGTCGAGCCCCTCGGCCTCGGCCTGGTTCTTCACGCCGACCGAGCCGGGGACGACGAGCATCCGCGTGTTCGGGTCGATCTTCTTGCCGCGCAGCATCTCGGCGGCGACGCGGAGGTCCTCGATCCGGCCGTTGGTGCAGGAGCCGAGGAAGACGGTGTCGACCTCGATCTCGGTGAGCGGGGTGCCCGGGGTCAGCCCCATGTAGGCCAGCGCCTGCTCGGCGGCCCGCCGCTCCCCCTCGTCGGCCATCTCCGCCGGGTCGGGGACGCGCTCGCTGATCGGCAGCCCCTGGCCGGGGTTGGTGCCCCAGGTGACGAACGGCGTCAGCGTCGAGGCGTCCAGGACGACCTCGCTGTCGAACACCGCGCCCTCGTCGGTGCGCAGCGTCGACCAGTACTCCACCGCGGCGTCCCAGTCCGCGCCCTGGGGCGCGTGCGGCCGCCCCTGCAGGAAGTCGAGGGTGGTCCGGTCGGGGGCGATCAGCCCGGCGCGGGCGCCGGCCTCGATCGACATGTTGCAGATCGTCATGCGGGCCTCCATCGACAGCGCCTCGATGGCGCTGCCGCGGTACTCGATGACGTGGCCGGCGGCGCCGTTGGTGCCGATCTGCGCGATGACGGCCAGGATGACGTCCTTCGCCGAGACGCCGGGTGCCAGCTCGCCGTCCACGGTGACCGCCATCTGCTTCGGGCGGTACTGCGGCAGCGTCTGGGTGGCCAGCACGTGCTCGACCTCGCTGGTGCCGATGCCGAAGGCCAGCGCACCGAACGCGCCGTGCGTGGAGGTGTGGCTGTCGCCGCAGACGATGGTCATGCCGGGCTGGGTCAGCCCCAGCTGCGGGCCGATGACGTGCACGATCCCCTGGTCGCGGTCGCCCATGGGCGCCAGCCGGATGCCGAACTCGGCAGCGTTGCGGCGCAGCGCGTCGACCTGCGCCCGGCTGACCGGGTCGGCGATGGGCTTCAGGATGTCCAGGGTCGGGACGTTGTGGTCCTCGGTCGCCATCGTCAGGTCGGGCCGCCGCACCGTGCGCCCGGCCGCCCGGAGACCGTCGAAGGCCTGCGGGCTGGTCACCTCGTGCACGAGGTGGAGGTCGATGTAGAGCAGGTCGGGCTCCCCCGACGTGCTGCGCACGACATGGGCGTCGTAGACCTTCTCGGCCAGGGTCTTCGGCACGGGCGCGTCCCCTTCGGGTGACTGGTCGATCCCGAGTTGACTGTCTCACTCTGCGGGATGCGAGTATTGCTGTGTGGGACAGCCTAACCCGGTCGCGGTTCTGGACAAAGCGGTGTCGATCCTGCACGCCGTGGCGCACGAGCCGGCCACCCTCGCGGAGCTGGTCGCGCGCACCGGTCTACCCCGGGCGACCGCCCACCGGCTGGCCGTCGCGCTGGAGGGGCACCGCCTCGTCCGGCGCACCGAGAGCGGCAGCTGGGCGCCCGGCCCGGCGCTGGCCGAACTCGGGCGCGGGACGGCCGACATCGGCGAGATCGCCTCCCGCCACCTGGTCACCCTGCGGGACGTCACCGGCGAGAGCGCCCAGTTCTACGTGCGCGACGGCGCGACCCGCGTGTGCGTCGCCGCGGCGGAGCGCACCAGCGGCCTGCGGGACACCGTCCCGGTCGGTGCGCGCCTGCCCATGACGGCGGGGTCGGCCGCCCACGCGCTGCTGGCCTTCATGCCCGCCGACGAGGTGACCCGGCTGCTGCCCTCGGCCAGCTTCACCGCGCGCACGCTGCTCGACGTCCGCCGCCGCGGCTGGGCCCACAGCGTGGCCGAGCGGGAGGCCGGCGTCGCCTCCCTGTCCGCGCCCGTCCGCGACGGCGGCGGGTCGGTGCTCGGCGCCGTCTCCATCTCCGGCCCGGTGGAGCGGCTGGGCCGCCGGCCCAGCCCGGAGGTCGTCGGCGCGGTGCTGGACGCCGCGGCGGCGATCTCCCGCTCCGCACGCTGACGCCTCGGTCGTACCGCGTTCGAGCACGTGTCGGCGCGCCCACCAGCCCCTCGAGGCCGCCCCTGGAACGGCGAGAGCCCCCGACCGGGTGGTCGGGGGCTCTCGGTCGCGTAGCCCCGAAGGGATTCGAACCCTCGCTACCGCCGTGAGAGGGCGGCGTCCTGGGCCGCTAGACGACGGGGCCGTGCTGTGGTGCGGTACTGCAAGAGGAACCAGGCTTCCTCGCTGGGGTACCAGGACTCGAACCTAGACTAACGGAACCAGAAACCGTCGGGCTGCCAATTACCCCATACCCCATGGGTAGCACCTCGCGGCGCCGGGAAGAACTGTACCCGACGCCGCGGAGGCGGGTCGCACCACCCCCCGGTCGGCGGATCAGCGGGCCGGGACGGAGACCGCGGGCGGGTGCCGCAGGTCCAGGGCGGGCGTGCGCAGCTCGGGCTGCGCCCGCCGCCGCCAGCGGGCGACGAGCAGGACGAAACCGCCGAAGCCGGCGACGGTCAGGGCGAGCGACACCGGGACGAGCCCCGCCGGCACCACGTCCGTGGTCACCGCGTCCCCCAGCAGGGCGACCAGCACGAACAGCACCACGTTGTTGACCGCGTGCATCACCACGGCCGCCTCGATGCCGCCGGTCAACCACACCACGGCCGAGGCGGCGAGGGCGAAGGCGAAGCGGTCGAGGAAGGTGGCGAGGTCCGGCGGCAGGTGGGCGAGGGAGAAGAGCGCGCCGGTCACCACCGCGGCGACCACCGCGCCCGTGCGGGGGGCGCTGATCCAGCCGGCGACCGCCTGGCTGAGGTAGCCGCGGAAGAGGTACTCCTCCGCCGCCGACTGCAGCGGTGTGGTGAACAGGACCACCACCAGCAGCCAGCCCCACGACGGGACCGGCCCGGTCACCTCTGCGCCGCCCACGGTCACGCCCACGAGCACCGACAGCCCGATGACGACGCCGATCGAGGCCAGTGCCAGCACGGTCAGGCGGGGCAGCAGCCGCCACCGGAACCGGGCCAGCACCGACGACGACCAGCCCGTGCCCATGCCGTGCGCCACGGCCCAGGCCAGCCACACCACCGGGATGCCCACGACCAGGGTCGCGTTGGTGACCAGCAGGGTGCCGGGGTCGGTGAGCTCGATGAGGGTCAGGTCGGGGCTGATCCCGGTCAGGATGCCGAGGACGCCGAGCAGCGCCCCGGCCACGAGGAAGACCACCCCGAGCAGGAGCAGCCCCAGCAACGGCCGCCACCAGGCCCAGTCGCGCGAGCGCATCGCCCGCAGGAACGACGTCGGCTCGTCGTGCGGCGGCGTGCCCGGCGGGAGGGCCCACCCGGCCGGTGGCGCCGGCGGGTGGGGGGCCCACGCACCCGCCGGGAACGGCGGGTGGGCCCCCGGCGGGAACGGTGCCGGGTGGTACGGACCCGGCGGGGGGGGCCCCGGGGGGCCCGGCGGCGGGCGGGACGGGCACCCCACCCGCTCCGCGGGCTCGCGGGGGGGGGGGCCGCGGCAG
>NZ_JBJHAE010000013.1:0-105983 GCF_054050895.1 Blastococcus sp. SYSU DS0669 | reverse complement strand
GCCTCGGCGACCTTGGCGGGGTCCCGGCCGGCCAGCACGGTCAGCTCCGGGCGCAGCGGGAGGTCGAAGAAGTGGGGGGCGGTGCGCCAGGCGTGCGAATGGGCCGCGCCCATGAACGCGTAGCCGATCAGCCCGATGCCGAGGGTGGGGGTCATCTGCAACTCCGGAGCGGGGGTGGCGCGGCAGGGGAGCGCGAACGCTCCCCTGCCGCACCGTGGACGGATCAGGACTCGAACGCGCGGTCGATGTAGTCCTCGACGTTCTCGGCGGTGACGACGGGGGCGTTGAGCACGATCTCCCGCGGGACCTCGGGCGAGACCAGGTCGGACAGCGACTTGCCCTGCGCGACCAGGCGGGCGAGCGCGATGCCGTCAGCGGCCTGGGTGTGCGGGTAGATGACGGTCGCCTGGAGGACGGAGTCGCCCTCCTGGATCTCGCGCATGGCGTTCGCCGACCCGGCGCCGCCGACCATCACGAACTCGTCGCGGCCGGCGTTCTCGATCGCGGCCAGGACGCCGACGCCCTGGTCGTCGTCGTGGTTCCACAGGGCGTCGATCTGCGGCGCGGCCTGCAGCAGGTTGGCCGCGGCCTCCTCGCCGCCCTCGACGGTGAAGTCGGCCGCGACGCGGTTGTCGACGTCGAGGCCGCAGTCGGCGAGCGCGTCGGCGAAGCCCTGGCTGCGGTCCTGGGTCAGGGGCAGCGAGTCGATGCCGGCGATCTCGGCGACGACGGCGTCGGGGTTGTCGCCCACCTGCTCGCAGATGTAGGTGCCGGCGGAGACGCCCATGCCGTAGTTGTCGCCCAGGATGGTGGCGCGGGCGGCGAACGGGCTGTTGAACTCGCGGTCCACGTTGATCACCGGGATGCCGGCCTCCATCGCCTGCAGCGCGACCGGGGTCATCGCGGCGCCGTCGAAGGGCAGCAGCACGATCGCGTCGACGCCCTCGTTGATGAAGGTCTCGACCTGGCTGATCTGCGTGCTGACGTCGTTGGTGCCCTCGGCGACGATCAGGTCGACGTCCTCGTAGTTCTCGGCCTCGGCGCGGGCGGCCTCGGTGATGCCCGCCATCCAGCCGTGGTCGGCGGCCGGTGCCGAGAAGCCGATCCGGACGGTCTCGCCGACCTCGTCGTTCGAGCTGGCGACCGCGTTCCCGCCGCCGCCACCCCCCGACGCGGGGGTCTCCGGCTCGTTGCTGGTGCAGCCGGCGACGAGCACGCCGGCACCGGCCAGGGCGACCGCGGTGGACATCAGGCGACGGTAGGGGCGCTGCCTCGCTGCGGACATGTTCTCTCCTCGGGGTGCTTCTCCGGCGGGTCGCCGGCAGGTGCGGTGGGTGGGACGGGTGGTTCGGTCAGGGGGTGGGGCCGGCGCCGGGCCGGTCCCCGCCGGGGGCGCCGGGCACGCTCGTGCCGCCGGCCACCGCGCCCGCCGGGGAACCCCCGGCGACCGGTCCGCCGGAGGACGACTCGCCCCGGCCGGAACGCAGGCGGTGCAGCCAGCCCGAGCCGCCCCCGCGGCCCTCGGCGAGCCGCATCTGGAGCAGGACGGCGACCACGATGATCACGCCGCGCGCGACCGCCTGGACCGAGCTGGAGAGGTTGTTGAGCGTGAAGATGTTGCCGAGCGTGACGAAGATCAGCACGCCCAGGACGGTGCCGACGATCGTGCCGCGCCCACCGGTGAGCAGGGTGCCGCCGATCACGACGGCGGCGATCACCTCGAGCTCCAGCAGCGTGCCGTGGGTCGAGCTGCCGGTCGTCGTCCGGGCCATGAGCATCACGGCGGCGATGCCGCAGGTGATGCCGGAGAGCACGTAGAGCTTGAGGGTGTGCCACTGCACCCGGATCCCGGCGAGCCGCGCGGCCTCGGCGTTGCCGCCGACGGCGAAGGTGTGCCGGCCGAACGTGGTGCGGTTGAGCAGGATCCAGCCGCCGATCGACACCAGCGCCCAGATGATCACCAGCATCGGGACGCCCAGGACGTCGCCGCCGAAGAAGTCGAGGAAGCCGTCGTTCTGCACGATCTGGGTCCGGCGGTTGGCGATGATCTCGGCCAGCCCGCGCGCCGCGGCGAGCATGGCCAGGGTGGCGATGAAGGCCACCAGGCGCCCGTAGGCGATGACGATCCCGTTCACCAGCCCCGCCCCGGCGCCCACCGCGATCGCCGTGAACACCATGACGATCCAGTGGAAGTCCTCGGCCATGGCCTGGGTCGCCAGCGTGGTCGCCCACACCGACGAGAGGGCGACCAGCGCACCGACCGAGAGGTCGATGCCGCCGCCGATGATCACGAAGGTCATGCCGATGCTGACCACGCCGACGACCGCGGCCAGCCGCAGGATGGTCAGGACGTTGTCGATGTCCACGAACCGCTCCGGCGCGGTCACCGCGCCGACGACGCAGAGCAGGGCCAGGGCCACGACGAGGCCGAGCAGCGGCCCCGCCGACCCGGCCATGAGACCGGGACGCTTGCCGTTGGTGCCCTCGGGTGCGCGGTCCTTGGAGGGCGCGGGCGCGCCCGCTCCCCCGGTCGTCGCGGTGCTGCCGGTCATGCCACGTCCCCTTCGTGCGGCTGTGCGGTGGCCTGCTGCCGGTTGCCGCGTGGGCGCGGGCCGACCGTTCCCTCCATGACGAGGTCGAGCACGGCGTGCTCGTCCAGCGCGTCGGCCGGTTGCTCGGCGACGACCGCTCCGTCGGAGATCACCAGCACCCGGTCGGCGAGGCCCAGGACCTCCGGGATCTCGCTGGAGACGACGACGACGGCGACCCCGCGGTCGGCCAGCTCGCGGATCAGCGCGTAGATCTCCGAGCGGGCCCCGACGTCGACCCCGCGGGTGGGCTCGTCCAGGAGCAGCACCCGGCAGTCGCGCAGCAGCCAGCGGGCGAGCACGACCTTCTGCTGGTTGCCGCCCGAGAGCGTCCGCACCTCGCGGTTGACGTCGGCCGGGCGGACGTCGAGGGCCTGCACCTGCTCCCGGGCGGCGTCCTTCTCGCTGCTGCCGGAGAGGAAGCCCCCGCGGGCGAAGCGGGCCAGGCTGGCGATGCTGATGTTGCGGTAGACGGCGTCGCCGAGCAGCAGCGCCTGGCTCTTGCGCTCCTCGGGGGCGAGCCCCACCCCGGCCGACACCGCGGCGGAGACGCGACCCGGCCGCAGTGGCTTCCCCGCGACCGAGACGGTGCCGCTGGTGGCCCGGCGCGCGCCGTAGATGGTCTCGAGGATCTCCGAGCGCCCCGAGCCGACGAGGCCCGCCAGCCCGACGACCTCGCCGGGCCGGACGTCGAAGGACACGCCGTGGAAGGTGCCGCGCAGGCCGAGGTCGCGGACCGAGAGCAGCGGTTCGGCGGCGGCGACCGGCCGGCGGTCGGGGAAGACGTACTCGATGTCCCGGCCGGTCATCAGCTCGATCACCTGGCGGGTGGAGGTGTCCCGCACCGGCAGCCCGGTGGCGACGGTGCGCCCGTCCTTGAGCACGGTGATCCGGTCGCCCACCTCGCGGATCTCCTCGAGCCGGTGGGAGATGTACACGACCGCGACACCGTCGCGGGTCAGGTCGCGGATGACCTCGAACAGGTGCTGGACCTCTTCGTTGTCGAGGACGGCCGAGGGCTCGTCCATCACGATGAGCTTCGCGTCCTGCGAGAGCGCCCGGGCGATGCTGACCATCTGCTGCGCGGCCGCGGGCAGCGAGCCGACCTCGGCGGTCGGGCTGATCTCCGGGTGCCCGAGGCGGGCCAGCAGCGTGCCGGCGGCCTCGTTCGCCGGTGCCGGGCGGGCCAGGCCGAACCGCGAGAGCTCCCGCCCGAGGAAGATGTTGTCGGCCACGGTGAGGCCGGCGACCAGGTCGAGCTCCTGGTAGATGGTGGCGATCCCGTGCTTCATCGCCGCCTGCGGGTTGGTCAGCGCGACGGGCTCGCCCCGCCACTCGATCCGGCCGCCGTCGGGCTGGTGCGCCCCGGCGAGGACCTTGATCAGCGTCGACTTGCCCGCGCCGTTCTGCCCGAGCAGGCAGTGCACCTCACCGGCGCGCACGTCGAGGTCCACGCCGTCGAGCGCCCGCACGCCCGGGAAGGTCTTGACGATGCCGTGCATCTCCAGCAGGGGCGCCCCCGCGCCGTCCCTGCCCCGTGCACCCGGTGCACCGGCCACGTCGCCACCTCCGGAAGACTTTTGCTCAGCACTGACCATTAGTCCGTTGAGGCGACAACATATGGGGGGTGTCACACGGGGTCAAGGCTGCTGGGCCGCGGTTACCGAACCGAGACCGGCGATGACTTCGTCGACCTCCCTGCCGACACCGCGACCGAGACGTCGCGGTCCTCCGGACCGCACCGCGGCCAGGTACCGTCCCGGCCGCCGCGGAGCCCGTTGCGTCGCGCCCGCGCGGAGCGCTCCGGGCCCCGCCCGGCCCGACCGGGCGCTACCTGGCGAGGGCGCCGACGGAGTCCTCGTCGAGGAACTCCTCGATGGCCATGAGCGCGGCTCCCACCCGGCCGGAGAGGTCGGGCGCCTCGCTCACGGTGATCTCCAGGGTCCGGGCGGCCAGCGGCATCGCGCGCCGGTAGACGGCCTCGCGGATCCCTGCGAGCAGCGGGACGCCGGCCTGCGCCACCCCGCCGGTCATGACGATGCGGTGCGGGTTGAAGAAGTTGACCAGCGAGGCGAGCACCGTGCCGATCGTGCGCCCGGCGCCCCGCACCAGCTCCAGCGCGACCCCGTTGCCCTCGGCGGCCAGCCGCACGACCTCGCGGACCGTCTCCACCGGCAGGCCCGCCGCGACCGCGTCGCGCAGCAGCGCACCGCCCCCGGCGATCGCCTCGAGGCAGTTCTCCTGCCCGCACCGGCAGACGACGGTGCGCCCGTCGGGCTGGGCCACGTGGATGTGCCCGATGTCCCCGGCGCTGCCCTGCGCTCCGCGGTAGACGCGGCCGTCGACGATCACGCCGCAGCCGATGCCGGTGCCGACCTTGACGACGAGCAGGTCCTGCGAGGAGCCGGCGACCCCGATCTCGCCCAGCGCCATCACGTTGACGTCGTTGTCCACGTAGACGGGGCACTCGTAGCGGCCGAAGGCGCTCGGGATGGGGTGGTCGTGCCAGCCCGGCATGATCGGCGGGTGCGACGGCCGGCCGGTCGAGAACTCCACCGGCCCGGGCACGCCGACGCCGACGGCGCAGACGTCACGCGGGGTCAGCCCCACGTCGGCGAGCACCTTCTGGGCCAGCCGGTCGACCTCGGCGAGCACCGGGCCCGGCCCGTCGGCGATGTCGATCGGGTGCCCCACGGTGCCCAGGATCTGCGCCGACAGGTCGGTGACGGCGACGTCGACGCTGGTGACCCCCAGGTCGACGGCGAGGACGCACCCCGCCCGGCTGTTGAACTGCAGCAGCGTCGGCGGACGGCCACCGGTGCTCCAGCCCCGGCCGCCCTCCTCCAGGAGGTTCGCCGCGATCAACTGGTCGACGCGCGCGCTGATCGTGTTCCGCGACGCGCCGGTGAGGGCCACGAGGTCCGCGCGGCTGCGCGCGCGGCCGGTGCGCACGTGACGCAGCAGCACGCCGGCCGAGGCAGAAGTGGACGCCACGCCGCCATAGTGGCACGCCCGCGGCGCCGTTCCGGGTGACGTGGACCGATGGGGGGACGGCGGCACGGTTGACGACCGGCGCACGGGGCACGCTCGTTGAGCACTGGACCAGCCCCCGACCCGAGAGGTGCACACCCATGGGCCTGCCCATCACCCTGTCCGAGATCGCGCCCCGCATCTCCGCCGGCGCCTTCATCCTCAACAGCGGCCTCGGCAAGCGCGGCGCCGACGAGGAGACCGCGGCCGGCATGCACGGCTTCGCCGCCGGCACCTACCCGTTCCTGGGCAGCGTGGCGCCGCAGCAGTTCGCGAAGGCGCTGTCGACGGCGGAGATCGCCATCGGCGCCGCGCTGCTCACCCCCTTCGTGCCGACGGCCGTCGCCGGGGCCGCGCTCACCGCCTTCTCCGGCGGGCTGCTCGGCCTCTACCTGAAGACGCCGGGCATGCGGAAGGAGGGCAGCCTGGCCCCCACCGAGCAGGGGCTGGCGATCGCCAAGGACAGCTGGCTCCTCGGCATCGGCATCGGCCTGCTGGTGCGCGGCACCGTCGACCGCGAACCCCGGCGGGTGCGCAAGGCCGCGAAGACGCTGGACAAGGCGAACAAGCGGGCGGCGAAGGCCCGCAAGCGCCTCAACGGCTGACCGACCCCGGGGGCTCCTCCCCCGGCAGGTTCACCAGGCCGACCAGCCGGCGCCGGCGCCCGTCGCCGGGCCGGTTGGCCAGCCGCTCCCGCAGCACCGCGCGCAGGTCGGCCAGGAGCTCGCCGAACTCCGCGTCGGTGAGCCACAGCCCGACCTGGCGGTAGCCGACGCCGTCCCGGGCCAGGTCGGGCTCCCCGCGGTCGAGGTAGCGGTCGAAGTCGGCGAGCAACGAGGCGACGAAGGCGGTGAACGCGCGCCGGTGGTCCTCGGCGGTCATGGCGGCGAGCTCCTCGGCCGGCACGTCCGCCGCCTCGAGCACGAGCCGGTAGCTGCGCTCGGCGGCGCCCCGGACCTTCCGCTCCCCCACGACCGCCAGCACCCCGGCGTCGGCCAGGACGCCGACATGCCGGTACAGCGACGCGACCGGGACGTCGGGCAGCGCCGACCGCAGCTCCCCGGTGGTCAGCGTGCGGTCGCCGAGGAACGCCTGCACGACACGCAGCCGCACCGGGTGGAGCAGTAGGTCGACCGAGTTCACGCGTCACCGTTCTCATGATTGACAACAGTCTCAGACTTGAGAATAGTGACTGGCATGGCCACGCTGCAACTGACGCCCTCCACCCTGTCCGTCCGCCTCACCCGCAGGGAGAAGATCGCCGGCCTCCTGCGGGACGTCGACGTGCCGCGCTCGGCGATCCGCTCCGTCGAGGTCGTCGCGGACGCCCTCCCCGCGACCCGCGGTCTGCGCGCCCCCGGCCTGGCCCTCCCCGGCGTCCGGAAGGTCGGGACCTGGCGGCGCCCCGGCGAACGCACGCTGGTCTGCGTGCGGCGCGGGCAGCCGGCCGTGCGGGTCCGCCTCGAGGGCCAGCGCTACGGCACGCTGCTCGTCGGCGCCGACGACGCCGCCGCCGTGGCCGCCTCGCTCCGGCCGGTCCGCTGACGTGCGCGACGTCCCGGTCGAGGTGCCCGGTCCGAGCCCGCTCGCCGGCGCCCTCGCGCTCCCCGACGCCCCGCTGCCCGTCCCCGCCGTGCTCCTGGCGTCCGGCTCGGGCCCGCTGGACCGCGACTCGAACCACCGCCGCGCCCGCTTCGACGTCGCCCGCCAGCTGGCGCACGCGCTGGCCGGGGCCGGGATCGCCTCGCTGCGCTACGACAAGCGCGGGGTCGGCGGCAGCCCCGGTGACTGGCGGGCCGCCGGCCTGCACGACAACGTCGACGACCTCGGCGCGGCCCTCGACCACCTGCGCGGTCGGCCGGAGGTCGATCCCGCGCGGGTGCTGCTGGCCGGGCACAGCGAGGGCGCGCTCCTCGCGGCCTCGCTCGCCGCGCGCGGCGCCCCGGTGGCCGGGCTGGTGCTCCTCGCGATGAGCGCGACGCCCGGCGAGGAGCTGCTCCGGTGGCAGGCCCGGCAGCTCGGCCCCACGCTGCCGCGGCCGGTGCGCGCCCTGCTCCGGCTGCTGCGCACCGACCTGGAGACGAAGGTGATCGCCAACCACGAGCGGATCCGGGCCACGACCACCGACGTCGCCCGGATCGGCGGCGCCCGGGTCAACGCCCGCTGGCACCGCGAGTTCCTGGCCCACGACCCGCGTGAGGACCTGCGCCGGCTCCACGTTCCCGTGCTCGCGGTCACCGGCACCAAGGACCTGCAGGTGCGCCCGGAGGACCTGGCGGTGATCGCGGCGACGGTGGGCGGGCGGGTCGAGACCCGGCTGGTCCCCGACCTCACGCACACGTTGCGCCGCCAGCCCGGTCGCGCCTCGCTGACCGCGTACCGGCGGGAGCTGCGCGGTCCCGTGGACCCTGAGGTGCTCAGCACGGTCGTCACCTGGTGTGAGCAGAAGGTCACACCCGCCGACGGCGCGACGCCCCGCTGAGCGGCGCGCCGGAAGCACTTCCGCCGCGGGGCGCCCGGCCGCAGGATCTCGATCCCACGATGGTCGCCGTCCGGTGGCCGGTCCGGAGGAGGTCCCGTGCGTTCCTGGAACAAGCGTCCAGCGGCCCATCGCCTGGCCGTCGCGATCACGGGCCTCGCCCTGGTCGTGGCCGGCTGCGGCTCCGACGACGGCGACACCGAGGCCGTGGCCGACGCCCCGGCCGAGGTCACCACCGAGTCGACGACGCCCAGCGCGGCCGAGACCTCGGCGTCCACCGCCTCCTCCGCGCCGGCCGGTGAGCAGGAGACGGAGACCGTCGAGGCCCAGCTGATCGACTTCGCGATCGAGTTGGACGAGGACAGCTTCTCGGCCGGCACCTACGAGTTCGCCGTCTCGAACGAGGGCGACGCCAGCCACGACTTCATCGTCGAGCGCGACGGCGAGGACGTCACCGGAACCCAGGTGCTGCAGCCCGGGCAGTCGGAGACCCTCACGGTGGAGCTCGAGCCGGGCAGCTACGTCTTCTACTGCTCCGTGGGCAACCACCGGGCGATGGGCATGGAGGTCAGCGTGGAGGTCGCGTGAAGACGACCCCTACCCGCGACCGGTCCGGGGCGCTCATCTGGCCGCTGCGTCTCATCGGCGGCGCACTGCTCGTCGCGATGGGCTGGCTGCACCTGGACCTGTGGCTGGACGGCTACCGGACCATCGACGTCATCGGCCCGCTGTTCCTGCTCAACGCGATCGCGGGGTTCGGCCTCGCCCTGCTGGTGCTCGTCACCCCCCGCCGGCTGCTGTGGCTGGCCGCGGCGCTGGGAGCACTGACCGCGCTCGGCACCCTCGCGGGCCTCCTGCTGTCGACGACCGTCGGCCTGTTCGGCTTCGTCGAGACCACCGCGGCACCGCTGTGGTGGGAGTCCTTCTGGATCGAGGCGGCGGCGGTCGTCGTGCTCGCGGTGCTCGCCGTCGAGGCCCGGCGGCGACCCGCCTGACCCGCGCGGGTGGGTGGGGGCGTCCCCACCCACCCGCGCGGGGCTGCGCTCAGCGGACGCCGAGCAGGTGCTCCATCGCCAGCTGGTCGAGCCGCTCGAAGTGCAGACCGCGGGCGCCGAGGGCCTCGGGGTCGTGCGCCTCGCTGCGCAGCGCGTCGAGCGACTCCCCCTCGCCCAGGGTCGGGACGGCGAGCTCGCCCACGCGCGCGGCCTCCAGGGCCTCGGCGACCTCGGGGTCGGCCCGGAACGCCTGCACCTTCTCCCGCAGGACCAGGTAGTTGCGCATGCAGGCGCGGGCGGTCTCCCAGACCCCGTCCATGTCCTCGGTCCGCGGCGGCTTGTAGTCGAAGTGCAGGTAGCCGTCGTAGGCCTTGCCCGTGCCCGAGCCCAGGAGTGTGTCGACGGTCCAGAACGCACCGCGCAGGTTGCCGGCGCCGAAGCGCAGGTCCTGGTCGAAGCGGGGGCCGTGCTGGCCGTTGAGGTCGACGTGGAAGAGCTTGTCGTGCCACAGCGCCTGGGCGATGCCCTGGGCGAAGTTCAGCCCGGCCATCTCCTCGTGCCCGACCTCGGGGTTCAGGCCGACGCGCGAGGGCTCCTCCAGCTCGTTGATGAAGGCGATGGCGTGGCCGATGGTCGGGAGGAGGATGTCGCCGCGCGGCTCGTTGGGCTTGGGCTCCAGGGCGAAGCGGATGTCGTAGCCCTTGTCGCGCACGTAGGCGCAGAGGACGTCCAGCCCCTCCTTGTACCGGTCGAGCGCGGCGGCGACGTCCTTCGTCGCGCCGGACTCCGCACCCTCCCGGCCGCCCCACAGCACGTAGGTCTTCGCGCCCAGCTCGGCGGCGAGGTCGATGTTGCGCAGCACCTTGGCCAGGGCGTACCGGCGGACGGCGCGGTCGTTGGCGGTGAAGCCGCCGTCCTTGAACACCGGGGCGCCGAACAGGTTGGTGGTGGCCATCTCCACGCCGACGCCGGTCTCGGCCAGCGCCTTCTTGAAGCGCTCGAGGGTCGCCTCGCGGGTGGCGTCGTCGGGCACCAGGTCGTCGTCGTGGAAGGTGACGGCGGCCGCGCCGAGCTCGGCGAGCCGGTGCACGGCCTCGACCGGGTCGAGCGGGGGCCGGACGGCGCCGCCGAAGACGTCGACGCCCTGCCAGCCGACGGTCCACAGACCGAAGCTGAACCTGTCGTCCTTGCGGGGGGTGTAGTCGCTCATGCGGGGATCTCCGTCCGGGTCGATCGGTGGGTCGTGCTCGGCTCGGCGCCCTCCGGCGCGCGCTGGCTCGCGCGGCCGTCGGCGGACGAGGGGGTGTGCTGCTCGCCGGGGGCGAGGGTGGTCGCCAGGTCGGCGACCTGGGCGTCGAGGAGGCGGCCGCGGTCCGGGGCGGGCCGGGTGGTCACCGGGCGCCTGCCCCGGCCGGCTCGAAGGAGGGCACGGGGACCAGCGTCGGGTCGTCGAACACCGACTCGAGGGCGACGTGCGCGCCGCCGCGCACGGCGGCGGTGAAGCCCAGGGTGGAGAGGACGACGCGCGCGCCGGCCACCCCGGGCCCGAGCACCCGGACCTCCAGCTCGGCCATGAGCGGCTCCATCAGCCACTTCCCGAGCACCGCGAAGTAGCCGCCGAGGATGACCACCCGCGGGTTGAACAGGTTGATCAGGACGGCGGCGCCGGTGCCGAGGGAGGTGCCGACCTGGTGGAGCGCGGCGAGCGTGCGGGCGTCGCCGGCCTCGGCCCGGGCGGCGACCTCCGACAGGCGGGCCTCGAGGTCACGAGCCGGGTCGCCGACCGGGTCGCCGGGGTCGGCGGCCGCGCGCAGGAGTGCCGCCATGCCGACCACGGTCTCCCAGCAGCCGCGCCGACCGCAGCCGCAGACGGCGTCCGGGTCGCCCAGCGACGTGTGCCCCACCTCGCCCGAGAGCCCACCGGCACCGCGCAGCAGCCGGCCCGCGACGATGACGCCGCCACCGACGCCGACCTCACCGGTCAGGTAGACCAGGTCGGGGGTGCGCGCCTCCGAGCCCATGGCCCACTCGGCGATGGCGGAGAGGTTGGCGTCGTTCTCCACGCGGATCGGGAAGTCGGCATCCAGGCGGGCGCGCAGGCCGTCCAGCACCGCGACGTCGTGCCAGCCGATGTTGGGCGCCAGCGTCACCACGCCGTCGACGCTCCGGACCAGGCCCGCGACCGCGACCGTCAGGCCGGCCGGGCGGGCGCCGGTGGCGGCGGCCGCCGCGACGGCGTCGGACACCAGCGCGGCGACGGCGTCCAGGGTCCGCTCGGCCCCGAGCGCGGGGAGGTCGAGCGCCAGCCGCTGCTCGAACAGCACCCCGCCGCGGAGGTCGAGCACCAGCACGGCGGCGTAGTCGACGTTGAGCTCGACCCCGATGCCGCAGACGCACGCCCCGTCGAGGTGCACGGTCAGCCCCGGGCGGCCCACCGACCCGGCCCGGTCGACCTCGCCGGCGGTGACGAGGCGGCGGTCGGAGAGCTCGGCCACGAGGCTGGAGACCGTCGCCTTGTTCAGGCCGGTCTCCTGGGCGATGCGGGCCCGGGAGCGCGGCCCGTGGTCGCGCAGGTGGCGCAGGACCAGCCCGAGGTTGGTCCGGCGCACGGTGGCCTGGTCGGCCGGGGCCCGACGCTCCGACGACCCGTCGTACAGCGACGGCGCCTCCCCCATGCCCACCTCCCCGGACGTCGGACCCGAAATTCGTCGGATCAGCAAACAAATTAGGGGTCGCCGGTCGGGCGGTCAAGGCGGAGCGCTCCCGCGCGGCGCGGCGCCCTCCCGCGGGCGCGTGCCCGGCGGTCGGCCTAAGGTCCCGTTCCCATGACGCCCGTGTCCGCGCAGCCCCCCGCCGACCTCACCGCCACCCCCGGGCGGGAGCAGGTCCGATGACGCTCGTCGCAGGAGTCGACACCTCCACCCAGGCCTGCAAGGTGGTGGTCCGGGACGCGGCGACCGGAGAGCTCGTCCGGTCCGGGCGGGCGTCGCACCCCGCCGGCACCGAGGTCGACCCCCGCGCCTGGGAAGGCGCCTTCCGCGCCGCGGCAGCGGAGGCGGGCGGCCTCGACGACGTCGACGCCCTCGCCGTCGGGGGTCAGCAGCACGGGATGGTCTGCCTGGACGAGCAGGGCGAGGTCGTCCGGGACGCGCTGCTGTGGAACGACGTGCGGTCGGCCCCCGCCGCCGCCGAGCTCATCCGGGAACTCGGGGACGGCGACGAGGACGCCGGCCGTCGAGCCTGGGCCGACGCCGTCGGGCTGGTGCCGGTCGCCTCCTTCACCGCGACCAAGCTGCGCTGGCTGGCCGACGCCGAACCCGGCAACGCCGACCGCACCGCCGCCGTCTGCCTGCCCCACGACTGGCTGACCTGGCGGCTGCGGGCCGACCGCGACCTCGCCGCGCTGGTGACCGACCGCGGCGACGCCAGCGGCACCGCCTACTGGTCGGCGCGCACCGGCGAGTACCGCCTCGACCTGCTCGAGCGGGCCATGCGCGGGCGGCTCCCGGCGGTCCCCCGCGTCGCCGGCCCCGCCGAGGGCGTCGGCACCCTCGCCGGCGGCCGCGCCGTCCTCGGCCCCGGCACCGGCGACAACGCCGCAGCGGCGCTCGGCCTGGCGGCGCGGCCCGGCGACGTCGTCGTCTCCATCGGCACCTCCGGCGTCGTGTCGGCGGTGACCCCCACGGCGGTCGCCGACGTGACCGGCACCGTGGCCGGGTTCGCCGACGCCACCGGCAACCACCTGCCGCTGGTGGCCACGCTCAACGCCGCCCGGGTGCTCGACGCCGCCACGGCCCTGCTCGGGGTCGACCACGCGACCCTCTCGGAGCTGGCGCTCTCGGCCCCCTCCGGCGCCGACGGCCTCGTGCTCGTGCCCTACCTGGAGGGCGAGCGGACGCCCAACCTCCCCGACGCGACCGGCGCCGTCCACGGCCTCACGCTGCGCACCTCCACGCCGGCGCACTTCGCCCGCGCCGCCGTCGAGGGGTTGCTCTGCGGGCTGGCCGACGGCATCGAGGCCGTCGTCGCCCAGGGCGTGGACGTGCAGCGGGTGCTGCTCATCGGCGGCGCCGCCCGTTCCGAGGCCGTGCAGCAGCTGGCCCCGGGGATCTTCGGCCGGCCGGTCCTCGTGCCGCCGCCCGGCGAGTACGTCGCCGACGGCGCCGCCCGGCAGGCCGCCTGGGTGCTCTCCGGCGCCGACACCCCGCCCGAGTGGGCGCAGCCGGGGCTCCGGGAGTTCGACGCCCCGGCGGCCACCCACGTCCGGGAGCGCTACGCCGAGGTGCGCGGCCGCACGGACGGCCAGTAGAAGGACCTCCCTGCCCCCCACCACTCGCTGCGCTCGCGGTGGGTCCCTGCAGGGAGGCCGTTCCAGCACGTCACCACGCTCCCGGCGAGCCCCTGCAGGGAGGCCGTTCCAGCACGTCACCACGCTCCCGGCGAGCCCCTGCAGGGAGGCCGTTCCAGCACGTCACCACGCTCCCGGCGAGCCCCTGCAGGGAGGCCGTTCCAGCACGTCACCGGGTCGACCTCGCGGTGCGCGGCGGGGTGGGGGCGTGCGGCGAGGACGACGGCGGTCAGAACGCGCCGAGCAGTGCGGCGAGCTCGGCGGGGTGGGTCTGCACGGTCATGTGCGCCGCACCCGGCAGCTCCACCAGCCGGCCGTGCGGCGCGGCGGCAGCCACCCGCTCGGCCCAGTCGTGGGGGCAGAGCGCGTCGCGGTCCCCGCGCACCACGACCACCGGCGCCGTGACCCCCGCCAGCCGGCCCTCGATCGCGTCGGGTGACGCCGACCGCCACAGGGAGCTCATCGCGCGCGGCCCCGTGCGCAGCCACTGCCGGAGGATCAACGGCACCTGCCACCACGGCTCGGCGAGGGCGGTCCGCACCCAGCGCGCCGCGAGCACCCGGAACCGGCGCATCCGCGGGTCGGTGGTCGGCCCGCACAGCAGGACGCCCACCACCCGGGGGTCGTGCGCGGCCGCCGCCACCACCTGGCAGCTCTGCGAGTGCCCGACCAGGACCACGGGCCCCGCGGGCAGTGCCTCGACGAGCCCGCGCGCCAGGTCGTCGACCGACGGCACCGGTGCGCGCCGCCCCATCCCCGGCAGGACGACGACGTCGACCGCAACTTCCGCGCGCAACCTGACCGCGGAACGTTCATCCAGGCCCAGACCGGGAACGAGAACGACGGACACCGATCGCGGCACCCGGATGGTCTACCGGGACCGCGGTCGACCCGCGAGCCGACCGAGGTCGACACGCTGTGACGTGCATCTCCCGGGGTGCTCCCGACCGGCACGGGGGCAAGTGGAAGGATGAAAACATCATGACGACATCACCAGCGCAGGCGTCCGCCCCGATCGACTCCCCCGGTGGCCGGCCTCGCGTCGTCATCGTCGGCTCCGGCTTCGGCGGCCTCTTCGCCGCGCAGGCCCTCAAGAAGGCCCCGGTCGACGTCACGCTGATCGGCAAGACCGCCCAGCACCTGTTCCAGCCGCTGCTCTACCAGGTGGCCACCGGCATCCTCTCCGAGGGCGAGATCGCGCCCGCCACCCGTGAGATCCTGCGCCGGCAGAAGAACGCGCGCGTCGTCCTCGGCGAGGTCACCGACATCGACGTCGCCGCCCGCACGGTCACCTCCGAGATCCTCGGCCGGAAGCTCGTCCACCCCTACGACGAGCTGATCGTCGCCGCGGGCGCCGGGCAGTCCTACTTCGGCAACGACCAGTTCGCCGAGTTCGCGCCCGGCATGAAGAGCATCGACGACGCCCTCGAGCTCCGCGGCCGGATCTTCGGCGCGTTCGAGCTCGCCGAGATCGCGAAGGACCCGGCCGAGGTCGACCGGCTGCTCACCTTCGTGGTCGTCGGCGCCGGGCCCACCGGGGTCGAGATGGCCGGGCAGATCGCCGAGCTGGCGCGCCGCACCCTGCGCCGCGACTTCCGCAACATCAACCCGACGGGCGCGCGGGTCATCCTGCTCGACGCCGCCCCGGCGGTGCTGCCCTCGTTCGGCGAGAAGCTCGGCGAGGCCGCCCGGCGGCAGCTCAACGACATCGGCGTCGAGGTGCAGCTGGGCGCGATGGTCACCGACGTCGACGCCGACGGCCTCGAGGTCAAGGACACCGACGGCCAGGTCCGCCGCATCCAGGCGGCGACCAAGATCTGGGCCGCGGGCGTGCAGGCCAGCGGGCTGGGCCGGATCCTCGGCGAGCAGACCGGGGCCGAGGTCGACCGCGCCGGCCGGATCTCGGTGCAGCCCGACCTCACCCTGCCGGGTCACCCGGAGATCCACGTGGTCGGCGACATGATGGCCCTGGGCAAGCTCCCCGGCGTCGCCCAGGTCGCCATCCAGGGTGGCCGCTACGCCGCCGAGGCGATCGAGCGGCGGGCCACCGGCAAGCAGCCGCAGAAGCCGTTCGAGTACTTCGACAAGGGCTCGATGGCCACCATCTCCCGGTTCTCGGCGGTCGCCGACATCGGGAAGTTCAAGTTCAGCGGCTTCATCGCCTGGGTGCTGTGGCTGGTCGTGCACCTCATGTACATCGTCGGGTTCAAGAGCCGCATCACGACGGTGCTGCACTGGATGGTCAGCTTCCTCGGCCGGGGCCGCTCCGAGCGGGTGGCCACGCAGCAGCAGGTCTACGGCCGGCTGGCCCTGGAGCAGCTGGGCCCCAACTGGGAGGTGTCCAAGACCGGCGGCCCCAAGGACGTCGACCCCTCGGACGAGGACGTCACCCAGCGCGACTCCGCCTGAGCCACCGCACCGGCGCGGGGCCCGGGTCCTCGCGCCGGTGCGTAACGGCCCGGGAACGGGTAGGCGCGCCCCGTGACGCAACGGGGACAGGCGAGCGCAGCACGATCGCAGGCACCTCTCTGGGTGTGGCCCGCGGCCAGCGCCGTGGTGGCCGCGGCCGCCGGGTGGGCCCTGGGCATGGTGGAACCCCGCGGCGGGTTCCTCGCCGCCCTCTGGCCGGCCGACACCAGCGCCGCCGGCACGCTCCTGCAGCTGGTGGCCACGGCCGCGGTCACCATCGCCACCCTGACCTTCAGCATCACGATCGTGGCGCTGCAGCTCGCCTCGCAGCAGTTCTCGCCCCGGCTGCTGCGCGACTTCGTCCGCGACGGGGTCACCAAGCGCGTCCTCTCGGTGCTGACCGCCACCTTCGTGTTCGCCGTCACCGGGCTGCGCGGCATCAACAGCTCCCAGCCGGTGCCGACGCTGGTGTGCCTCGTCGCTGCCCTGCTCGGCATCGCCTGCGTCGGCGGCCTGCTCGCCTTCATCAGCCACATGGTGCGCATGCTGCGGGTCGACACCATGATGACGCGGGTCCACGACGACGCGCGGCGGGCGATCGAGACGTTCTACGGGCCCTACACCGGCCACGGGCAGCGGTCCCCGGACGAGCTGGACCTGGAGACCAGCGCGGGGCGGCTGGTGAGCGCCGACCGCAGCGGGTTCGTCGAGGTGGTGGACACCGACACGTTGGTCGACGCCGCCCGCGACCACGACGCCGTCGTCCGCGTCGAGGTCCGTCCCGGCGACATGATCACCATGGGGAGCCCGATCGCGACGACCTGGGGCGGGGGCGAGGACCTGGGTGACGTCGTCCGGGCGGCCGTCGTCCTGAACAACGAGCGGACGATCGACCAGGACGCCGCGTTCGGGTTCCGCCAGCTCGAGGACATCGCCGTGAAGGCGATGTCCCCCAGCATCAACGACCCGGTGACGGCGGCGACGGCGATCGGTCACATGGGCGACCTGCTGGTCCGGCTCACCGGCCGGCACCTCGGACCGACCCTGCACGCCGACGGCGACGGCGTCGGCCGGGCGATCGTCCCCGACCGGGACATCCGGTACTACCTGGACCTGACGTGCGGCCAGGTGGCCCGGTTCGGCGGGAGCGAGCCGACGCTGATCACCGCCCTGCTGCGGATGCTCCGCGACGTCGCCGTCGCCTGCCGGGACGACGAGCAGCGCGCCGAGGTGGAGCGAGCCGCCGACCTGGTCGCCGGGGAGCTGTCCTCGGACTGGAGCCGGACGGACGCCGACGGCGTCCGTCTGCACCGCGACCAGGTCACCGCGGCCCTCGACGGGCGGATCGCCGACGCCTTCGCCGACCGCGCCGGGGAGACCCGCTCGATGTGAGCCGGGCTCAGGCCGTGCCCAGCCACCAGTCCAGCGCCGTCACCACGCCGTCCGGCCGCACCACGTGCCCGCCGTCGAACTCGTCGTAGGTGACCTCGTAACCCGACGCGTCGAACGCCGTCGCCAGGCGGCGGCCGCAGCGGTCCACCGGCAGCACCCGGTCACCGGTGCCGTGGGTGATCCACAGCCGCGGTGCCCCCACCTGCGCCGGCGGGTGCGCGAAGCCCGGGGAGAAGGCGAGGACGGCGTCGAACAGGTCGCCGTTGGCAGGGCCGACGGAGAGTGCGTAGGAGGCGCCGTCGGAGAACCCGCCGACCGCGCGGCGGGAGACCGGCGCCCGCTCGGCCACCTGCGCGAGGGCGGCGTCCAGAACGGCGACGTCCCGGCCCAGCCGCCCGGTGATCAGGTCCCAGGTGGACGCGCCCGAGCGCGGCGCGAGGACGAGGACGCCGCGCCCGGCGGCGGCCGCGCCCACCGCGGCGAGGCTCTGCGCCGGGGTCCCGCCGGCGCCGTGGAAGAACGCCAGCAGCGGGCGCGGGACCGGCTCACCCGGCGGGACGGCGAGCAGCGCCTCCGCTCCCCCGCCGAGGTCCAGCGCGTGCACCCCGGCCGGCCAGGCCTCGCCCGGCGGCGTGGCCGTCGGGCGGCTGACCAGGCGGCCGGTCGCGGCGGCGGCGGGGCCGCTCACGCGTCGAACGCCCCGACCGGCACGTGCTCGTCGGCCCGCTCGAGGTGCAGCGGCTGCAGCGGCGTCGTGTCGTCGAGGTGGAGGAACGCGTCGTAGCGCTCGCCGAGGACCGTGGGCACGTAGTTGCCCCACTTCTCCCGCTCGGGCCGGTAGACGACGCCGATGGCCCGGTGGTCCAGCCGCCGGTCCAGCCACTCCGGCCGCTCCCCGCGCGGGAAGACGAGGAGCGCGTCCTCCCCGAGGGCGTCGTGCAGCAGGGCCTCCAGGCTGCCGGGCCGGGCCGGGGGAACCGTCATCCGCTCCATCTGCGCGCCCCACTGCCGCCCCGCGACCACGCCGCCGCGGTAGCCGCCGAACCCCACGAGGACGACGTCGTCGACGCCGTGCCGCTCGCGCAGCAGCTGCCCGACGTTCGTCATCCCGGCCGCGGCCATGTCGGTCGCCCGGGCGTCGCCGATGTGGGTGTTGTGCTCCCAGACGACGGCCTTCGGGCCGGCATGGTCCAGGAGCCGGTCGAGGGTGTCGACCATGTGCACGTCGCGGACGTTCCACGACTCCGCGGAGCCCCGCACCATGGCGCGGTAGTAGCGCTCGGCGCCCACCACCACGGCGGCGTTCTGCTCGGCGGCGAAGCGCGCGTCGGCCCCGGTGGCGGCCTCGGCGTCGCCCCGCCGCTCGCACAGCGCCCGCAGCAGGTCGACGGCGGCCTGCTCGCAGGACGTGGGCGCGAGCCGGCTGGCGAAGGCGTACTCCGCGCCGTCCTCGCCGAAGGGCTCGAAGCAGGCCAGCGCCTGCTTGGCCTGGTCGACGTGGCCGGGCTCGTGCTCGGCGAGCCAGTCCACCAGCGCGTGCATCGAGTCCCACAGGCTGTAGACGTCGATGCCGTAGAAGCCGACGCGGCGCTCCTCGGGCAGCCCGGCGTTGTGGTCGCGCAGCCAGCGGCAGAAGTCGACGACGTCGTCGTTGGCCCACATCCAGGTGGGCCAGCGGGCGAAGGCGTCGAGGGCATCGCGGGGGTCCTCGTCGGCGCCGGCCCGCAGCCGCACGCTGCGGTCCACCCGGTAGCAGTCGGGCCAGTCGCCCTCGACCGCCACCAGGTCGAAGCCGAGCTCCTCGACCAGCCGCCGGGTCAGCGCCGCCCGCCACGCGTAGTACTCGTGGGTGCCGTGGCTGGCCTCGCCGATGGCCACGATCCGGGCGTCGCCGACTCGCTCGAGGAGGGGGTCGAGGTCGGCAGGGGCGCGCAGCGGCCGGGCGAGCTCGCGGATCGGGGCGTGCCCTGGACCTCTCATCGCCGGCTCCCTTCGTGCACGACGGCGGCGGCCACCTCCCGGAGGTCGCCGGTGCGCCGCCAGACGGACCGTTGCCGGTCGGCGGAGGTACCCCGCGCGAAGAGCCGGTCAACCAGGTCGCGCACCTCCCCTTCCTCCCCGCGGTCGGCCAGGTCGTCGGCGAGCTCGGCGAGCAGCCCGTCGACCGCGACGCGGGGGTCGACCAGCACCCCGGCGACCGGGTCGAACAGCGATCCGGAGAGGCCGTCCCGCGCGGCCCGCCAGCGCGCCGCGCGCAGCAGTTCCGATCGCGGCTGCTCTAAGGGCTCGTCGCGCCGCGCACGGGCGACGAGGACGCGGACCAGCGAGGCGGCGAGCGCGGCGTGCAGCACGGCGTCGTCGAGGTCGGTGCAGACGTCGGCCAGCCGGAACTCCACGGTGGGCAGGTGCGCCGAGGGCCGCAGGTCCCAGTACAGGTGGGAGGCGTCCTCGATGACGCCGGCGGCGACCAACCCGTCGACGACCGCCCGGAAGCGGTCCGCGGACCCCAACGGCTCGGGGATGCCGGTGTGCGGCCAGCGGCCCCACCACAGCGTCCGGTAGCTCTCGTAGCCGGTGTCCCCGCCGTCGTGGAACGGGGAGCTGCCGGTCATCGCCAGCAGCACCGGCAGGTACACCCGCGCCCGGTCGAGGACGGCGATCGCCGTGTCGAGGTCGGGGACGCCGACGTGCACGTGGCAGCCGCAGATGTCCTGGCGCTGGGCGAGCCCGGCCCACCGCCGCACCATGGCCTCGTACCGCGGCTCCGGGGTGATGACCTGCTCGCGCCAGCCGGCCCACGGGTGCGTGGAGGCCGCGAGGAGCGCGGCCCCGGCGCCGCCCGCCGCGGCCTGCGCCTCCGCCCGGGTGCCGGCCAGCGCGCTCCGCAGCTCGCCCAGGGTGCGGCAGATGCCGGTGGCCGTCTCCAGCTGGGTGGTGGTGATCTCGGCGTGCACCCGCTCGCCGAACTCGTGCCGCGCGGCGGCGCGGACGAGCTCCGGCCTCGGGGCCAGCGCGAACGACTCGGGGTCGACGAGGTGGAACTCCTCCTCCACCCCGACGGTGGCGCCCGCGGCACCCGGACGACCGGCGGTGGACTGCACACGCTCTCCTGTCCCGGGCTGGACCCCTGGGCGCACCGTACGGCCCCGGCGACGCCGCCGCACCCCGCTGCACCCCGCCGGACCGGCGTGGCGGCACCACCCGGACGGGTCGTTCCCCCTCCCCCTCGGGCGCGCAGCCGGGCTCGCCCCGCAGGATGGAGGGGTCGACCTCGGGGGGAGGACGCGGAGGAACTGGGTGCACACCGGACCACGGACGGCCGCGACCCTGCTGGCGGTGGTCTACGGCATCAGCGGTCTCCTCTGCTGGTTCGGCGCCGCGGCGCCGATGGACGACGCCACACCCGTCGGGCTGCTGTGGGCCCTCGGAGGGCTCGGCCTGACCGCGGGCGCGGTGCTGCGGTCGACCGCCGGCCGTGTGCGGCCGTGGCTGCTGCACGCCGGCGTCGCCCTCCTCTCCGTGCTCATCGGCGTGGTCGCGTGGCGCTCGGCGACCGCCGTGGGCGTGGTCGGCCTCGGGCCGGCGCTGATCGCGGTGAGCCTGTACGCCGCGCACTTCCTGCCGCTGCCCGCCGCCCGGGTGCACGGCGCGATCGCGGTCCTCTGCGGCAGCGCCGGTGCCTGGGCCGCCGCCCCCTCGGACTTCCTGTCGGCGTGGGTCGCCGTCGTCGTCTCGGTGGTCGCGCTCACCGAGGTGCAGGGCCGGCTGGCCCGGCAGCTGCGCCGGGCCGCGAGCACCGACCCGCTCACCGGCGTGGCCAACCGCCGCGCCTGGGAGGAGCAGGCGTCCGGGCACCTGTCGCGGGCGGCGCGCACCGGTGAACCGCTGAGCTTCGCGATCCTGGACCTGGACGACTTCAAGGAGGTCAACGACCGCGAGGGGCACCGCGCCGGCGACGACCTCCTCCGCGAGCTCACCGCCGGCTGGCGCCGCCGGCTGCGGCGGGCCGACCTGCTCGGCCGCTACGGCGGCGACGAGTTCGTGCTGTGCCTGCCGGCGACCGACGAGGCCGCCGCGTGGGAGCTGATGGTCGCCCTGGCGGGCACGCACCCCTTCACCTGGACCGCCGGGGTCACCACGGCCCGGCCGGGAGAGGAGCTCGCGACCGTGCTGGCCCGCGCCGACGCCCAGCTCTACCGGCGCAAGCGCGACCGGCTCAGCTGAGTTCCCGGCGCGCGGTCGCGGTCAGCCGCGGCGCCAGTCGTCGGCCGCCAGGTGGGACCCGGCCATGGGGCCCATCTGCAGCATCCCGCCGTCCACCGCCCACGACGCCCCGGTGACGTAGCCGGCCGCCGGCGAGGCCAGGAAGGCGACCACCGCGGCGACCTCCCGGGCGTCGCCGGGCCGGCGCAGCGGGACGCCGGGGCGCTCGTGGCCGGGTGCGGTCGGGTCCTCGTCCTCCTGACCGGTCATGGGGGTGGCGATCTCGCCGGGCGCGACGGAGTTGACGGTGATCCCGTGCTCGGCGAGCTCCAGGGCGGCGACCTTCGTGAGCAGGCCCAGCCCGCCCTTGGCGGCGCAGTAGCCGGCCGCGCCGACGCGCGGGGCGTGCTCGTGCACGCTGGTGATGTTGACGATCCGCCCGCCCTCGCCGGCGGCGACCATGCGTCGGGCGGCGCGCTGGAGGCACAGGAACGCGCCGTCGAGGTCGGTGGCCAGCACCTCGCGCCAGGTCGCGAACTCCAGGTCCAGCAGCGGGGTCGAGTGGCCGGTGCCGGCGTCGTTGACCAGCACGTCGACGCCGCCGAGCGCGTCGGCCAGCTCGTCGACGACGTCGGCGGCGCCGGGGAGCCGGGTGAGGTCGAGGTGGCGCACCTCGGCGCGCCGGCCGAGGGCCCGCACCTGCTCGGCGGTCGCCTCGCCGGCCGCCCGGTCGCGGTACCAGGTGATGCCCACGTCGCAGCCCTGCTCCGCGAGGGCGAGCGCGATCGCCCGCCCGATGCCCGACTCCGACCCCGTGACGAGGGCGACCCGCCCGCTGCTCCCGGCCATGCCGGCGACGCTAACGATCCCGTGACAGCCCCGCACCGCGACGCGTCCGGCGACCGCGCCGGGTAGGAGACCGGCATGGCCGCCAACGGATCCCTGCTCGCCCGGCTCCTGCTCGCGCTCGCCGCCGTCCTCCTCACCACCACCGGGTGCGTCGCCGTGGAGACCTCGCCCTCGCCCGGCGCCGGGACCGCGTCCGCACCCGAACCCGACGAGCCGCCGTCGGCCGAGGACGGCGACCCCGCCGCCCGGATGGCCCGCGACGTCTTCGACCGGGTGAACGACGAGCGCGCGGCGCGGGACCTGCCGCCGCTGGAGTGGGACGAGGGGCTGGCGACCGTGGCGCGGGCGTGGAGCGAGGAGATGGCCGGCGCCGGCGGGATCTCGCACCAGGACCTGGGTGAGGTGCTCGGCCGGAACGAGCTGGAGGGCTTCACCGGGGTCGGGGAGAACGTCTTCACCGCGTCCGGCCCGGTGTCCGCCGGAACGGCGCACGTCGGGTGGATGCGCTCGGACGGCCACCGGGTGAACGTGCTCAACCCCGGCTGGAACCGCATCGGCATCGGCTTCTTCTGCGCCCCCGACGGCTCGGTGTGGGCGACGCAGCAGTTCGGCCGCACGGCCGGCGCCGACCGCCCCGAGGTCAGCGACGAGACGCCGCCGGAGCAGCCGATCGCTCGACCGGAGGAGGACGGCCCGAGCTGTGGTTGAGGCCCGCGAGAGGGTCCGTCGACTCCGGGAACGGCTGGGGAAGGGCTACCGGCGGGTGCCCCGCCGGGTCCGGCGGTTCGTGGCCTGGCTGCGCAGCCCGGAGTTCCTCACCACCAGCGCGAGCCTGGCCTTCTACGCGATGGTCTCCCTGCCGCCCATGGTGCTGCTGGGGTTCTGGGTCGCCGGTCTGGTGGTCGACGACTCCGCGCTGCAGGACCTCGGGACCCAGGTGGAGGACCAGGCGCCGGACCAGCTCCCGGTGGCCGACGTGCTGCGCGCCCTGATCGACGTGGCGTCGACGACCGGGCCCGTGGCGGCCGTCGCGGCGGTCTGGCCGGCGACCACCTACGGCGCCGCCCTGGCCCGGGCGTTCAGCGCCGTCGCACCCGAGACCGAGCGGCGGATCCGCGGCTGGAAGGGGCGGCTGCTGGCGCTGGCGATCATCGCCGTGCTCCCCGTCGTGGTGTTCTCGGGGCTGGCCTCGCTCTACCTGGTGCCGCGGCTGCTGGGCTCGGGTCCGGCCCTGCGGATCACCCTGGGTCTGGGCGTGCTGCTGCTCCTGGGCCTGGTCATCGGGCTCATCTACACGCTGTTCCGCCTCTGGGAGGCCCGGGTCGTCGACGTCGTCGTCGGCGCCGCCACCGCCACCGGGCTGGTGGCCGCCACCACCGGCGGCTACCTCGTCTACCTGGAGTTCGCCGACTTCACCGCCCGCTACGGGGCGACGGCACTGGCGACAGCGGTGCTGCTCGGCCTCTGGCTGCTGCTGGGCAACGCGGCCCTGATCGCCGGGTACCGCGTGATGGCCCGCCGGGTGCACGCCCGGCGCGCCGCAGGAGCCGACGCCGGCCCCGTCAGCCGGCCGCCCGGGCGAACCGCTGGGCCCACTCGGCCAGCAGGGTCCGCAGCTCCGGGGGCGACTCGACGGTGAACCCGGTCCCGACCGTGCCGAGCGCGAAGGCGGCCCAGCCCAGCTGGTCGGTCTCCATGCGGACCCGGCAGGCCCGGTCCCCGTCGTCCTCGACCGCCGCCCAGGTGCCGATGCGCGGCCGGACCACCGCGGCCGGGGCGTCCACCCGGGCCACGACGGTGAACGACCCGGTGCGCGTGTCCGTGCCGGCCCGGACGAACGCCTCGGGGCTCTCGGCCGGCAGCCGGCGGGGCGCGAAGCGGGCGCCGGTCGGCCGGGGCCCGGTCACCCGGTCGAGGCGGAAGCTGCGCCAGTCCCCCCGCCCGGTGTCGTGGGCGACGAGGTACCAGCGGCGGCCCAGGGCCACCAGGGCCGAGGGCTCGACGAGCCGCTCGGTGCGCGCACCGGCGGCGTCGGTGTAGCCGAAGGCGAGCCGCTCGGTGTCCCGGCAGGCCTCGGCGACCGTGGTCAGCACCCCCGGGTCCACGAGCGGCCCCCCGCCCCACGCCCCCCGGGTCGTCACGCGGTCGAGCGCCTCGGCCCGGCGGCGCAGTCGCGCCGGCAGCACCTGCACCACCTTCGTGAGGGCCCGCACCGACGCCTCCCCCATGCCTGCGACCGCCGTCTGCGCGGCCGCCTGCAGCCCGACGGTCAGCGCGACGGCCTCGTCGTCGTCGAGCACCAGCGGTGGCAGCACCGCGCCCGGTGCCAGCCGGTACCCGCCGCCGACACCCGGGCGCGCCTCCACCGGGTAGCCGATCTCGCGCAGCCGCTCGACGTCCCGCCGCAGGGTCCGGAGCGAGACCCCGAGCCGGTCGCACAGGTCGGTACCGGACCACTGGCGTCGGGTCTGCATGAGGGAGAGCAGTCGCAGGGTGCGGTTCCCGGTGTCGGCCACGGGTGCAGATCCTCCTCGATCGAGGCCGGAAAGTGGCACCGATGGCCCCTACCGTCACACCTGACCGCCCCACCCGACGGAAGGAACCTCCCGATGACCGACAGCTCCCTCAGCCCCGAGCGCGCCGACCTGCTGGAGACCCTCGCCGCGCACCGGTACTTCCTGCGCCGCACCGTGCAGGGGCTCAGCGACGAGCAGGCGCGGCAGCGGACGACCGCGAGCGAGCTGACGCTCGGCGGCCTGGTCAAGCACGTGGCCGCGACCGAGGCCGGCTGGGCCCGCTTCGTCGTGGAGGGCACCCAGGCCATGGCCGCGCCGGCCGACGCGGCCGGCGTCGCGGACTGGCAGGACGGCTTCCGGCTGCTGCCGGGTGAGACGCTCGCCGGCGTGCTCGCCGACTACGCCGAGGTGGCCCGGCGCACCGACGACCTGGTGCGCACGCTGCCCGACCTGGACGTCTCGCACCCCCTGCCGGAGGCGCCGTGGTTCCCGCCGGGCGCCACCCGGTCGGCGCGGCGGGTGTTCCTGCACATCGTCGCCGAGACCGCCCAGCACGCTGGCCACGCCGACATCCTGCGGGAGTCCCTGGACGGCCAGAAGACGATGGGCTGAGCCGCTCAGGTGCCCGGCCTGGCGACGGCGGCCGGGCTCTGCAGGACCGGTCCTCGGAACCTCCGCGCGACGTCGGGCGGATGCGGGCAGTCCGGCGCCCCCACCGGCAGGAGTTCGGTACCGGCGGCTCCGGTCAGCCGGTCCGGCTCTCCCGGTCGTAGTTGCGGCCGAGGAACTGCGGCACCCGCGCCCAGCGGAAGGCGAAGATCATGACGACGAGGGTCGCCACGTAGGGGATCACCAGGAGCAGCTGCCCCGGGATGTCGGTCCCTGCGATCTCCGTGCGCAGGGCGACCACCTCCATCGCGGCGAAGAACAGGGCTCCCGCCACGATGAACTGCGGGCGCCAGCCGCCGAAGAAGGTGAGCGCGATCGCCAGCCACCCCCGGCCACCCACGATGCCCTCGGTGAAGGTGCCGGTGTAGATCAGCGGCAGGAACGCTCCGGCGATGCCCATGAGGGCGCCGCCGGCCGTCGTCGTCCACAGCCGGGTGCGGACGACGGCGATGCCGAGGCTGTCGGCCGCCCGCGGGTTCTCCCCGACCGATCGCAGGTCGAGCCCGGCCCTGGTCCGGTAGAGGAAGAAGTAGAGCGCCACGGCGAGCACCCCGGCGAAGTACACCAGCGCGTTGTGCGAGAAGAAGACCGTGCCCAGGACGGGGATGTCGCTGAGCAGCGGGATCTCCAGCCGCGGCAGGGTGTCGGTGCGCGGAGTGGTCGCGGTCTGGCCGATCACCACCCGGTAGAGGAGCCCGGCCAGCCCGGTGGCGGCGAAGAACAGCGCCAGACCGACCACGAACTGGTCCAGTCGCAGGATGGTCGTCGCCCACCCGAGCGCGAAGCCGAAGACGGCGCCCACCCCCGCGGCGAGCAGGATGCCGAGGGTGCTGCTGTCCGTGGCGAAGCTGATCAGGAACCCGACCGAGGCGCCCAGCAGCATGATGCCTTCCTGGGAGACGCTGAAGACGCCGGCCAGCCCACCCAGCATGGTGCCCAGAGACGCCAGCAGGTACGGGACCATCGCGATCACCGTGAGCTGGGCCAGGGACGTGAACTCGGTCATGCGACTCTCCTCGCCAGACGGGCTGCGATCACGTCGGAGAGCAGCAGGAAGATCAGGATCAGGGCCTCGATGATCAGGACCATCTCGGCCGGGACGCCGACGGTGCGCTGCATCGAGCTCGCGCCGACCTCGAGGATCGCGATGCCGAAGGCGACCACGGGCACCCAGAGGGCGCTGCCGCGGGCGATCAGCCCGATGATGATGCCGAGCAGCAGGAAGTTGGCCTGCATGCCCTCGATGGCCCGGCCGTGCACACCGACGACCTCGAGGGCGCCGGCCAGGCCGCCCAGCGCGCCGCCGATGATCAGCGCGACGACGGCGATCTTCTCCACCCGGATGCCGTTGATCGCCGCCGCGCGCGGGTTGGTACCGGCCGCCCGCAGCTCGAAGCCCGCGGGGGTGCCCCGGGTGACCACGATCGTCGCCAGCGAGACGAGCACGGCGAGCAGGATGCCCGCGTGCACGCCGGGCGGCCCGCCGATGTCGGGCAGCAGCGCGCCGGCGCCGACGCGCTGGGTGGCCGCCACGCCCGCGGCCGGGTCGGACCAGATCTCGGTCGCGGCGTAGTCGACCACCTGGAAGGCGACGAAGTTGAGCAGGACGGTGCTGAGGATCTCGTTGACCCCGAACCGGCCCATGAGGAACGCCGCGATCCCGGCCCAGACCGCGCCCGCCAGCACACCGGCGACGATCGCCAGCGGCAGGAGGGCGGCGGCCGGCAGACCGGCGTAGACGATCCCGACACCGGCCGACGCGGTCGCGCCGACCAGGAGCTGGCCCTCACCGCCGATGTTGAACCGGCCGACGGCCAGCGGGATCGTGAAGGCGAGGGCCAGCAGCGTGAGCGGAACCCACTTGGTCAGGGTCTCGGTGAAGCCGAACCCGGTCCGGAAGGACGTCGTGAGGATGGTCCGGAAGGCCCCGCCGACGTCGTAGCCGAGCGCGGCGATGACGATCCCGGAGACCGCGAAGGCGGCCGCCAGGGCGAGCACGTAGGGCAGCAGGCCGCGCAACAGGCGGGCGAGCAGGCTGGGCGCCGCCGGTGCGACGGCGTCCGGCTCGGTGAGCACGGGGCTGGTCATGCGGTCTCCTGGACGCCGGCCATGAGGCGGCCCAGCGCGTATGCGTCGTAATCGCCGCGCCGGCGTTCGCCGACGATCCGGCCCGAGTAGAGGACCACCATCCGGTCGGCCAGCAGGCTGAGCTCGTCGAGGTCCTCGGAGATCAGCACCACCGCGCACCCGCGGTCGCGTGCCTCGTTGACGCGGTCGTAGACGAACCGGGCCGACCGCAGGTCCAGGCCGCGGGTCGGGTTCTGCAGGACCAGGACCGAGGGCTCCCGGTCGAACGCCCGCGCCAGCACCAGCCGCTGGATGTTGCCGCCGGAGAGGTTGCCGGCCGGCGCATCGGGCCCGGGGGTCTTGATGGTGTACCGCTCGATCGTCTGCAGGGCGTGCTCGCGCACCCGCCGCCACTGGATCAGGCCACCGCGGCGGTGCGCCGGGTTGCGTTGGGAGCCCAGCAGCAGGTTGTCGGTGACCGAGGCGGCGCCGAGGATGCCGTCGCGGTGCCGGTCCTCCGGCACGTAGGCGACGCCGGCGTCCAGCCAGTGCCGGGTCGGCCGGCCGGCCAGGCCGGTGCCGCCGATCCGCACCTCGCCCGAGTGCACCGGGCGGACCCCCGCCAGCGCCTCGGCGAGCTCGACCTGCCCGTTGCCGGCCACGCCGGCGACACCGACGACCTCCCCCGCTGCGACGCCGAAGTCCACCCCGTGCAAGGCCGGCACGCCCTGGTCGTTGTGCACCACCAGGCCGGAGACCTGCAGCAGGGTGGCGGACCCGGCCGTGGTCCCCGCGTGGTGCTCGACCGGCTCGGCGCCGACCGCGCCGAGCCCCAGGGCCGCGGCCAGGTCGGAGGACGGCTCGGCGAGCTCGCCCACCATGAGCGAGGCCAGCCCGTTCGCGTCGGTGTCGGCGCGGCGCACCGTGGTCATCCGGCGGCCGTCGCGCATCACCGAGATGCGGTCGCAGATGGCCAGCACCTCGCGGACCTTGTGCGAGATGAACACGATGCTGGTGCCCTCGGCGACGATCTCGCGCAGGGACGCGAACAGGTCGTCGACCTCCTGCGGCGTGAGGTTGGTCGTCGGCTCGTCGAGGATGACCACCCGCGCGCCGCGATACAGCACCTTGAGGATCTCCACCCGCTGCCGGGCGCCCACCGAGAGGCGGTCGGTCCGCTGCCGGGGGTCGACCGCGAGGCCGAACCGGTCGGACAGCTCCGACACCCGGGCGGCGGCGTTGCGCAGGCCGCCGGACCTGCCGCTCGTGCCCAGCACCACGTTCTCGACCACCGAGTAGGTCGACACCTGCAGCAGGTGCTGGTGGACCATGCCGATGCCCAGCTCGATGGCGTCGCGGGGCGAGCGGATCTGCACCGGGCGGCCGTCCACCCGGATCTCGCCCGCATCCGCCCGGTAGAGCCCGTAGAGGACGTTCATCAGCGTGGTCTTGCCCGCGCCGTTGCCGCCGACCAGGCCGTGCACCTCGCCGGGAGCGAGTTCGAAGTCGGCGTCCACGAGGGCGCGGACCGGTCCGAAGGACTTGCTGATCCCCGTCATCGTGAGGGGCCGGGCCTGGTCGGGGCCTGCGCCCCCGACCAGGCCGGTGGTTGCCGGGCCGCTCATTCGACCGGCGTCACGTCACGGTCGACCTCGACCTCACCGGCCGAGAGCTGCTCGAGGACCGTGTTCACCTGCTCCAGCACGGCCGGGTCGACGTTCTGCGGGTCCTGCAGCGAGATGCCCTGGTCGTAGGTCATCCCGAGGTAGCCGCCCGTCTCCCCCTCCTCGACCGAGGTGAGGATCTCGTCGAGCATGACCTCGAAGTCGTACAGCACCGAGGTCAGGTAGTGCTCGGGGGCGAGGTTGGACTTGTCGGTGTACTTCGCGGTCATGAGAGCCCCGGGCGGGCCGTCGCCGACCGCCTCGAACGCCCCCACGACGCCGAGGTTCAGCGACGTCAGGATGACGTCGTTGCCGGCGGCGAGGAGTTGGCTGGTGAACTGCTGCGCCCGCGTCGGGTCGTTGAAGTCACCGGTCCACACCGCCGTCAGGTCGGCATCCGAGCCGGTGTCCTCGAGGGCCTGCTCCACGGCGTGCACCTCGGAGTAGGAGAAGGGCAGGGTGACCCCGCCCAGGTAGGCGATCTGGCCGGTCTGCGAGGCGGCGGCGGCCAGCACCCCGAGCGGGTAGAAGGCCAGGTGGAAGTTCCGGTCGAGGACCCAGACGTTGTCCGGCACGTCGGCGGGCTCGGTGTCCTGCTCGGCGATGAAGACGACGTCGGGGGCCTCGGCGGCGACCGCGACCGTGGCGTCGTAGAACTGGCTGCCGTGCGTCCAGATGACGTTGTAGCCGTCGGCCACGTACTCGCGCAGGACGCGCTCGGCGTCGGGCACCTGGACGCTCTCCGAGTAGGTCGTCTCGGCGCCGTGCTCCTCCTCGGCGGCCTCCAGGGCCTGCAGGCCGAGGAACGTGTAGTCCGCGTCGGTCGTCACGCCGGAGAAGACGGCGGCGATCCGGGGCGCCTCACCGCCGCCGGTCGCACCCCCGCCCCCGGCCCCGGCGTCACCGGCTCCGCCTCCGCAGGCGCTGACGGTGAGCAGCATCGCGGCGCCGAGGGCGCTCGCGGACAGTCGGGCGGATCGCATGGACGACACCATCCTCGGGATCGGTGGACGTAGGAAGAGACACTTACCTCAGCGCTAAGGTGTGGCCCAGGGCACAGCCTGCACCGCAACGCAATCGAGATCGAGCTCCCCGCCCCCGCGCGGCGTGGCGGATCCACCTGGAGCAGGGCGGGCAAGGGCACGCTAGGTGCCCGGCGTGACCGACCTGTGGCGGGAACGTTTCCGGCTGTGACGTCTCGTGTTGCGATCCGGTCACGCTCTGCCGCTGACCACCTCTCCGACCCTGGATACCCCGTGCGCCACAGACGGGAGGGAGCCCGCGGTACCGCCGGCCTGCCGAACAGGCGGGGGCGCGGGGCGGTGCGCATCAGCCCGGCGCCTCGTCGGACAGCGAGGCGAGCCCGGCGACGGCGCGGTCGCGCGCCTCCGCCGCCTCCGCGGCGTCCCGCTCGGCACCGGCCCGCCGGCGCTCCTCGCGCCGCAGAGCCGCCGCCGCGTCCCCCGCCTGACGCTCGGCGTCGGCCAGCTGGTCGGCCAGCTCGTCCACGCGGGCGCGGAGCTCCTGCTCCCGGGCGGCCAGCTCCGCCGTGGCGCGGCGGTGCTCCTCCAGCACCTCCGCCGCCTCCGCGGCGGCCGCCTCCGCCCGGTCGACCGCCTCCTGCGCGGCGGCCAGCTCGCGCCGCCGCTTCTCCTCCGCGGCCCGGGCCCGCTCCTCCTCGGCCCGGCGTCGCCGGGCGGCCGCCGACTCCCCCGCCTCCTCCCGCTTCGCGCGTGCCGGCGGCCGGGCGAGCTTCTCGGCGGGCTTGGGGCGCGGTGGGTGGACCAGCCGCAGGTCGGGCCGGGCGACCGTCGTCCCCATGCCGCTGTAGGACATCGGTGAGGTCAGCCGGCCGGTGAGCAGGGCCCGGCCCGCCTCCGGGTCGGACATCGCGGCCCGCAGTGTCTCCTCGACCTGCGTCGCCACCGACGCGCTCACCGGGTGACCCTGGGCGTGCGCCAGCGCCCGCGCCTGGCGGGTCAGGGCGGTGAGCAGCTGGCGGCGCTGCACGTCCAGGGCCCGCAGCTGGTCGCCGGCGAGGTTCTCCTGGGCCTCCCGCAGCAGCTCGCCCAGCTCGACGAGGCCCTCGATCTCGGTGCGCTGCTCCCGCACGAGCACATTGCACGCCCACGCGGCGGCCGAGGCCTTGGGCAGCCCGCCGATCTCCTTGGCCAGCGCCTTGTCGCCCTCGGCCCGGGCCTCGTCCTGGCGCGCCTTCCGCAGGGCGACGAACTCCTCGGGCGGGACGGCGTACAGCTCGTCGGCCACCTCGTCGAGATCCACGGCGGCATCCTGCCCTCCCGTGTCGACCAGGTCACCTGGTCTCCTGGGGTCCCGGCTCACGGTCGGTGCTGAGCCAGGACCCCGAGCGGTGGGCCAGGAGCGGCGGGGGCTCCGCTCGTGCGGCGTCAGCAGCAGGCGGCGGCGGGTTGCGCGTCCGTCCGGCAGCAGGTGCCGTCCCCGGAGACGGCGGAGAGCTCCGCGTCCGTCCTCCCCTCCAGGTCGGGACGCGCGTCCGCCGTGACGGTGTAGACCTCCCACGGCTCCCCACCGGGCCCGGTCACCCAGACCTTGTCCTGGACGGCGTAGCAGCAGGTCGTGCCCTCCTCGGGCCGCGTGGCCAGTCCCGCCTCGGCGAGCCGGCCGGTCGCGGCGGTGACCTCGTCGGTCGAGGCGACCTCGACCCCGAGGTGGTCCATGCGGGTGGGCTCCCCGGCCTCGCCCTCCAGGAGCACGAGCTTCAGCGGCGGCTCGACGACCGCGAAGTTGGCGTAGCCGGGGCGGCGCTTGGCCGGCGCGGTGCCGAAGAGGCGCGAGTAGAAGTCGACGGCGGCGTCGAGGTCGGCGACGCGGAGGGCGAGCTGCACACGGGACACGGGGGCCTCCTGGAGGAAAACGTGACATAGACGGACGTCGATGTCTGAACGCAGAATGAACACCTTGTATCGATGCTTGTCAATACGATGGTCATCGTTACGATGGCGGTCGACGTCCGACGAAGGAGACCCGATGAGCGAGCCCGCCCTGGCCTGCTGCACCCCGCTGTCCGGCACCGCGATGTCCGCCGAGCAGGCCGAGCAGGTCGCGCCGCTGCTCAAGGCGCTGGCCGACCCGGTCCGCCTGCGGCTGGTCAGCCTCATCGCCTCCAGCGCGAGCGGCGAGGCCTGCGTGTGCGACCTGAACGACGCCTTCGACCTCACCCAGGCGACGATCAGCCACCACCTGAAGGTGCTGCACTCGGCGGGGCTGCTGGACCGGGAGAAGCGCGGGGTGTGGGTGTACTACGCCGTCCGCCCGGCCGCGCTGCGCGCCGTCGCCGGCCTGTTCGAGACCGCGGTGCCCGCGTGAGCGACGCCGTCCGCGAGACCGCGCGCACCGACGTCCCGGACGACGCCCCCGTCCTCCGGAAGCTCTCCACCCTCGACCGCTTCCTGCCGGTCTGGATCATCGCGGCGATGGCGCTCGGCCTGGTGCTGGGCCGCGGGGTGCCGGGTTTGGACGACCTCCTCTCCGCCGTCGAGGTGGGCGACGTCAGCCTGCCCATCGCCATCGGCCTGCTGTTGATGATGTACCCCGTGCTGGCCAAGGTCCGGTACTCCGAGCTGGACCGGGTCACCGGCGACCGGCGGCTCCTCGGCGCCAGCCTGGTGCTCAACTGGCTGCTCGGCCCCGCGCTGATGTTCGCCCTCGCGTGGCTGCTGCTGCCCGATCTCCCCGAGTACCGGACCGGGCTGATCATCGTGGGCCTGGCCCGCTGCATCGCGATGGTGCTCATCTGGAACGACCTGTCCTGCGGCGACCGCGAGGCGGCCGCCGTCCTGGTCGCGATCAACTCGGTGTTCCAGATCCTCGCGTTCGCCGCGCTGGGCTGGTTCTACCTGCAGGTGCTGCCCGGCTGGCTGGGGCTGCCGACGACGTCCGCGGAGTTCAGCGTCTGGGCGATCCTGCTCTCGGTGCTGGTGTTCCTCGGGATCCCGCTGCTGGCCGGCTTCCTCACCCGCACGCTGGGCGAGCGCCGCAAGGGGCGAGACTGGTACGAGGGCACGTTCCTGCCGCGCATCGGCCCGGTCGCCCTCTACGGACTCCTCTTCACGATCGTGATGTTGTTCGCGCTGCAGGGCGACGCGATCACCTCTCGCCCCTGGGACGTCGCCCGCATCGCCCTGCCCCTGCTCACCTACTTCGTCCTCATGTTCGGCGGGTCCTTCCTGCTCGGCATGCGGCTGGGCCTCGGCTACGCGAAGACGGCGACGCTCGCGTTCACCGCGGCCGGCAACAACTTCGAGCTCGCCATCGCCGTCGCCATCGGCACCTTCGGCGTCACCAGCGGGCAGGCCCTCGCCGGCGTCGTCGGCCCGCTCATCGAGGTGCCGGTCCTCGTCGCCCTCGTCTACGTCTCCCTCTGGGCCGCCCGGCGCTGGTTCCCCGGCGACCCGACCGTCCCCACGACCGCCAGGAGCACCCGATGACCGCCAGCGTCCTGTTCGTCTGCGTGCACAACGCCGGCCGCTCGCAGATGGCCGCCGGCTGGCTGCGCCACCTGGGCGGCGACGCCGTCGAGGTGCGCTCGGCCGGCTCGCTGCCCGGCGACCAGGTCAACCCCGCCGCGGTCGAGGCCATGGCCGAGGTCGGCATCGACATCTCCGACCAGCGCCCGAAGGTGCTCACCACCGAGGCGGTCGAGGCCTCCGACGTGGTGATCACCATGGGCTGCGGCGACGCGTGCCCGGTCTTCCCGGGCAAGCGCTACCTCGACTGGGCCCTCGAGGACCCGGCCGGCAAGGGCGTCGAGTCGGTGCGGCCGATCCGGGACGAGATCGAGCGGCGCATCCGCGGGCTGCTCGCCGAGCTGGGGGTCAGCTCTCCCGCGTGAGCAGGAAGAAGAACGGGTCGGGCAGGCCGCGCAGGTCCATCAGGCCGAGCACGGTGCGGCCGTCCACCCGCCGGAAGACGTCGATGATCGGCAGCCGGTCGTAGACCATGGCGGCGGTGACGACGCCGCGGTGCTCCAGCGCGCGGAGCCGCGCCGTGGGGCGGGTCGTCATCAGCAACGGCCGGACGGCGGTGAACGCCAGCCGGGCCGCCGTCGAACGGGCCACTCCGGGGAGGCCGCGCAGGACCCCGACGGGGACGAGCGCCGGCTCCACCGGGCGCGGGCCCGAGCGGGTCGCGAACAGCAGCGGGTGCGCGGTCTCGGCGTCGAAGAACTCCTTGCCCCACCAGCCGTAGGCCTCCAACAGCCCGTCCAGCGGCGACCCGGTGGGCACCCCGCTCCCCCGCCACCGTCCGGTCATCTCCTCCACGGCGACCGCCGAGCCGCTGTCGAACATCGAGAGAGCCTCGGCGCGGGGTATCCCCCGGACGGCCCTCGCGACCCGCTGGTCGCTGCTCCGGGAGTCCGTCGTCACGCCACCGGGCGCTCGAAGGTGACCAGCACGCCGTCGACGCCGCCGGGGCCGATGCGGCCCTTCACCTCCACGGAGGTGATCGCCTTGAGCTGCCAGCCCGACCGGGCGTGCTCGTTGAGCACCTTCTCCAGCTTCCCGCCGGACATCTTGCCGCCGATGAGCCCCTCGCGGATCTCCTCGACCTTGTACTCGTAGCGCGCCGCAGCCATGGTCGCCCGTCCTCTCAGCCGTCGGGTCGGTCACCCGCCAGCCTGCCGACGTCGTGACGAACCTGCCACCGCGCCCGGCGAGAGGCAGCGCCACCGCCGGGCGCTACCTGCCGTCGGCACCGGAGAGCGCGCGCTCCAGCTCCGGCGTCAACCGCGGGATCGGCCGGGTGTCGTCGTGTCCCGGGCGCCGGGCGAGCGGGGAGACGAACGGGCTGCGCACCGCGGCAGCCACCGCGTCCGGGTTGGCCCGGGCGGCCGGCACCCGGCCACCCGCGACGGCAGGCTCGACCGTCACCGGCGTGACCTCCTCGGCCGCCGAGCGGGCGGCGCCCGCGCCGAACGCCGTCGCCGAGAGCGCGGCCAGCTCGCGCCACTGCCGCCCGACGAACTGCAGGCGGTGGACGTCCTCGGCGCGGGACCGGACGACCGCGCGGAACACGACGTGCGCGGCGCGGTCGGGCACGCGGATGGCCAGCGCGACCTCCGCACCGACGGCGACGCCCCCGCCGCGGACCCGCACCTGCGCACCGCCGAGCGAGACGTCGACCAAGCGGGCGGGGGCGCCGTCGACGACGGCGGGCAACGCGGCCGGGAAGCGATGGCCGTCCCGGCGCTCGGCGGAGAAGCGCGGGTCGCGGATGCGGCGGATGCCGGCGACGACGAAGCCCAGGGTGCTCGCCACCCAGAAGACCGGAACCAGGGTGGTCCCGCCCAGCCGGTGCTCGACCGGCGTCCAGCCGGCCAGGCTCGCGGCGGTCCAGAGCAGGCTTCCGCCGAGCACGGCCGCGAGCACGAGCAGCAGCGCGGGCACCCGGGCGCGGGTGCGGTCCTCCCCCGTGCGCCCCTTCGCGGTGACCGCGAAACGACCCCTGCCGCGGAGCACCAGCGACAGCGTGGCCGCGAGGTTGGAGGGCAGCCGGACGACCTCGAACAGCAGGGAGAAGCGCGCCGGGGCGAAGCCGCGTGACAGGAGGCCCAGCGCCACCTGCTGCAGGGCGAACGAGATGCCCGCCGTCACCGCGAACAGGACGGGCGGCGCGTCCACCGGGAACACCCCGGTCAGGAGCACGGCGACCGGGACGAGGGCCAGACCCAGCGTCCGCCACGAGTCGAACCACGCCGACAGCGAGTAGAGGTAGCCCAGCCGCTGCCGAGCGGTGAGCCCCGTCGCGGTCAGCGGGTTGTCGTGCCGCAGCACCTGCATGGCACCCCGGCCCCAGCGCCGGCGCTGGGCGTAGAAGGCGTCCGGGCTGCCCGCCGCCAGTCCCCGGGCGAGCACCTCGTTGTGGTACGCGCTCCGCCACCCGGCGCGGTGCAGCTTCATCGTCGTGTGGAAGTCCTCGGTGAGCGACTCGGTGGCCACTCCCCCGATCTCGCGGAGCGCCTCGGCCCGCAGCACGGCGTTGGTCCCGCACCAGAAGGCGGCGCCCGCGTGGTGCTTGCCGGCCTGGATCACCCGGTAGAACAGCGACTCCTCGTGCAGGTCGACGCCCGGGCGCAGGTGTTCGAAGGAGCTCGTGTTGTAGAAGTGCTGCGGCGTCTGGACCAGCGCCAGCCGCTCGTCGGCGAAGTAGGGCAGCGTGCGGGTGAGGAAGTCCGGATCGGGCACGTGGTCGGCGTCGAACACGGCGACGAGATCCGTCCGCACCAGCGCCAGCGCGTGGTTGAGGTTGCCCGCCTTGGCGTGGTCGTGCTCCGCGCGGGCGACGTAGCGGGCGCCCAGCGCGGTCACCATCTCCTCGACCTCGAGCCGGTCGCCGTCGTCGAGCACCCAGGTCTCGTGCTCGCCCTCCATGGCCAGGCAGGCGGCGACGGTGGGCAGCAGCACGTCGAGGTGCTCGTTGTAGGTCGCGACGAGCACGGTGACCGACGGCGGCGGTCCGGGGCGGGGCGCCGGCACGGTCGCCGGCGCGACGTCCCAGGTGGTCATCACGAACAGCACCAGGGCCAGCCCGCCGTAGAGCTCCAGCGCCAGGAAGGGCACGCCGAGCCAGAGGGCCGGCCCCTCGGGCAGGGTGACCAGCAGCCGCCAGGTGAGGTAGCCGGCGGTCGCCAGGACGGCGGCGACGGCGACGGCGCGCACCACGAGCAGCCGCGCGGCGCCCTCCGGCGCCGGAACGGCATCCCGGGTCCCGCTGGGGCGGCCCAGGGCCGCCCGATCGATGCTCACCCCGGGGTGATCGACACGCTCGCCCTGCGAGCGCATCCCCCCGAGGGGTGAGGTCGCTGCGGCGGTCAGCCCACGGTGAGGCGGAGATGCTCGGCGGTCCGGTCCGCCATGTCCGCGACGTGCTCCCCCTCGTGCAGCAGCGTCCAGGACATGACGAGCTCCACCGCCGTCGGCACGCCGTGCACGTCCACCGCTCCCGGCGGCGCGACGAGGTGGCGGACGCTCTCGACGAGCAGGCCCTCACCCGGCCCGCCGGTCTGCCGCGCCACCCGTCGGACACGCAGCGCCGGGCCGGCCGGGAGCGCGACCAGACCGACGGCGGGCGGCGCGAGCGCCCGCCCCACGGTGGCCCGCTCCTGCTCGGCCAGCTCCGTCAGCCCGCTGGTCAGCCGGTACCGGTCCGCGCGGAGGGTCACGAGGACGCCGTGGGCGGGGTCGGGGAGCCACATCGCGACGAGGTCGGGCGTGCCCTCGCGGAGCGCCTCGCCCAGCGAGCGCAGCTGCGCCCCGAGCCAGGCCGCCTCAGCTCCGCTGGCGTGGAGGTCGTCGCAGACCTGCTGCGCCCAGGCGGTGACGTCGCCGGTCCCCGGCAGCCACACCCACCCCTCGCCGGACGGCGCCACGGTGTAGCTCCAGCGGTGCGCGGCGCCGGTCACGGGAGCCACCGGAAGGAGCCCGCCACGGCGTCGAAGAGCGCGGTCAGCGGTTCGAGCAGCTCGAGCAGCGGCGTCGAGAAGCTGAGCAGCACGAAGCCGCCGCCGGGCATCGGGTGCTGGTACTGCACCAGCTCCGTCGCGACCTGCCGGCCGTCCGGCGCCGGCGCGTGCGCCCGGCGGCGCACGCGGGCCACGGGGCCGCAGGCGAGCTCGACCACCTCGGCCGACGCTCCCCCTCCCCCCGCGGCGAGGAAGGCGGCGACCTCCGCACCGGGCCGGTCCCCCCGGTGCGGCGGGACCACCCCCACCGCCAGGGCGCAGGCGACCGGCGGGGCCCCCTCCTCGACCACCGGGAGGTGCACCTCGACGGTGCGGCTGTCGCGGCGCGCGGCGACCGCACCGTGCAGCAGTCGGGCGACCTGCGGCTCCAGCCGGTCGCGGTCGGGCCGGCCCCGGGTGACCGCCCGGGCGATCCGGCGGACGTCCGCGTCCCGCTGCGCGTCGTCGAGGACCCGGATCCGCACCCAGTTCCCGGGCACCGCGAAGGTGAAGTCGCGGGGCTGCCCCACGGCTGTTCCCGCCGCCACGGCCGTCACCGGGCCGCCCGGACGTGGGGGTGGGCAGCGGACGGGCCCCCGCTGCCAACGAAGGCGTTGGCCGCGGGGACGCCGCCGGCGGCGTTGGCGAGCAGGGTCCCGCCGTTCGCCCGCGCCGCACGGGCCAGCCCGGCCTGCACCTGGGGGGCCGCCGTCGTGGCCGGGTGGATGAACGGGTGCGGGCCGGCGACCGGACCCCGCAGCAGACCCGACGGGCGGTACGCCTGGCCCCACTCCCCGCGGGTGGGCAGCCAGCCGCGCGGGTCGCGCGCCCGGGACGCGAGCGCAGCGGCCGCCCGTCCGGGCGCCGGGACGACGGCCACCGCGCGCTGCGCCTCCCGGCGGGTCATGCCCGAAGCCCGCAGGTGCTGGATCAGCGAGGGGCCGGCCAGCCCGCGGGTGCCCGTGGCGACCGCGTGGCCGGCCAGCGCGAAGGCGCGACCGGCCCCGAAGGTCAGCACCCCCACCGCGTCCCACAGCACGGCCGAGAGCTCCGCCCGGCCGCTCACCAGCAGCACGGTGTTGCCCACCAGCGAGACGGCGCCGGCCACGAGAGCCAGCCCGGCGGACGCCGCCGCGAAGGGCTGGAGGCCGGGGATCGCGCCGAGGAACAGCGCCACGAGGCCGAGGGCCCCCGAGAGCTTCCCCGCCCAGCCGGTGACGGCGGCGACCACGTCCAGGACGTCGCCCCGGAGACCGTCCGCGAGGTCGTCCGCGCCGAGGACGTCGTCGATGGCGTCGGCGGCGGTGGTCCCCGCGGCGCACCACTCGGCCTCCAGCTCCTCGAGCTCCACGTCGGCGGCCCGGATGCCCCCGGTGGCCGCCGCGGCGTCGTCGTGCGCCCGGCGCTCGGCGACCGGGTCGGGCTCCGGCTGTGCGGCGGCCCGTTCGTGGGCCCGCCAGGCGGCGTCGCGGGCCTCCTCGGCCCGCTTCGCACGCGCGAGGACGACGTCGGCGCGGGCCTGGACGTCGTCGAGCGTGCGCGCGTACCCGGCGAGCGTCCGCGCCGTCCCCTCGTACCGGGCGAGCGCCTGCTCGATCGTGCCGGCCACCTCGGCGGTGCGCTCCCGGAAGGCCCGCCCCGCGTCGGAGTCCCACGCCGTCGCGCCGTCGTGGATCTCGCGGAGCGCCCTCGCCGCGGTGGTGATCGCCACGGCCGTGTCCGCGTACCGCTGCGCGAGCCGGGCGATCGCCGCGGCGTCGCCGCCGACCGGGTCCGACGGGCGCAGCGGCGACCAGTCCCGCGGGCGGCTCACCGCTGACCGGCCAGCGCGGCGACCAGTTCGGTCTCGATCCGCTCGTAGACCTCCGCGGCGTCCTGAGCGGCCTGGCCGAGCCCCGCGATCAGCCCCGTCATCTCGGTCCGCCGCCGGTCCCAGTTGCCGCCGAACTCCCGCAGCCGCTCCCGCAGCCGGTCGTGCGCGATCACGTCCCCGCCGACGTCGGCGGTGTCCCGCGCGCCGTCGAGCTCACCGTGCACGACGAGCAGCGCGCGCCCCGCGTCGCGCAGGACCGCTGTCTCCACCTCGAGGCCGTCACCCACACCGCGGACCCTAGGCAGCGGCGGCCCTCCGCCGGGTCCGTTGTCCACAGGCGGCTCAGGCGGTGCGGGGGCCCTCCCACAGGTCGATGCCGCCCTCGACGGCGTGCTGGTCGATCGCCGCGAGCTCGCCGTCGGTGAACGCCAGGTTCTCCAGCGCCCCGACGTTCTGCTCGAGCTGTGCCACGCTGCTGGCCCCGATGAGCACGGTGGTCATCCGTGGGTCGCGCAGAGCCCAGGCCAGCGCCATCTGGGCCAGCGACTGCCCGCGCTCCCGGGCGAGGCCGTCGAGGGCCCGGACGTGGGCGAGGGTCTGCTCGGTGAGCAGGTCGGGCGAGAGCGACTTGCCCTGGCTGGCGCGGGACCCCTCGGGCACCCCGCCGAGGTACTTGTCCGTGAGCATGCCCTGCGCGAGCGGGGAGAAGGCGATGCACCCGGCCCCGACGTCGGCGAGGGCGTCGAGCAGGTCCTCGCGCTCGATCCAGCGGTTGAGCATCGAGTAGGAGGGCTGGTGGATCAGCAGCGGCGTCCCGAGGTCGGCGAGGATCGCGGCGGCGCGCCGGGTCTGCTCCGGCGAGTACGACGAGATGCCGGCGTAGAGCGCCTTCCCGGAGCGGACGGCGGTGTCCAGTGCGCCCATCGTCTCCTCGAGCGGCGTCGTGGGGTCGGGCCGGTGGCTGTAGAAGATGTCGACGTACTCCAGGCCCATCCGCCGCAGCGACTGGTCCAGGCTGCCCAGCAGGTACTTGCGCGAGCCACCGCCCTGGCCGTACGGCCCGGGCCACATGTCGTAGCCGGCCTTGGTGGAGATGACCAGTTCGTCGCGGTAGGGCCGGAAGTCGTCGGCCAGGTGGCGCCCGAAGTTGGTCTCGGCGCTGCCGTGGGGCGGCCCGTAGTTGTTCGCGAGGTCGAAGTGCGTGATGCCCAGGTCGAAGGCCCGCCGCAGGATGTCGCGCTGGCGGTCGAAGGGCATGTCGTCGCCGAAGTTGTGCCACAGGCCCAGGCTCAGCGCGGGGAGGTCCAGGCCGCTCCGCCCGGTGCGGCGGTAGCTCATCGAGTCGTAGCGGTCGTCGGCTGCGGTGTAGGCCATGCACCGATCCTGCGTCACCGGCGGCCGGCCCGCCGCACCTACCCCGGATCGCCGGCGCCCGTGGGCGGGTCCCGGCCCCTAGGGTGGACGGCGGCCGCCCCGCCTTCCCCCTGGAGCTCCCGTGCTGCTGCGCCTGATCGGTCTCCTGCTCGTCGTGTGGCTGGTGCTCTCGATCATCGGCGCGCTGGTGGAGGGACTCTTCTGGCTGCTGCTCGTCGGCGCGGTGCTCTTCGTGGCCACCGCCGCCTACGGCTGGCTGAAGCGCGACGACCGGGTCTGACCCCGGCGGCTGCCCGTCCGGGGGTCAGTCGCCGTCGGCGTCGCCGGCCGCCCCGCCGGCGTAGGGGTGCGGGTCGCCCACCTGGCCGGTGGGCGGCGGGCCGGATGCCGGTTGCTCGGGGACCTGGTCCGCGGGCGCGACGCGGACCGTGGCCTCGAGTGCGTCCAGGCCGATGGCGAAGCGGCTGTCGGTCACGGGGTCACCATCCACCCGCGAGGGCCGGTCGTCCAGACCGACGGTCCGCCGGGTGCGCCAGGTCAGGCTCCGCCCGGCCGGTGGGCGTAGGTGTGGCGGTAGTGGTCGGCCAGGCGCAGCCGGGAGGCGGCCGCCTCGTCGAGGTAGACCCCTGCCCGTCGGTGCAGCTGCAGCACCGAGGCGGGGCACATGCTGCTCAGCGGACCCTCCACCGCCGCCGCGACGGCCTCGGCCTTGGCCTCGCCCTGCGCGACCAGGACCAGCTCCCGCGCCTCGAGGATGGTGCCGAGCCCCTTGGTCAGGCAGTGCACCGGCACCTCCTCCGGCGAGGCGAAGAACCGGGCGTTGTCCGCGCGGGTCCGGGGCGCGAGCGCCTTCACCCGGGTGCGCGACGTCAGGGACGACGTCGGCTCGTTGAAGCCGATGTGCCCGTTGGCGCCGATCCCGAGGAGCTGCACGTCGATGCCGCCGGCGGCGCGGATCTCCTGCTCGTAGCCGGCCGCCTCGGCGTCCAGGTCCGCCGCGCAGCCGTCGGGCACGCGCACCCGCGCCGGATCGAGCTCCAGCGGTTCGACGACGGTGCGCCGGATGACCGACGCGTAGCTCTGCGGGTGCGCCGGCGGGAGACCGACGTACTCGTCCAGCGCGAAGCCGCGGACGCCGGAGACGTCGAGCTCACCGGCGGCCACCTGCCGGGCGAGCTCGGCGTAGGTGCCCAGCGGCGAGGAGCCGGTCGCCAGCCCGACGACGGCGTCCCTGCGCCGGCGGACCGCCTCGGCGACCCGCCGCGCGGCGACCCGGGCCACCTCGTCCGGCCCGGGAAGGATCACCACCTCCACCGGCCCAGGATCCCACCGGTCGGGGCCCGGGTGGCGCCTGCTCCTGCGACCTGCGGGTGGTCGCCGGCCGACCGCTTCAGCCGCGGCCCCGGGCGGCCGATGGGATGGGGTGCGACGACTGCCCACCGTGACCCTGTCCGCGCTGACCGCGACCGCGCTCCTCGCCGGCTCCGCCTGCGGCACGGCCGAGGACGGCGGCACGGAGGCGGGCGGTGTGACGTGCCGCGTCGCGGAGCTCCACCGACCGGGCGCGGGCGACGGGGTCTACCTGGGGGTGAACCTCGACTGGGGCGACCGGACGCTGGCCGAGCACGCCGCCGCGCTCGGCTCGCAGCCCGCCGTCGCCGTCTCCTTCACCGGCTTCCCCTTCTCCCCCGCCGACGAGGGCAACCTCGACGCCGCCGTCGAGCAGGTGCGCGGCGAGGGCGGCCTGCTGCTGCTCACCCTGGAGCCGCACGAGGGCCTGGCCGCCGTCACCGAGGACGTCTCGACCGGCCTGGCCGAGCGGCTGGCCGGCTACAACGAGCGCGGCGTGCCCGTCGTGGTCCGGTTCGCCCACGAGATGAACGGCTCGTGGTACCCGTGGGGCCAGCAGCCGGGCGCCTACGTCCAGGCGTTCCGGCGGGTGGCCGCCGCCGTCCACGCGGGCGCGCCGGGCTCGGCGGTGATGTGGGCACCCAACTACGGCGGCGGCTACCCGTTCACCGGCGGCGCCCACGCGGCGACCGGGCCCGGCGACGTCGCCGCGCTGGACACCGACGGCGACGGCGCGGTCTCGGCGGCCGACGACCCCTACGCCCCGTACTGGCCGGGCGAGGACGCCGTCGACTGGGTCGGGATGTCGCTCTACCACTGGGGCGACGCCCACCCGTGGGGCGAGAACGAGGTGCCCGAGGCCGGCAAGTTCCTCGCCCAGCTGACCGGCAGCTACGCCGGGCGGGGCGGCGACGACCGCGGGCTACCGGACTTCCACGCCGAGTACGGCGAGCGGTACGGCAAGCCGGTCGCCGTCCCGGAGACCGCGGCGTTCTTCGCCCCGGGCGGCGGCGGCGCCGGCGAGCTGGCCGTCAAGCAGGCCTGGTGGCAGCAGCTGTTCGACCCGGGGCTGCCCGAGCGCCTGCCCCGCCTCGCGATGGTCAACTGGTTCGAGTGGGCCAAGGAGGAGCCGGAGGTCGGCGGCCGGGTGGACTGGCGCGCGACCGGTTCCGCGCCGGTGCGCGACGCCTTCCGCGCCGACCTGCCGGAGTGGGCCCTCGGCGCCGGCGACGTCCCCCGCTGCGGCGGCTGACCCGGCAACCGGCAGCAGGGCCCGCCGGGCGCGCAGCATCCCGCAGACGACCAGCGAGCAGCACAGCCCGACGCCGGCGGACAGCCACACCGCGGCCTGGTCGAGGCACCACCCGTAGCCGGTCCACGCGGCGCAGGAACCCGAGCCGAGCCACCACCGCGCCGGCGAGAGCCCGGAGGGTCCTGGGTGCGGTCGCGCAGCAGGCTGACCGGCTGCGGCAGCGCGGCCGCCGCGCCGACCACGGAGGCGACGCCGCCCAGCAGCGCCGCGGCTGCCGCCGGGTCGGCGCCGAGCGGCCCCGCGCCGGCGAGCCCCCCGGTGGCCAGCGCGGCGAGGACGGCGGCGCCGGACGCCGTCCGTAGGAGCACGCGCCCGGCGCGCAGCCGCGGCTGGGTGAGCAGCAGCGCCACGAGGACGGCGGCGTTGCCGGTACCGACGACGGCGTTGGTGGCGATCTGCACGGGATCGCGGGCGAGCAGGCCGAAGGCGAGCCAGCAGAGGTTGAGCGCGACGGCGAGCCAGGCGCTGGTGGGCGAGAGACCCAGGGTGCGGCGGTGCCGGCAGAAGAGCCAGACCTGGGGCCAGACGACGGCGATGCTGAGCGAGGCCGCGAGGATGCCGAGAGCGGCGGACATGGTGGAGCCGGGATCCGTTCGGAATCGGTGCGAGGAGCGGCCACCGGGAACGGGGGGCGCGCTCGTCGGGAGCGACGCCGGCGGGGGGCCGGGCGGTGACCGGGGACGTCATCGGCGTCCTGCCTCCGTGACCGGAACGCGATCTTCTGGTTCCGCCGTGTGACCTCCGCTGCACGCTCCTAGGCTGGGCGGCCGTGACCCCCCGGACCGAGACCATCCGCGCCGCCGCGGGCTACCTGCGGTCGTGGCTGGACGCGCAGGTGCGGCACCGCCGCGTACCGGGCGCGCAGGTGGCGGTCCGCCACGGCGGTGAGCTGGTGCTCTCGGCCGCGTCCGGGGTCGCCGACGTCTCCACCGGCGCACCGCTGACCCCCGCACACCTGTTCCGCGTCGCCTCGCACTCCAAGACGTTCACCGCGACCCTCGTGCTCCAGCAGGTGGAGGCGGGGCGGATGCGGCTGGACGACCCGATCGGCGCGCACGTGCCGGAGCTGGCGGCGGCCGGCTCGCCGGTGGCCCGCGTGACCGTCCGGGAGCTCCTCGGCCACCAGGCCGGCGTCACCCGGGACGGCGCCGACGCTGATTTCTGGCAGCTGGAGCAGCCGTTCCCGGACCGGTCGGGGGTGATCGCGGCGGCGCTGCGGGCGGGCCCCGTGCTCCACCGCAACGAGCACTTCAAGTACTCCAACGTCGGCTACGCGCTGGTCGGCCTGGCGATCGAGGCCGTCACCGGCACTCCCTACGCCGAGGCGGTGCGCACCGGGATCCTCGAGCCGCTCGGCCTCACCCGCACCGGGGCCGACCACGACCCCGCGCGGGCCGGCGAGCACGTCAGCGGGCACACCGGGCTGCTGCTGGGCGAGGACACCCGCGAGCCCCTCGGCTCGGTCGGCACCGGGGCCTTCGCGGCGGCGACCGGGTTCTTCTCCACCGCCGAGGACCTGGCCCTCTACGGCTCGGCGCACGCGCTCGGGGAAGACCGGCTGCTCGGCGACGACGCGAAGCGGCTGATGCAGCGCGTGGAGTCCGTGGTCACCGCCTACGGCACCGAGGTCGCCAGGTACGGGTTGGGGCTGGTGCTGACCACCGTCGGCGAGCGGCAGCTGGTCGGGCACAGCGGCGGGTGGCCGGGGCAGATCACCGTCACCTTCGTGGACCCGGCCGACGGGCTGGTCGTCAGCGTGCTCACCAACGCGATCGACGGCCCGGCCGAGGAGCTGGCGACCGGGCTGGTGAAGCTGGTCGACGTCGCGCTGCACCCGCGCACCGAGGTGCCGGCCGCGCCGCCCGGCGCGCCGCCGCCGTCGTCGTCCACCGGCCGGTTCGCCGGCCTGTGGGGCGTGGTCGACGTCGCCGAGCTCGCCGGGCGGCTGGTGCTCGTGCGGCCGACCTGGCCCGACCCCCTGCCCGGGGTCGAGGAGCTGCAGGTGGTCGACGCCGGCACGCTGCGGATCGCCCCGCAGCCGGGGTTCGGGCCCGCCGGCGAGCTGGTGCCGCTGGAGCGGGACGCCGGCGGCCGGGTCGTATCGCTGCGGCTGGGCGGCGTGACCTACCGGCGGCTCCCCGACTAGGAGCCTGCTGGACGGGGGGCTTGCCGGCGGACCCGCACGCCCTGGAGGAGGCCGCGACCAGCCACCCGTGGGCCGTCGTCGTCGGCCGGGGCGGCGGTGCGGTGACCTGCCGGCTGCTCGACCGGCGCTCCGCCCCTCCCGCTCCGTCGGCGGCGCCTCCGGCCCGCGAGCCCGTCGGGAGCCAGGCGCGACGGTCAGCGGACCGTCGCGGGTCCGGGGTGGAAGGGGGCGCCGTGCGCGCAGACCACGAGGGTGGCGAGGTCGAGCACGCGCTCGCGCTGCCGGCGCAGCTCGTCGCGGTCGTGGCTGTAGGGGTCGTCGGCCGGTCCCTCCTCGGTCCACCACAGGTGCGTGAGGGCGACGACGTCGTCGGGCGTGCCGACCAGCGTGGTGATGTCCTGCGGGGTGTGCCCGGGCGTGGCCAGCAACCGGATGCCGGGGCTGAGCTGCACGCCGTCGGCGGCTCTGCGGGTGAAGGTGTCCCCCTCGATCACGGACTGGAAGTCGTGCACCGGCACCACCGGGAAGAGCGCGACGTTGAGCGTGTGGTCCAGGTGGTGGTGGCTGACGACGATGTCGGTGACGTCCTCGGGGCGGACACCGAGTGCGCGCATCGGGGCGAGGATGAGGTCCCGGTCGGACACCATGCCGGGATCGACCACGACCACCCGGTCGGCGTCCCGGACGAGACTCACCGTGCCCGCCACGTGCGGCATGCGCACGTACCCCTCGACGAGGACGTCCAGGCGGGCGGTGCGCGACAGCTCCGGCATGCGCGGACCGTAGCAACCGCGGCGGCCCGGCGCCGGGTCGCCGCGGGGCCCCGACCCGGCGGTGGCCGGACCCGGCCAGGGATGCCGCCGGGCCTACCCGCCGGCCGGTGCCGGGGCGCGCGGACCGCTCGCGGAACGGCCGAGCGCCTGCTGGTGTGCGGCGACGTCGCGGGCCGATACTCGGTACGTGCCGGCAGGACGATCGACCGCGCCGACCGTGGGCCGCCCCGGCCCGGCGATGTCGTACGAGGACGTCCCGCCCTCCACGGCCCACCGCGAAAGACGCCTCCGGCGGCACCGCACCCGGGCATGAGCACCGGGAGCCCGCTGCAAGTTCTGGTCGCGCCGGACTCGTTCAAGGGGACGGCCACCGCCCACGAGGTCGCCGTGGCGATCCGTGACGGGTGGCTCGCCGAGCGGCCGGCCGACCCGGTCGTGCTCGCCCCCATGGCGGACGGCGGTGAGGGCACCGTGGACGCCTTCGCCGCCGCCGTGCCGGGGTCCCGACGGATGCCGGTGGAGGTGGAGGGCCCCGAGGGCCGCCGGGTCCGCTGCGACTGGCTGCTCCAGCCCGACGGCACCGGGGTCGTGGAGCTCGCGGCGGCGAGCGGCCTGCCGCTCATGCGCCGTCCGGCCCCGTTCGCCGCGCACACGCTCGGCTTCGGGCAGGTCGTCGCGGCCGCGCTGGACCACGGGGTGCGCCGCCTGCTGCTCGGCATCGGCGGGAGCGCGAGCACCGACGGAGGAACCGGCCTGCTCACCGCCCTGGGCGCCCGGTTCCTGGACGCCGCCGGCCGGCCGATCGGGCTCGGCAACGCCGGCCTGGCCGACCTCCACCGGGTGGAGCTCGGCGCGCTGCGCCCGGTGCCCCCGGACGGCGCCGTGGTGCTCGGCGACGTCGACGCCCCGCTGCTCGGGGTCCGCGGCGCCGCCGCCGTCTTCGGGCCGCAGAAGGGCGCCGGCCCGGCCGACGTCCCCCTGCTCGAGGCGGGGCTGCGCCGGCTGGCGGAGCTGACCGGCGGCGATCCGACGGCGGCCGGGACCGGCGCCGCCGGCGGGACGGGCTTCGGCCTGCGGCTGTGGGGTGCCGCGCTCTCCGCCGGCGCGGTGGCCATCGGGGAGGCGCTCGGGCTGCCGCGGCTGATCCCGGCGGCGGACGTGGTGATCACCGGCGAGGGTCGGTACGACGACCAGAGCGCCGCGGGGAAGGTCGTGTCGCACGTGCTGTCGCTCGCCCGCCCGGCCGGCGTCCCGGTGCTCCTCGTCGCCGGCAGCGCGACCGCCTCGACCGGGGTGTTCGCCGATGCCGTCTCGCTGGTCGACGTCGCGGGCGGAACGGAGGCGGCGCTCGCCGATCCCGGCCGGTGGCTGCGGTCGGCCGCAGCGGGCCTCGCCGCCCGCCAGTAACCGCCCGCAGCTCCGTGACGCTCGCGCGGCCCCGGAGGCGTCCTCCCGCGCTGCGGCGGACCGGGCGGCACGGAGAGCTGAGACGCCACTGGCCCGGTCCCTCGCGGGACCGGGCCAGTGGAACGGGTGGCTCAGGCCACGGGGAGTCGGTGCTCCCGAGGCCGGGACACCGTCGTGGCCGACCGCATCAGCTGCAGCCGCTGGTGGAGCCGCAGCCCTCGCAGACGTAGCAGCTGCCGGCGGGGCGCATCTTCGTGCCGCAGGTCATGCACAGCGGCGCGTCGGTGGCGGTGCCGGTGACCAGCTCGAGGAGCTCGGCCGAGGAGTGTGCCTCCTTGACCGACTTCGGGCCCTCGGGGGTGACCTTCTCCTCCGTCCTGGCGGTCTCGATCGGCGCCGAGCCGCGCAGCTGCTCCAGGTCGACCTCCTCCTCCTGGACGGTGGCCGTCGACGCGGAGGCCCCGTAGCCGGAGACCTGCGCCGCCCGCTCCTCGGCGGTGAAGATGCCCAGGCCGGCCCGCTTCTCGACGGGCAGGTGGTCCAGCGCCAGGCGCCGGAAGATGTAGTCCATCACCGACTGGGCGATCCGGATGTCCGGGTCGTCGGTCATGCCGGCCGGCTCGAAGCGCATGTTGGTGAACTTGGAGATGTAGGTCTCCAGCGGCACACCGTGCTGCAGCGCCAGCGAGATGCCGATCGAGAAGGCGTCCATGACACCGGCCAGGGTCGAGCCCTGCTTGCCGAGCTTCAGGAAGACCTCGCCGAGGCTGCCGTCCTCGTACATCCCGGCGGTCATGTAGCCCTCGGCGCCGGCGACGCTGAACGAGGTGGTGACGCTCGTCCGCTTCTTGGGCAGGCGCTTGCGGACCGGGTGCGACAGCGCGGAGGAGGTCGTGGCCTCGACCTTGACCTCGTCCTTGGTCCCGTCGTTCTTGCCCTTGCCACCGGAGAGCGGCTGGCCGACCTTGCAGTTGTCGCGGTAGATCGCGAGCGCCTTCAGACCCATCTTCCAGCCCTGGAAGTAGATCGTCTCGACGTCCTCGACGGTCGCCGTCTCCGGCATGTTCACCGTCTTGCTGATCGCGCCGGAGATGAAGGGCTGGACGGCGGCCATCATGCGGACGTGGCCCATCGGGGAGATGGCCCGCTCGCCCATGGCGCAGTCGAACACCTCGTAGTGCTCCGGGCGCAGGCTGGGCGCGTCGACGACGTGGCCGTGCTCGGCGATGTACTCGACGATCGCCTCGATCTGCTCCTCCTGGTAGCCCAGGCTGCGCAGCGCCCGGGGCACCGTCTGGTTGACGATCTGCATGGAGCCGCCGCCGACCAGCTTCTTGAACTTGACCAGCGAGAAGTCCGGCTCGATGCCGGTCGTGTCGCAGTCCATCATGAAGCCGATCGTGCCGGTGGGGGCCAGCACCGAGGCCTGGGCGTTGCGCCAGCCGTTGTCGGCGCCGATCTCCAGGCACTCCTGCCATTGCTGGGTGGCGATCTTGAGCACGTCGGCGTCGTCGGCGCCGACCGGGCGGATGGCGTCGTTGGCCGCGGCGTGCTTGCGCATGACCCGGGCGTGGGCGTCGGCGTTGCGGGCGTAGCCCTCGTACGGGCCGACGATCCCGGCGAGCTCGGCCGAACGCCGGTAGGCGGTGCCGGTCATCAGCGAGGTGATCGCCGCGGCGAGCGTCTGGCCGCCGCGCGAGTCGTAGGCGTGGCCGGTCGCCATGAGCAGCGCGCCCAGGTTGGCGTAGCCGATGCCCAGCTGGCGGTAGGCCCGGGTCGTCTCACCGATCGGCTCGGTCGGGAAGTCTGCGAAGCAGATCGAGATGTCCATCGCGGTGATGACCAGCTCGACGGCCTTCACGAAGTTCTTGGCGTCGAACGTGCCGTCGTCCTTGAGGAACTTCATGAGGTTCAGCGACGCCAGGTTGCACGAGCTGTTGTCCAGGCTCATGTACTCCGAGCACGGGTTGGACGCGTTGATGCGGCCGGTCTCGGGGTTGGTGTGCCAGTCGTTGATCGTGTCGTCGTACTGGATGCCCGGGTCGGCGCACTCCCAGGCGGCCTGGGTGACCTTGCGGAACAGGGCCTTGGCGTCCACGGTCTCGATCACCGAGCCGTCGAGGCGGGCGCGCAGCCCGAACTCGTCGCCCTCCTCCACGGCGCGCATGAACTCGTCGGAGACGCGGACCGAGTTGTTGGCGTTCTGGTACTGGACGCTGGTGATGTCCTTGCCGCCGAGGTCCATGTCGTAACCGGCGTCGCGCAGCGCGCGGATCTTGTCCTCCTCGCGCGCCTTGGTCTCGATGAACTCCTCGATGTCGGGGTGGTCGATGTCGAGGACGACCATCTTCGCCGCGCGGCGGGTCGCGCCACCGGACTTGATGGTGCCCGCGGAGGCGTCGGCGCCGCGCATGAAGGACACCGGCCCGGAGGCGGTGCCACCGGAGGACAGCAGCTCCTTGGAGGAGCGGATCCGGGAGAGGTTCAGGCCGGCACCGGAGCCGCCCTTGAAGATCAGGCCCTCCTCGCGGTACCAGTTGAGGATCGAGTCCATCTCGTCGTCGACGGCGAGGATGAAGCAGGCGCTGACCTGCTGCGGGGCGCTCGTGCCCACGTTGAACCAGACGGGGCTGTTGAAGCTGAAGTACTGGTGCAGCAGCATCCAGGTCAGCTCGTGCTCGAAGATCTCGGCGTCGCCCTCGGTGGCGAAGTAGCCGTGCTCGCGGCCGGCCTCGGTGTAGGTGAGCACCACGCGGTCGATGAGCTGGCGCAGGCTGGTCTCGCGCTGCGCGGTGCCGACGGCGCCGCGGAAGTACTTCGTGGTGACGATGTTGGTGGCGTTGATGCTCCACTCGGCGGGGAACTCGACACCGCGCTGCTCGAAGTTGATCGAGCCGTCCCGCCAGTTGGTCATGACGACGTCGCGACGCTCCCAGGTCACCTCGTCGTAGGGGTGCACACCAGCGGTGGTGAAGACGCGCTTGATCTTGAGGCCCTTGCCCCGGCTGGGCGTCTTGGTGCTGCGGCGGGTGCGGGGGCCGGCCACGCGGTCGTCGGTGTCGGTCATGGTGTGGAGCTCTCCCTGGTCGTGTGTCGCGTGGTGCGTCGCGGGGTTGCGCGGTGGTGCTGCGCGGTGGCGGATCGGGGGCTGGGGAAGAGCCGCGATCGGTAACTGCTCGAACTGCTGTCTATCGGGTGGTACCGACACTTCTAGGTGCCGGCGCCGGTGCCGGTGGGGACCGGCTGCCGGGGCGCGGGCGGGCCCGTCTCCCCCGGTGACGAGGCGGGCTGCCGGGCCTTGAGCTCGGCGATCTCCCGTTCGAAGTCCGCCACCGAGGTGAAGGACCGGTAGACGCTGGCGAACCGCAGGTAGGCCACCTCGTCGAGCTCGCGGAGCGGGCCGAGGATGGCCAGGCCGACCTCGTGGCTAGGCACCTCCGCGGCGCCGGTGGCGCGGACGGCGTCCTCCACCTGCTGGGCGAGGAGCTTGAGCTGGTCCTCGTCGACGGGCCGGCCCTGGCAGGCCCGCCGGACGCCGGCGACCACCTTGCTGCGGTTGAACGGCTCGCTGACGCCGTTGCGCTTGACGACGGCGAGCACCGCTTCCTCGACGGTGGTGAACCGCCGCCCGCAGGCCGGGCACGAACGACGACGACGCGTGGTGGCGCCCTCGTCGGTCTCCCGGGAGTCGATGACCCGGCTGTCGGAGTTGTGGCAGAACGGGCAGCGCACGGTGGTTCACCTCCTCCGCCGGTGGGCCTGCCACGGGCCGCCTGTGGAGCCCCCTGGGGACATCCGGTGGATGCGACGGGGAGAACCTGAGGATCGGCCTGTGGACGGGCTTACAGCTCTGTAACTACTAGATGTGGGGGAACCCTAGGACGGCCCACGCAAGATGTGCAAGTGATCGTCGGCTCGGCGTGTTCCGCCCCGACACTGCCGTGCGCAGGCGGAACAGCGGGCCCCAGCCGTCACAGGCACACCGCGGCGACACGCCGGCGCGGGCCCCGCCGCGGCGGGCCGGCTGCACAGGGGTCGGTCGGCGCGAGGCGGGCAGGGAGCTCCGGCCGCCCGCGCCGGCGCGGGGGCGCAGCCGCCGGGCGCTCCGCCCGCACAACCGCGGACGCACGGCCGGACGCGGCGGGGCGCGCAACCGCGAGGGCCCGGCGCCGGTGCGCGCGCCACCTGCCGATCAGGCGCTGAGGGACCCGTCCACCCGGCGTCGGCGGGAGTGCGGGATCTGGTCGCTCAACCGCATGGGACGGGTCAGCAGCTCGGGCTCGGGACCGGCCGGCGGGGTCCAGTCGCGCCCGAGCGGTCGCAGCTCCACGGGCGGCGCGGAGCGCGCGGCCGGGATCACCCAGGCAGGCACACCCCCGTCCCGGACCGGGGCGGCGGACGCGGCCGGCGTGCCGCCGGCGACGAGGGGGGCGAGCTCGGCGTCGGCCGCCCGGTGCCGCCCGACGACCGGGCCCGGCGCGATGGCCGGTGCCCGGTGCCGACCGGACGGGTGCACGGGCACGGAGAAGGCGGTCGCCGCCCGGATCTCGTCGCCCTCGGGTGCGCGTCGGCGACCACCCGTGCGAGCCGGAGCCGACCGCTCGGGGCGGCTGTCGCGCACCCGAGGGAGGCTGGCGGTGGCCTCGGGGTCGGTCGAACGACCACCACCCGACCGGAGCGCCGGCTGCGCGGCCATCAGCTGCGTCCCGGGACGGGCGGACGCGGGTTCCGGGAGCCGCACGGTGTCCAGCGCCGTCCACATCGCCTGCTCGACCCCGTCGACCACGGTCCGCACCCGCATCTGGCACGCGCCGGAGTCGTCGTGCCGCCAACCCAGCAGCTCCCCCGCCCGCCAGGCACCCGCGTGCAGCACCTCGACGGCCTGGGGATGACGGGTGAACACGGCGGCGCGGTTCTCCATGACGCTCGACACGCGACGACCGTAAACGGACGACCAGCACTCAGCGTAAACGTCCCCATACGCAGGGTTGACGAAGTCGCCGATCCGCATTGTGAACGTCTCGCGTGGTGCAGGGGCACCCGTCAGGGCAACAGCAGCACCTGACCAGGGGTGATCTGTGCGGTGTCGAGCCGGTTCAGCTGCCGGATGTCGACGATGACGTCCCGCACGTCCCGCCCCTCGGCCACCGCGCCGGCGATGGACCACAGGGTGTCGCCCGGCTCGACGATGACCTGGGTCGTCCCCATCAGCTGGAGCCCGCCGTCTGCCTCACCCAGCACCGCACCGGCCAGGGGCACCAGGGCGAGGCCGAGCAGCAGAACGGCCACCGCCACCGCCCGGCGCCCACGCGCGGTCAGCCGCAGCGGCGGCGACGGAGCGGCTCTCCTGCTACCGGGGGCCGTCCGCACGACGGTCAGGCGCCGCCCGGGCTCTCCCACCCGGGGCGCGACGGCCGCCGAGTAGGACGTCGGTGGCGGCAGCACCCGGAGGTGCCGGGCGGGCCGGGCCCCGGCGCCCGCCTCACCTCCACCGACCGGCGACCCGCCGGAAACCCGCAGCGCAGCGCCGCCGTCCATGTCTCCCACCCTCCCGACCGACGCGAGCCGGTCCGAACACACGTTCGATTCGAACGTCTGTCCGATGTCTACCGGACAGGACCGACAGAAGCGATGCGACACGGGAAACTTTCGAACACGTGTTTGAACTGGGCGCCGATCGGCGCTACGGTTCCACCCGACGACGACGGTCGAGCGCTGCACGGGCAGCCGGCGAGGAGGAGACGTGGCGGACTCGAAGGGGACCTCCGGCGCCGGTCGCGGCACCAGGGCAACGGCCCGGGAGGCTGACGGTTCCGCGTCGGTGCGGGCGTTCCCCGACCGCACGGCGGACGGCGACGGCCTCACCCAGCGGCAGCGCCGGGTCCTCGAGGTGATCCGCGACTCGATCGACCGCCGTGGGTACCCACCCTCGGTCCGCGAGATCGGCGAGGCGGTGGGCCTGTCCTCGGCGTCCTCGGTCGCGCACCAGCTGTCGGTCCTGCAGAAGAAGGGGTGGCTGCGGCGCGATCCGAACCGTCCGCGCGCCCTCGACGTCCGGCTCCCCGGCGACGCCGCCCGCGGGGTGGTCGCGCACACCGAGCCGCCGGTGGTCGGTGACGGCATGGAGGCGTCGGCGCCCACCTACGTCCCGCTCGTCGGGCGGATCGCTGCCGGTGGCCCCGTCCTGGCCGAGCAGGCGGTGGAGGACGTCTTCCCCCTGCCGCGCGAGCTGGTCGGCGAGGGCACGGTCTTCATGCTCAAGGTGGCCGGCGACTCAATGGTCGAGGCGGCGATCTGCGACGGCGACTGGGTCGTCGTCCGCCAGCAGCCGACCGCCGAGAACGGCGAGATCGTCGCCGCGATGATCGACGGCGAGGCGACGGTCAAGACCTACAAGCGGCGCGACGGCCACGTCTGGCTGCTGCCGCACAACCCGGCGTACGAGCCCATCCCGGGCGACGAGGCGACCATCCTCGGCCGGGTCGTGAGCGTTCTCCGACGGGTCTGAGCCGCTGACGTCGACGGCCGGCCGGGTTCTCCTCCCGACCGGCCATCGACGTCAGCGGGGTCGATCAGCGCCGCTGGTAGTCGCCGTCCCGCTTCTCGAAGAACGCCCGCAGCGCCTCCTGGTGGTCATCGGTGCGGAACATCTCCAGGAAGCGCTTGGTCTGCAGCGCCTGACCCTGCGCGAAGTCCATCTCGAACGCCCCGGTGACGGCCTCCTTGGTCGCCTCCACCGACAACGGCGCGCGGGTGGCGATGCGCTGAGCTTTCGCGAGCGCCGCGGGCATGAGGTCACCGGGCTCGTGCACCTCCGTGACCAGTCCCCAGTTGAGCGCCTGCTGGGCCGTGTAGCGGGCGCCGGTCAGCAGGATCTCCTTGGCCGGGCCGAGCCCGATGACGCGCGGCAGACGCCAGAAGCTGACGATGAGGCCCACGTTGACGCCGGCGGCCACGAAGAACGCCTCCGTCGATGCGATGCGGATGTCACAGCAGAGCGAGAACTCCAGGCCGCCGCCGATCGTGGCCCCGTTGATGGCGGCGATCACGGGTGCCCGGAAGTTCTGCACGCCGTTGAGCACCCGGCTGAACTCGGCGAGGTAGTCGGTCAGCTGCTCGTCGCTCATGGACTGGTCCTCGCCCAGGTGGGCCCCGGCGGTGAATGCGCGCCCCTCGCCGGTGATCACCAGGCAGCGGACGTTCTCGTCGGCGTCCAGGATGTCCAGCGCCCTCATGAACGACCGCCGGCTCTCCCAGCTGAACGTGTTCGACGGAGGGCTGTCCAGCGTGAGGACGGCGATGTGCGGCGTCTCGTAGCGCAGGTGCACGCCGGTGCCGACATCAGTGGTGGTCTCGGTCATGCTGCTTCCTCCGGGGGTGTGTTGAGTGCGACGGACGGCTCGCGGCGGGACCGCCGGGTGGGCTCGCCGGGTCTGCGGTCGAGCAGGCGCATGGCGATCACGGTCACGACGATGTTGATCAGCAGGATCACCACGGAGAGGGCGCCGACCCGCTGGTACAGCGACTCGCTCGCCAGGTTGTAGAGCACCGTGGCGACGGTCGGGTTCGCGCCGGTGTAGAGGAACACCGACATCTCCAGCTCCCGGAACAGGAGCACGAAGTTGAGCAGGCCCGCCGCCAGGAGCGACGGCCGCAGCAGCGGCACGGTGATCCGCCGCCAGGTGCGCGCCCAGGAGGCCCCCAGGCTGCGCGATGCCTCCTCCACCTCGGCCCCGATCTGGCCCATCCCGGCGTGGACGTAGGCGAACGTCAGTGGCAGGGCGCTGCCCGTGTAGGCGATCAGCAGGATCGTCAGCGTCCCGCCCAACCCGAACGGCTGGGCCGCGTAGGCGATGATCAGCCCGATACCGAGGACCGCACCCGGGAAGGCGAGCGGCGCGGCCATCGCGCCCACGATCACCGCGTTGCTGCGCGCCTTGGTGCGGTGCACCAACCACGAGGCGAGCAGCGCCACGGCCAGGGCCAGCACCGTGCCGCCGACGGCCAGCACGAAGCTGTTGCCCATGGCCGCGGCGATGAGGGGCCGGCCGAAGACCTCCTCGTAGTTGCCGGTCAGGGTGAAGTTGTCCCACCCGAGCGGGCGCCCCAGGGCCTTGCGGAACGATGTCACCAGCAGCATGCCGAACGGCAGGACCAGGCTCAGCACCACGACGGCCACGCAGAACGCCACCGCCGCGTAGCGACCGGCGCCCAGGTGCGTCACGTCCTGCCGGCCCGGCTTGCCTCCGATGACGGTGAACTTCCGGCCGCCCACGATCTTGCGCTGGATCAGCAGCAGCGCCGCGATGATGACGAGGATCGGCACGGAGATCACCGCCGCCACCTCGATCCGCGGCGGGAACTGCATGAGGCTCAGCAGCACGGTGGGGATCGTCTGGAACCCGGTCGGCGCGCCCAGGATCGCCACGGGACCGAAGATGATCGCCGAGGAGACGAACACCAGGATCGAGCCGGCGATCAGGGCAGGCGCGATGACCGGGAACGTCACCGTCCGCAGCACCCGCCAGCGCGACGCGCCGAGGCTGGCCGCGGCCTGCTCCAAGGCGGGGTCGATGCCTTCGAGGGCCGCCGAGACGGGCAGGAAGACCAGCGGGTAGAGGAACAGGGAGAGCACGAAGATGATCCCCCACGGCGTGAAGATGTTGAACGGCGACTCCTCGAGCCCGAACAGCGACATGAGCGCCGTGTTCAGCACGCCGTTGCGCGGCCCCAGGAGCAGCACCCAGCCCAGTGCGGCGATGAAGCTCGGCGCCGCGAACGTCAGGACGGCGCTCCCGCGGAAGAACCGGCGCATCGGCATGTCCGTGCGCACGGTGAACCAGGCCAGCGGCAGCCCGATCAGGAGACTCCCGAGCACCGTGCCGCACGCGATCCATACCGAGTTGCGGATCGCCTCCAGCAACTGGGGCTCGGAAGCCAGCAGCGCGTAGTTCGACAGGGTGAGGCCGCCGTCGTCCGCCACGAAGCTCTGCCCGAAGACCTGCGCGATCGGGTAGCCGACCAGGATCAGCAGCGCCAGCACCCACACGATGCGCATGGCGCGCTCGAACCCGGTCGACCGGCGGCGGCGCGGCGCCCGTGCAGGGGGCGGGCCCCCGGCGGTGCCGGACGCCGACCGCTCGCGCGGATCGGCGCCCGGCGCCGTGGGGGTCGCGGAGCGGCTCAGCGCCACGTCCCGCTCCGCCTGCGCGAGCCGGCGGTTGCGCCGACCCGACCCGCCGCGCTCACCGGCTGAACAGTTCGGCGAAGCGTGCCACCACCTGGTCTCCCCGGGCGGCGATCTCCTCCAGATCGGCGGGGAGGAGCGTGGCGTCGGAGAGGTCGGCACCCTCGGCCGGCTGCGGCGCGCCCTCGAGCACGCTGCGCCCGCCGAGCTCGACCAGCGCGTTCTGGTAGTCCTCGCTGAGCTGGTACTGCAGCAGGAGCTTCGCTGCGTTGGGCCGGGGTGCGTCGGCGAGCATGGCCAGCTCGCTGGTGAAGGTCGGCACGCCGTCCTCCATGAACGCGATGGCCAGCGGCTCGCCCTCGTCGGCAGCGCTGATCACCGCGGACTCGATCGCGGGGACGCCGATGTCCGCCTCGCCGGTCAGCACGAGCTGAGCCAGGGCCAGGCTGCTGTCGGTGACGATCACCTCCCGCTCGGCCAGCTGCTGGAGCCATTCCTCGCCGTACAGCCCGGTGAGCGTGGTGTAGTAGGCGAGGGCGGTGCCCGACGCTCCCGGGTCGGAGCTCACGATGGTGCCCTCGGCCGAGGAGGCGAACTCCTCCCACGTGGTGGGCAGATCGGCGGGATCGGTGCTGGCGTCGTTGTACATGATGCCGAGCGGCACGAGGCTGTACGGCACCTGCGGGTTGTCGGGGTTGTCGAGGCCCTCGATGATCTCGTCGGCGTTCGGGATGTCGGCGTCGACGATGATGCCCTCGTCGGCCCACTGCTGGAGCGTGTCCGGGTCGGTCAGGCTGACCACGTCGGCGTTGAGCGAACCGCTGGCGAGCTCCGCGGAGATGGAGTTGGCGACCGCGCCGGAGTCCTCGCGGGTGAACGTCACCTCGACGTCGAAGAGCTCCTGCATCCGCTGCTGGAGGAGCTCGACCCCGGGGCGGGTGTGCCCGCCGGCGTAGATGACGACGCCGCCCTCCTCCTGGGCGGCGGCGATGAGGTCCTCGCTGATGCCCTCGACCCCGGCTGCTCCACCGCCGCTCCCCTCACCGCCCTCCGCTGCCGGCTCGGAGCCGTTGCCGCACCCGGCGAGGAGGACGGCGGACAGGGGGAGCGCCAACAGGGCGTTCCTGCGACGGGTGGTGTGACGAGTCGACACGGTGCCTCTTCTCGGACGGCGGTGCGGGGCGGGTGGACGGACGGCGGTGCGGGAGATCCCGGTCATGCGGCGGACCGCCGGGCCGGAGCTGGGGCGGGCGTGGCGCCCTCGGTCGTCGAGGGACCCGGGTGGTCGTCGCGGCCCGGGGCGGGGGCGGCCGGGCCGTCGCTGACGATGGCCACCGCGGCGCCGTCCACCTGCACGACGACGTCCTGACCGGCGTCGAACCGGCCCAGGCCGGGGCCCGTGGCCTTCAGCGGCTCGGCGAGCCCGGGCAGATCGACGGCGTACTGCACGTGGTCTCCGAAGAACAGCGCCTCGCTGACCCGCGCGACCCCGGCTGCGCCGGCGTTGCCGGCGACGAGCCGGAGGTCGACCGGCCGGATCGACACGGAGACCTGGTCGCCCGCACGCACCACCACGTCCGCCGGGTGGGGCGCGGTCACCGTGATCCCGGCAGGGAGCCGGAGGGGCACGCCGTCCGAGGAGGGCGGACCGCACACGGTGGCGGTCAGCAGGTTCGTCGCACCCAGCGCCCGCGCGACGAAGCCCGTCCGCGGTCGCCGGTAGACCTCCTCCGGCGGGCCGACCTGCACCACGCGACCGGAGTGCATGACCACCAGCCGGTCAGCCAGCGAGAGCGCCTCCGCCTGGTCGTGGGTGACGTAGACCATGGTGACGCCGAGCGACCGGTGGATCCGCTTGATCTCCGAGCGCATCTCCTCTCGCAACCGGGTGTCCAGGTTGGACAACGGCTCGTCGAGCAGCAGCAGGGCGGGGTCGTTGACCAGCGCGCGGGCGAGGGCGACCCGTTGCTGCTGACCGCCGGAGAGCTGGTGGGCGTAGCGGTCGGCGAGACCGTCCAGCTGCACCATGGCCAGCGCCTCGTCGGTGCGGCGGCGGACCTCCGCGCGGCTCACCTTCGCCGTCGTCGGTCCGTAGCCGACGTTCTCGCGCACGCTGAGGTGCGGCCAGAGGGCGTAGCTCTGGAACACCACGGACATCTGGCGGCGCTCCGGCGGGACGAAGACGCGGGGGCCGACCAGCACTCTGTCGCGCAACCGGATCTCCCCCGCGTCCGGGCGCTCGAAGCCGGCGATCATGCGCAGGCACGTGGTCTTGCCGCAGCCACTGGGCCCCAGCAGGACGACGGCCTCGCCCTCCTCGATCGACAGGTCCACCTGGTCGACGACCGGGGCCGCGCCGAAGCTCTTGGTCAGACCGGACAGGACGAGATGCGTCACGCGGGGACCTCCGTCGGATCGAGGGGGCTGGGCGCCGCACCGGGCGTCGGGCGGGCGTGGTCGTCCGGCGGCGTCGTCACGAGGACACCGACGGAGAGGAGCTCGTCGATCTCCTCGGCGGCCATCCCGGCTTCGGCCAGCACCTCGCGGCTGTGCTCGCCGAGGAGGGGAGCCGGACGGCGGATCGCCGACGGGGTGCCGGAGAGCTTCACCGGTGCGCCGATGTGGCGCACGGTGCCCATCCGCGGGTGGACCGTCTCGACGAGCATGTCCCGGGCCTGCACGTGCGGATCGGCGTAGACCTGCTGGATGTCGTAGAGGGGCCCGCTGGGCACGCCCGCCGCGTGCATGACCTCGAGCCACTCTGCGGTCGTCCTCTGCCGCAGCGTCGCCGCCAGCTCGCCGGCCAGCTCGAAGCGGTACTCCATCCGCGCGGCGTTGGTCGCGAACCGAGGGTCCTGCAGCAGGCGCTCCAGCCCCAGGCCCGCGCAGAGCCGCTCCCAGTTCCGGTCGTTGGCCGCGCCGATGGCGATCCACCCGTCGGCCGTGGGCAACGCCTCGTACGGAGCCGACAGGCGGTGCGCCGACCCCATCGGCCGGGCGACGTCGCCCAGGCTGAAGAACATCGCCGTCTCCCAGACGGTGTAGGCGATCCCCGCCTCCAGCAGCGACGTGTCGACGAACTGGCCCTCCCCCGTCCTCAGCCGGTGGATGTAGGCAGACAGGACGCCGTACGCGCCGAACAGCCCGGCGTTCAGGTCGCAGATGGGGACGCCGACCTTGGCCGGCGGCCGTCCGGGCTCACCGGTCATGCTCATCAGCCCGCTCATCGCCTGGGCGATGAGGTCGTAGCCGCCGCGACCGGCGTAGGGGCCGGTGGCACCGAATCCGGAGATGGAGCAGTACACGAGCGCCGGGTTCGCGGCCCGGAGGGCCTCCTGCCCCAGCCCGAAGCGGTCCAGCAGCCCGGGCCGGAAGTTCTCCACGAGGACGTCGGCGTCCCTGGCCAACCGCCGGACGACCTCGGCACCGCGGGGGTCCTTCAGGTCGACGGCGATGCCACGCTTGTTGCGGTTCATGGCGTTGAAGGCCGGCGAGTGCTCCACGTCGGGGCCGCGGGACATCCGGCGGGTGTCGTCCCCGCCTCCGGGTCGCTCGATCTTGATGACATCGGCGCCCATGTCGGCCAGCAGCATCGAGCAGTACGCCCCCGCCATGACCTGGGTGAGGTCGAGGACCCGTACGCCCGAGAGGGCGCCCGAAGGGACCTGGTGCGACACGTGCATCTCCCGACCGCCCTGGCGACACCGTGCCACTGTGTGGCACACTTTGCCGCGCAGTGGCACGAAGTGGTGCGCGCCACAGTAGGTCGGAGGAAAGGTGGCGTCAATCACATGAGGTCGGTGTCCGTCGCGCTGGCCGTCCTGGAGGCGGTGTCGGAGCAGCAGCCCGTCGGCGTCAGCGACCTCTCCCGGTCGATGCAGCTGCCCAAGTCGACGGTCCAGCGCATGCTGCTGACGCTCGGGGACCTGGGGTGGATCCGCGCCGGCGCCGAGGAGCCCACGCGCTGGTCGCTCACCGCCAAGGCCCAGGCCATCGGGTCACGGCACCGGGGCGACGAGGAGATCCGGCGCATCGCGCTGCCGGCGATGCACCGGCTCTCCGCGGCGACCGGCGAGACCGTGCACCTGTCCGTCCCGGAGGACCGGCGGATCGTCCTGCTCGACAAGATCGACGGCGTCCACCCGGTGCGGACGCACACCTCCGTCGGGCACGGCGCACCCCTCCACACGACGGCGTCCGGGAAGGCCGCCCTCGCCGCGATGCCCGAGCCGCGGGCCGCAGCACTGCTGCGCGCGGCGCCCCTGGAGGCGCTCACGCCGCACACCGACACCGACCCGGAGGCGTTGCTCCGGGAACTGCCGCGGGTGCGCCGGCAGGGCTACGCGGTCACGGTCGGCACGCGGCACCCGGACATCGCCGCCGTCGGGGCCGCCATCCTGGACCGCGCAGGCCTGCCCGTGGCGACCCTGAGCCTGTCCCTGCCCTCCCAGCGCTTTCCCCGGCGCCTGTGGCCGGTGCTCGGGGAACAGGTCACCAGGGCCGCAGAGGAGTGCAGCCGGCAGCTCGGCTGGCAGCCGGAGGCCTGACCCTCAGGTCCGGCGGCGCAGCCGTCCGGTCAGCCAGACCACGATCGTCGCCACGCCGGCGGCGATCAGGGCCGCGGCGATCGGCGACCGGTCCGACCGGGTGAGCTCGGCGAAGGACTGCACGGGGACAACGTCGGTGGGAGGCGTGCTCGCCGCTCCGGCCGGCACCGGCACCACCGCGACGGGGCTGGGCAGCCCCTCGCTCGCGACCACGAGCGCTCGGCTGTCGGCGGTGAAGCTGATCGCCTCGCCCTGCGGCGACTCCGGGAGCGCCACCCGCGTCGGCTCCCCGGCCAGCGCACCGACGACGTCGGAACCCGCCAGGGGCCAGACGTAGGCGTCGGTGTAGGTGCGCAGGGCCAGCGCACTCCCGTCGCCCGCCACTGCGCCACCGGTGACGAGGAGCTGACCGGCTCGGCCCACCGGCCCACCCGGGGTCCCGGTGAGGGTGATGTCCACCGTGCCCACCCGCTCCAGCGGCACCACGCCGCCGTCCACGAGCGCCCCGGCGGGCCGGTACACGCCACTGGACCCGAGGACCTCCTTGGTGACGAGGTAGGGGGTCCCGTCCGGGGCCAGGAGCAGCGCCTCGGCGTCGTGCGCGCCGTCGGGGTAGGTCAACCGGTGCAGCGCGGCCGTGCCGTCGGGCCGGAGCACGTGGAAGGCCACGGTCGGGCGGACGCCGCCGTTGTCACCGATGTCGGCCACCCAGACGCTGCCGTCGGACGCCACGCCGAGGTCCTCGGGGTCGAACGGGTCGGCCGCACCGGTCTGGACGTCGACGACGGCGCAGGTGGAGTCCAGCCCGTGCACCGCAACCTGGTCGCCGCCGTCGTTGAGGGCGAGCATCTGCTCCCCCACGACCACCAGGCCGGAGAGCTCGGCGAGCCGCGGGTCGGTGATCGAGCACCGGACCTCGGGGGCCGGCGCCGGCGCGGCGGGCGAGCCGGCGGTGGGTGCCACCGGGGCGGGCGCCTCCGCGTGAGCCGGAGCGGGTGCCAGCACGACCGTGCCGACGACCAGCGTGCTCGCGGCGAGGAGCCGGCACGTCCGGGCGCGGTCAGGGACGAGGACGGCCTGCTCGGGCACGTACCCAGCGTGACAGAACCACCGCGTCCAGTGCATGAACCACGCCCAACAGGACGATCCCGACGGCGGCCCCGACGAGCGCGTCGGTGACCCAGTGGAAGTCGAGCGACACCATCGCCACCCCCGTGGCGACCGGTCCGACCACGCTCAGCCACCAGAACGCCCGCTGCACGGTCGCCGGCAGTCCGTACTCGACCGCCTGCCAGCGGGCCACCCCCCACATGAGCACCGCGTTGGCCACGTGCCCGGAGGGGAACGAGACGCCGTCGGCGTGGAAGAAGTAGGACCCCGGGAACGCCGGCGCCGTCCGCCCGAGGCCGTGCTTGATGGCGTAGACGACCGCGGTCAGCACCCCCAGGGCGAGGAGCACCCGGACCGCCGGCAACCAGGCGCCCCGTCGCCAGAGGAGGTGGCCGACCAGGACGGCGAGCACGACGAGGATCGTGACCCGCCCGCCGAGCTGGGTGACCACCCACACCGCCGGGTAGCCCGGCGTGTCCCGCAGTCCCCAGTCGCTCACGATCTCGGAGACCCGCAGGTCCAGCCGCTCGGTCGGGCCGTGGGCGAGGAGGTCGGCGGTGATGAGCACCGCCACGACCAGCGCCGCGGCGACCAGCCACCACGGCGGCCGGCCGACGGGGACCACGGGCGCGGCCCGCGGTGCCTCCGTCGCCTGCACGGCTCCCCTGGTCACGCCGCCACGGTACCGGGCCGTGACCGGATCGTGATCAGTGCAGGCCGGTCAGCCGACCGGGACCGCGAACTCCTCGAGCACCGCCGCCAAGGCGCCGTCGACCCGGGCGGTGAGCCGGGTGCCGCCGGCCTCGTGCAGTTCGCCGAGCACCTCGCCGTCGCGGTGCACCCGCGCCACCAGGTCCCCGCGCTCGTAGGGCACCAGCACGTCGACGTCGACGTCCGGGTGCGGCAGCCGCTCGGCCACGAGCCTGCGCAGCGAGTCGATGCCGAGCCCCGTGCGTGCGGACACCCACACCGCACCCGGCAGGGCCTGCCGGAGCATGATGATGTCCTCCTCGCTCATCGCATCGACCTTGTTGACCACGATCAGCTCGGGCACCGCGGCGGCGTCGATCTCGCTCAGGACCACGCGCACCGCGTCGATCTGGCCGAGCGGGTCCGGGTCGGAGCCGTCGACGACGTGCAGCAGCAGGTCGGCCGCGGCCACCTCCTCCAGCGTGGAGCGGAAGGCGTCCACCAGCTGGTGCGGCAGGTGGCGCACGAAGCCGACGGTGTCGGTCAGCGTGTACTCCCGGCCGTCGGGCGACTGGGCCCGGCGGACCGTCGGGTCGAGGGTGGCGAACAGCGCGTTCTCCACGAGCACGCCGGCGCCGGTGAGCTGGTTGAGCAAGCTGGACTTGCCGGCGTTGGTGTACCCGGCGATCGCGACGCTCGGCGTCGCGTTGCGGTCCCGGCTGGAGCGCTGGGTCGCCCGGGCGGTCGCCATGCCGGCGATCTCCCGCCGCAGCTTGCTCACGCGGGCGCGGATGCGCCGGCGGTCGGTCTCGATCTTCGTCTCACCCGGACCGCGGGTACCGATGCCGCCACCGCCGGCGACCCGGCCACCGGCCTGCCGGGACATCGACTCACCCCAACCGCGCAGCCGCGGCAGCATGTACTGCATCTGGGCGAGCTCGACCTGCGCCTTGCCCTCCCGGCTGGTGGCGTGCTGGGCGAAGATGTCGAGGATCAGCGCCGTCCGGTCGACGACCTTGACCTTGAGCACCTTCTCCAGCTGGTTGAGCTGGCCGGGGGTCAGCTCGCCGTCGCAGATAACGGTGTCGGCGCCGGTGGCGGCGACGATGTCGCGGATCTCGGCGGCCTTGCCCGAGCCGACGTAGGTGGCGGCGTCGGGCTTGTCGCGTCGCTGGCTCACGGCCTCGAGGACCTGGGAGCCGGCGGTCTCGGCGAGGGCGGCGAGCTCGGCCAGCGACCGGTCGGCGTCGGCCTGCGTGCCCTCGGTCCAGACGCCGACGAGGACGACGCGCTCCAGCCGCAGCTGGCGGTACTCGACCTCGGTGACGTCGGCGAGCTCGGTGGAGAGGCCGGCCACCCGGCGCAGGGCGCCGCGCGCCTCGAGCGCGTAGGAGCCGGTGGTGTCGTCGGCCTCGTCCCACCGCCCGGCCGGGGCGGTACGGGGCTCGAGGTCGGCCTGCTCGTCGACGGGCAGGGCATCGGGGGCGGTCGTCATCGTGTCCAGCGTGGCACGGTCCTTCGAGGAAAGCACCTGAGTTGTCATCGCCGGGTACAACGCATCTGCCCTCCTCCTGCATCCCGATCGGCGGCACGAGTACGGCCTCCGCGAGCGGAGGGCCCCGGGAACCCACGCCGGCTCAGCCCGTGAGCCACTCCGCGCACAGGGTGCCGGCCGAGACCAGCACGGCCGGGCCGCTGAGCACCGTCGTCGTCGCGGTCACGTGGACCGACAGGCGACCCCCGGGGACGTCGACGACGACGGTCCCCTCTCCGGCGCCCTCGGCCCGGAGTGCCGCGTAGGCGGCGGCACACGCGCCCGTGCCGCAGGACCGGGTCTCGCCCACGCCTCGCTCGGAGACCCGCAGCCGCACGTGCGCGCCGGGCTCCAGGACGTTGACCAGCTCGACGTTGACCCCCTCGGGGAACAGCGCCGGGTCGAACCCTGGCGTGCCGGTCAGGTCGAGCTGCTCGACGGGCACCTCGGTGAGGCAGGCCAGGTGTGGGTTGCCCATGCTGACGGCGAGCCCGGCGAAGGTCCGGCCGTCGACGACCGCCTCCCCCTCGCCGAAGGGGCGCGCCGGGCCCATGTCCACCCAGTAGCCGCCGTCGGCGCCGGCCCCGACCCGCCGGGCCCCGCCGCGGGTGCCCACCAGCAGGCCGCCGGCGCAGGAGCCGCGGTCCACCAGCCCCTCGCCGACGAGCGCGTGCAGGAACAGGCGGATGCCGTTGCCGCACATCTCGGCGTAGGAGCCGTCGGCGTTGCGGTGGTCCATGAACCACTCGCACCGCTCGAGGTCATCCCCCAGCACGTCCGCCGCGTCCGGGACGTGGGCGCTGCGCACCAGCCGCAGCACGCCGTCACCGCCCAGGCCGGCCCGCCGCTCGCAGAGCCGCCGGACCATCGCGGCGTCGAGGCGGTCGCCGGCCCACACGGTGCCGTGGGGGTCGGGCAGCACGACGAAGTCGTTCTCGGTGCCGTGGCCGATCAGCACGCGGGGCGAGGAGGTCACCGGTCGATCGTAGGCCCGGTGATCACCGCCGCCGCCGCGTCGGCCAGGTCGGTCCGGGCGGCGTCGAACCACGTCGTCGCTGCGTCCCGGCGGAACCACGAGCGCTGCCGCCGGATGAAGCGGCGGGTCGTGGTGACGGTGCGCTCCCTCGCCTCGTCGGACGTCAGGACGCCGTCGAACTGCGCCAGCACCTGCGCGTAGCCCAGGGCGCGGGAGGCGGTCGGTCCCTCGCGCAGCCCGTCGGCGGCGAGCGCCGCGACCTCGTCGACGAAGCCCGCCGCCCACATCCGGTCCACGCGCGCCGCGATCCGCTCGTCGAGCTCGGCGGGCTCGCGGTCCAGGCCGAGCACCACGGCCGGGTAGTGCGGGCGCGGTTCGGGCAGCTGGGCGCGGAACGGCCCGCCGGTGAGCTCGACGACCTCCAGCGCGCGCACGATCCGCCGTCCGTTGCTCGGCAGGACGGCGGCGGCGGCCTGCGGATCGAGCTCGGCGAGCCGGGCGTGCAGCGCGGCCGGGCCGACGGCGGCGAGCTCTTCCTCCAGCCGGGCGCGGACGGCCGGGTCGGTGCCCGGGAAGTCCAGCTCGTCGAGGACGGCCCGCACGTAGAGCCCCGAGCCGCCGACGAGCAGCGGCACCGTGCCGACGGCGCGCAACCGGTCGATCTCCGCCCGCGCCCGCCGGCGGTACTCCGCGACCGAGGCCGGCTCGCGCACGTGCCAGAGGTCCAGCAGGTGGTGCGGCACACCGCCCCGCTCGACGAGGTCGGGCTTGGCCGTGCCGATGTCCATGCCGCGGTAGAGCTGCATCGAGTCCGCGTTCACCACCTCGCCGCCCAGCCGCCGGGCCAGTTCGACGGCGAGCGCGGTCTTGCCGGTGGCCGTCGGCCCGACGACCGCGACGACCGGCGGCGGCGTCACGCCACCATCCAGTCGGCGACGGGGTAACCCACCCCGAACGGCGCGGCATCGTGGCGCAGCCGGGCGGTGACGTGCCGGCCGGCGAGCGCGGCCCCCACCGCGCGCCAGACGGGCACCCCCGCGGCCAGCAGACCCGCCTCCGCGGCCGGGTCCAGCGCCGCCAGCGCGGCGGCATCCCCCGACGCCAGGGCGGTGGCGACCGCCGCGTCGAACGGCTCGGCCGCCGGGTCCAGGTACCCGGGCGCCTTCACCGAGCGCCGTGCCGAGCCGTCCCCCATGACCAGCACCCCGACCGGCGCCGGCAGGTCGCGCATCAGCTGGCCGACGTCGGCCGGGCCGACCCCCACGCGGGTGCCGGCGAACGCCGCCTGGTCGAGCAGCCAGGCGCCCACCGTGTGCGCGAGCGGGAGCCGCCTCCCCTCGGGGCGCAGCCGGCCGTCGAACGGCAGGTCGAGGTCGACGCCGAAGCCACGGAGGTCGCCGCCGTCGCCGGGACCGAACCGCTCCCCCGGCAGCGGCCCCGGCCCGACCACCACGACCACCTCCGGTCCGGCGCCGAGCAGCGCGGTGACCGCCTCTGCACAGGCCTCGCGCAGGGCGGTGCTCTCCGGCGAGGGCCGCCCCTCCACATCCGTGACCAGCAGGGGCGGGCACGGGCAGAAGGCGACGGCGGCCGACGGACTGGGCGCCCGGACCGGGACGCCGCCGGGGAAGGAGGTCACGGCAGCAGTCTCGCCGATGGGACGTGGGACACTGCCGGACGTGTCGAGCACGGACGACCCCGGCAACGGGGTGCAGCAGGCCGCTCCGCCGATTGCGGAGACCACCGAGACCCCTGAGACCCCCGCCCCGGAGGAGGCGACGCCGACCGGCGGCCCGGACGCGGTGACCCCCGCGGCCGGCACCGCGGCCGCGCCATCGCCCGCGGAGGCGGCGCTCGCCGACCCCACGGCGGATCCGGGCGCGCCCACCGGGGAACCCGACGCCTCCGTCGAGTCCCCGGGAGCGGCGGTGGCAGCCGCCGCGCCGACGCCGACGCCGACGCCCGCCCCCGCCCCCGCCCCGGCGCCGACGGCCGCGCCGGTGGAGACCGTGGTGAGCGACCCGTCGCAGTGGGGTCGCGTGGACGCCGACGGCACCGTCTTCGTGCGCACCGCCGACGGCGAGCGCGAGGTCGGTTCCTGGCAGGCCGGCGAGGCCGAGGCGGGGCTGGCCCACTACGGCCGCCGCTACGACGACCTCGCCACCGAGGTGTCCCTCCTCGAGGCGCGGCTCAAGGCGCACACCGGCAACCCCGCGGAGATCAAGGCCAAGGCCGAGGCGCTGGCCGGGTCGATCCCGACCGCCGCCGCCGTCGGCGACCTGGAGGGCCTGGCCACCCGGGCCCGCGCGATCGTGGAGACCGCCGAGGCCGCCGCCGTCGAGTACCGCGCCGAGAAGGCCGCCGCCCGCGCCGCGCAGGTGGCGCGCAAGGAGGCCCTGGCCGCCGAGGCCGAGCAGATCGCGGCCGAGTCGACGTCCTGGAAGGCCGCCGGGGACCGTCTCAAGGCGATCGTCGAGGAGTGGAAGACCATCCGCGGCATCGACCGCAAGACCGACGATGCCCTGTGGACGCGGTTCGCCGCCGCCCGGGACGCCTTCGGCCGCCGCCGCGGTGCCCACTTCGCCCAGCTCGACGCCCAGCGCAGCGAGGCCCGCTCGGCCAAGCAGGAGCTGATCCAGGAGGCGCAGCGGCTGTCGGCCTCGACCGACTGGGGCCCCACCAGCGCGGCGATGCGCTCGCTGATGGACCGCTGGAAGGCGGTGCCGCGCACCGGCCGCGACGGCGACGACGACCTGTGGAAGCAGTTCCGCGCAGCGCAGGACGTCTTCTTCAGCGCCCGTGCCGAGCAGGACAAGGCGCGCGACGCCGAGCAGGTCGCCAACCAGCAGGCCAAGGAGCAGCTGCTGGCCGAGGCCGAGCAGCTGGACCCCAGCAAGGACCTGCGGGGGGCGCAGAACGCGCTGCGCAAGATCCAGGAGCGCTACGACGCCATCGGTCACGTGCCCCGCGGCGTGATGCGCCAGCTCGAGGACCGGATGCAGGCGGTGGAGCAGAAGGTGCGCGGCGCCGCCGACGCCGGCCGCGTGCGCACCACTCCGGAGAACCCGATGGTCGCCTCCATGCGGGCCGCCGTCACCAAGGCCGAGGAGCAGCTGGCCAAGGCCGAGGCGGCGGGTGACGAGCGGCGGATCGACGAGGCGCGGGCCAACCTGCAGACCCGCCGGGAGTGGCTCGCCGAGGCGGAAAAGTCCGCCCGCCGGTAACCCCCCGGGCATAGGAGGCTCCACCTGCGGAATCGCCCCGCGGGACGCAGGTAGAGCCTCCTATGCCTCCGTCAGCAGCCGGTGACCACCGGCAGCGGTGCGGGGACGCCGACCTGCGGCATGCCCAGCGAGACGCCGGGCGTCGTCGGCCGGGTGCCGGCCTCGCTCGCGTCGCCGGCCCTCGTGCGGCGGTGGGACACCAGCGGGCCGTCCGCGACCAGGTGGTGCGGCGCGGCCTGGGTGACGACGGTCTCGACGACGTCGCCGGGCCGCACCCCGTCGGCCGCGGTGAAGTGGACGAGGCGCCCGTCGCGGGCCCGGCCGGAGAGGCGGCCGCGTGCGGCGTCCTTGCTCCCCTCCCCGGCGGCGACGAGCAGCTCCACCCGCCGGCCGACGAGCCGGCGGTTCTCCTCCCAGCTGACCTCGTCCTGCAGCGCGGTGAGCCGGAGGTAGCGCTCCTGCACGACCTCCTTGGGCAGCTGCCCGTCCATCTCGGCGGCCGGGGTGCCGGGCCGCTTGGAGTACTGGAAGGTGAAGGCGCTGGAGAACCGGGCGGCCCGGACCACCTCGAGCGTCTGCACGAAGTCCGCCTCGGTCTCGCCGGGGAAGCCGACGATGATGTCGGTGGTGATCGCGGCGTCGGGCATGGCGGCGCGGACGCGGTCGATGATGCCGAGGTAGCGCTCCTGCCGGTACGCGCGGCGCATCCGCTTGAGCACGTCGTCCGACCCGGACTGCAGCGGCATGTGCAGCTGGTGGCAGACCGCCGGCGTCTCGGCCATCGCGGCGATGACGTCGTCGGTGAACATCGCCGGGTGCGGGCTGGTGAACCGGACGCGCTCCAGCCCCTGGATGCGGCCGGTGGCGCGCAGCAGGTCGGCGAACGCGCTGCGGTCGCCGAAGTCGCTGCCGTAGCTGTTGACGTTCTGCCCGAGCAGGGTCACCTCGAGCACGCCCTGGTCCACCAGCGCCTGCACCTCGGCCAGGATCTCGCCGGGGCGGCGGTCCTTCTCCTTGCCGCGCAGCGCCGGGACGATGCAGAACGTGCAGGTGTTGTTGCACCCGACGCTGATCGACACCCAGCCGGAGTAGGCGGAGTCCCGCTTGGCGGGCAGCGTCGAGGGGAAGACCTCGAGGGACTCCACGATCTCGACCTGCGCCTCGGCGTTGTGCCGGGCGCGTTCGAGCAGGGCCGGCAGCGAGCCGACGTTGTGCGTGCCGAAGACGACGTCGACCCAGGGTGCCCGCGTGACGATCTCGCCGCGGTCCTTCTGCGCGAGGCAGCCGCCGACGGCGATCTGCATGCCGGGGCGGGCGTCCTTGACCGGGCGCAGGTGCCCGAGGTTGCCGTACAGGCGGTTGTCGGCGTTCTCGCGCACGGCGCAGGTGTTGAGGACGACGACATCGGCGTCGTCCCCGTCCGCGGCGGCGGTGTACCCGGCCGCCTCGAGCAGGCCGGAGAGCCGCTCGGAGTCGTGCACGTTCATCTGGCACCCGTAGGTGCGCACCCGGTAGGTGCGGGCGGGGCTCGCGGTGGGGCTGCTCATCTCGACACGGAGGATACGGCGCGGCCCGGGACGACCGGGGGCGTTCCGGGCCGACCGTCACGGAGGGGGTTCAGCACCCAGCGCGGCAGCGGTCACCCGAACGGGCGGATCGGGCCCGGTGACCCCCTGACCGGCCGTGTTCGTTACGCCTTCGTGATCCCACGGTGCGGGAACCGCGACCTCCCGCCCCTAAGGTCCCCAGGGTGACCAGCCGTCCGAACGGAGAGCCTCTCGTCCGCCTGTCCGGGGTGAACAAGTGGTTCGGCGAACTGCACGTCCTGCAGGACATCGACCTCGAGATCGCCCGGGGCGAGGTGGTCGTCGTCATCGGCCCGTCGGGGTCGGGCAAGTCGACCCTGTGCCGCGCCATCAACCGCCTCGAGTCGATCGAGAAGGGCGAGATCGTCATCGACGGCGAGCGGCTGCCCGAGGAGGGCAAGCAGCTCGCCCGCCTGCGCGCCGACGTCGGCATGGTGTTCCAGAGCTTCAACCTCTTCGCGCACAAGACCATCCTGGAGAACGTCACCCTCGGGCCGATCAAGGTGCGCAAGCGGTCGAAGGCCGACGCCGAGAAGCGGGCCCGCGAACTGCTCGACCGCGTGGGCGTCGGCGCGCAGGCCGACAAGTACCCGGCTCAGCTCTCCGGCGGCCAGCAGCAGCGCGTGGCCATCGCACGGGCCCTGGCCATGGACCCCAAGGTCATGCTGTTCGACGAGCCCACGTCGGCGCTGGACCCGGAGATGATCAGCGAGGTCCTCGACGTCATGGTCGGGCTGGCCGCCGACGGGATGACGATGATCGTCGTCACCCACGAGATGGGCTTCGCGCGGAAGGCGGCCAACCGCGTCGTCTTCATGGACGGCGGCCGGGTCGTGGAGTCCTCCGACCCCGAGACGTTCTTCAGCACCCCGAGCTCCGACCGGGCCAAGGACTTCCTCTCCAAGATCCTGAACCACTGACCGTTCCTACGGAAGGACAGCTCATGCGCACCACCCGCTACGCCGCCTCGCTCGCGGCCCTCGGCTTCATGCTCGCCGCCTGTGGTGGCAGCGAGGCCGGCAACCAGGCCGAGGACGCCGCCGACTCGACCGTCGAGGTCCAGGAGGAGGTCGACTTCGAGGCGGGTACCACGATGGCCGAGCTCGCCGAGGCGGGTTCCATCACCGTCGGCACCAAGTTCGACCAGCCCGGGTTCGGTCTCCTGAACCCCAACACCGAGACCCCCGAGGGCTTCGACGTCGAGATCGCCAAGCTGATCGCCGCGGAGCTCGGCATCGCCCCCGAGGACATCGAGTGGACCGAGACCGTCTCGGCCAACCGCGAGCCCTTCCTGCAGAACGGCCAGGTCGACATGGTGGTGGCGACCTACACCATCAACGACGCCCGCAAGGAGCTCATCGACTTCGCCGGCCCGTACTACGAGGCCGGCCAGGACATCATGGTCGCGGCCGGCAACCCGGAGGGCATCGAGGGCCCCGAGGACCTGGCCGGCAAGAACGTCTGCTCGGTCGAGGGATCCACGCCGGCGCAGAACATCCGGGACAACTACCCGGAGGCGACCCTCACGCTGTTCGACGTCTACTCGAAGTGCGCCGACGCCCTCGCCAACGGCCAGGTCGACGCCGTGACCACGGACAACGTCATCCTCACGGGCCTGGTCGCCGGCAGCGACGGAGCCTTCGAGCTCGTGGGCAACCCGTTCACCGAGGAGCCGTACGGCATCGGCGTGCCGAAGGGTGACGACGAGTTCCGCGCGTTCATCAACGACACGCTGGAGGAGGCCTACGAGAGCGGCGCCTGGGCCGACGCCTGGGACCGCACCGCCGGCGCCATCAGTGGCCAGGAGGCCCCCGAGCCGCCGGCCGTCGACCGCTACTGAGCACCCCCGGCGCTGCGGGGCGGGAACTCCTGCCCCGCAGCGCCGCTCCATGACCAGCCCCGAGAGGAGGCGGCGTGCAGTTCCTCGCTGAGAACTTCGACCTGCTGTGGGACGCGTTCCTGACGACGCTGAGCCTGTCGCTGCTCGCCGGCCTGCTCGCCCTCGTGCTGGGCACGCTGCTGGCGGCCGCGCGCGTCAGCCCCATCCCGCCGCTGCGCGGGCTGGCGACCTTCTACGTCGAGACCTTCCGCAACACGCCGCTGACGGTCGTCTTCTTCTTCCTCATCTTCGGGCTGCCGCAGATCGACTTCATCCTCGGCTTTTACACCGGGGCGGTGCTCTCCCTCGGGCTCTACACCGCGGCGTTCGTCTGCGAGGCGGTGCGCTCGGGGATCAACGCGGTCTCGACCGGTCAGGCCGAGGCGTCCCGCGCGATCGGCCTCACCTTCGGGCAGTCGCTCCGCGAGGTCGTCCTCCCGCAGGCGTTCCGCACCGTCGTCCCGCCGCTGGGCAACGTCTTCATCGCCATGGTGAAGAACAGCTCGATCGCCGCCGGCTTCGCCACCAGCGAGCTGAGCTCCCTGCTCCCCCGCCTGGTCAACGCGGACGCCGGGCAGTTGACCGCCGTCCTGCTGGGGGTGGTGATCGCCTACATGATCATCACGTTGCCGCTCGCGTTCGGCGTGCACAGCCTGGAGCGACGGGTGGCGATCCTCCGATGACCACGCCGGTCCTCTTCGACATCCCCGGCCCCAAGGCCCGCGCGCGCATCCGGATCGGTACCGGCGTCGGGATCCTGCTGATCCTGGGGATCCTCGCGCTCGTCCTCATCCGGCTCGCCGGCAACGGCCAGCTGGAGAGCCAGCGCTGGGCCGTGCTGTTCGACGCGCGCACCGGCGTGCCGCAGACGCTCGGCCGCGCGTTGGTCAACACGCTCCAGGTCGCCGCGGTCGGCATGGTCGTGGCCACGGTCCTCGGCCTGCTGCTGGCCGTCGGACGGCTGTCGGATCACCGCGCGGTGCGCTGGCTGGTCGGCACCTACATCGAGTTCTTCCGCGCCATCCCGCTGCTGGTCGTCATCTTCGCGCTCTACTTCGTCCTGCCGAAGTACGACGTCGAGCTCTCCGCATTCCAGGCGCTCGCCGGCGGGCTCATCCTCTACAACTCGGCGGTGCTCGCCGAGATCTTCCGGGCCGGCATCCTGTCGATCGACAAGGGCCAGCGCGAGGCCGCCTTCGGCATCGGGATGCGCAAGTACCAGGTGATGTCGCTGGTGCTGCTCCCCCAGGCGACGAGGCGCATGCTCCCGGTGCTCATCGCGCAGCTGGTGGTCCTGCTGAAGGACAGCTCCCTCGGCTTCATCATCGGCTACTTCGAGCTGCTGCGAGGTGCGCGCAGCCTCGTGGAGTTCTTCTCCCTGAGCTTCGGCAACCAGTACACCTTCCAGCTGTACGTCGCCGCGGGCCTGATCTACATCATCATCAACGTGCTGCTCTCCCAGCTGGCGAAGATCGTCGAGCGCCGGACCCGCCGGGCGGCGACGACGGGCGGCGGTGCGCCGAAGCTGCCGGCGGACGTGCAGATGGGTGGCGGCGGGGGCGCAGTCTGAGCCTCCGCACCGTTCCGCGGCGGTGCGGACGACGCGGTCGCCGGCTCCGCCCGGAGTGCTGCGGACTGCGCCTCCGACCAGGCCGTTCCCGTCCGGCTCAGTCGTCCCACCCGGGCGCGCCGGAGTACGGCGGAGCGCATCCGTCGCGAGACTGGTCGGCACGATGGAGACGATGCACGCGGCCGGTCGCCGCACCCTTCCCCCGGTCCCGCGGACCGCTGCCGAGACGAGCCCGCCGGTCGTCCACCTCACGATGGCCGCCCCCGCTCCCCTCGACGCGCTCGCCCGGCTCGACGAAGGGCAGGCGTTCGTCGCCCGCCTGCGGTCGGCGGCTACGGCGTTCGCCGACGCCGCCGGGGCGGAGAGCGCCGTCGTCCGGGAGGTCGTGCCGCCGGCCCGGCACCGGCGCTCGCGCTGCCGGGTGGTGTTCCGGTACGCCGACGGCGCCGAGACCGACCTGACGTTGCTCGGCGAGCGCCGGCGCTCGGGGACGTCCGCGGCCGACGGGTTCGACGCCGAGATCACCCGGTGGCTCGCCGACGGTCAGCGCCGCGACCCGGCCTGGCTGGTGGCCGACGACGAGGCCCCCGACGGCGTGGCCGTCGACGTGACCGCCTGGGTCACCACCGGCTGAGCGCGGAGACGCGACCGGAGGTGGTCCGGTGCCCCCGGGCCGCCTCCTGTCGCGTCGGGGAGGCGCGACCGGCTCAGGGCAGCGCGCTCTCCTCGTCGACGCCGGCGTACTCGTCCTCGTCGGCGGCGCCGACCTCGTCCAGGACGTCGCGGACGACGGCCGCCGCGAGCCCGCCGTTGTAGCCCTTGCGCGCCAGCATGCCCATGAGGCGCCGGGTGGCCGTCTGGCGGTCCAGCCGGCGCATCCCGGGCGCGCGACGCTCCACGAGCCGGCGGGCCGCCGCCCGTTCGTCGTCGTCGTCGACCAGCTGGACGGCTTCTGCGGCGGTCTCGGGGTCGACCCCCTTGGCGCGCAGCTCCGCGGAGAGCGCTCGCCGGGCGAGCCCGCGGCCGGCCTGCCGGCTGCTGACCCACGCCCGGGCGAAGGAGGCGTCGTCGATCAGCCCGACCTCGGTGAACCGGTCGAGCACGGCCTCGGCCGCGTCGTCCGGCACCCCTCGCTCGGCGAGGAGGTCGGCGAGCTGCCGCCGCGTCTTCGGTGCCCCCGTCAGGGCGCGCAGGCAGATGCCCCGCGCGACCTGCTCGGGGTCACCAGGCTCGTCCTCCGGGGAACCGGGGGCGACGTCCGGGGTCAGGGGATCGTCGCCACCCGGCGTCCGCGGGCGCCGGGCGGCCCGGGTGTCCCCGAAGCCGCGCCGGCGGGACGGTCGCCGCTGGTCCACCGGCAGGTCAGAAGTCGGTGGCGTCGACCGGCGCCGGGGCGTCCAGCTTCGGGCCGATGCCGAGCTTCTCCTTGACCTTCTTCTCGATCTCGTCGGCGAGGTCGGGGTTGTCCTTCAGGAAGTTGCGGACGTTCTCCTTGCCCTGGCCCAGCTGGTCGCCCTCGTAGGTGTACCAAGCGCCGGACTTCTTCACGATGCCCTGCTCGACACCGGCGTCGACGATGCCGCCCTCCCGGCTGAAGCCCTGACCCCAGAGGATGTCGAGCTCGGCCTGCTTGAACGGCGCGGCCACCTTGTTCTTGACGACCTTGATGCGCGTGCGGCTGCCGATCGCGTCGGTGCCCTGCTTGAGGGTCTCGATGCGGCGGACGTCGAGGCGGACGGACGAGTAGAACTTCAGCGCGCGACCACCGGTGGTGACCTCGGGCGAGCCGTAGACCACGCCGACCTTCTCGCGCAGCTGGTTGATGAAGATCGCCGTCGTGCCGGAGTTGCTCAGCGCACCGGTGATCTTGCGCAGCGCCTGGCTCATCAGACGGGCCTGCAGACCCACGTGGCTGTCACCCATCTCGCCCTCGATCTCGGCGCGGGGCACCAGAGCCGCCACGGAGTCGATGACGATGATGTCGAGCGCACCGGAGCGGATCAGCATGTCGGCGATCTCGAGGGCCTGCTCACCGGTGTCGGGCTGGCTGACCAGGAGGGCGTCGGTGTCCACACCGATGGCGCGGGCGTACTCCGGGTCGAGCGCGTGCTCGGCGTCGATGAAGGCGGCGATGCCGCCGTTGGCCTGGGCGTTGGCCACCGCGTGCAGGGCGACCGTGGTCTTACCGGAGGACTCCGGCCCGTAGACCTCGATGACCCGGCCGCGCGGGAGGCCGCCGATGCCGAGGGCGATGTCGAGGGCGATCGACCCGGTCGGGATGACCTTGATCGCCTGGGCGGCCTCGTCGCCCAGCCGCATGACCGAGCCCTTGCCGAACTGCTTGTCGATCTGGGCGAGGGCCATGTCGAGGGCCTTGTCGCGGTCGAGCGTTGCTGCCATGGTGCGTCACCTTCGGTTCGCGAGAAGCGGGTCGGGACCGACGCTAGGGCGAGGCACCGACAGTTTTCGGATTCCAGGGCGGGCTGGGGAGAACCGGCCGGCCTGTGGACGCCACAGTAGGCCGAACACGTGTTCGATCGCCAGGCCGACACGCCGCACCGGGGAACCGGCCGGCTCAGCGCTCCTTGACCGGCACGTCGAAGGCCTCGCAGACGGCCAGCCACACCTTCCGCACCGGCACGCCGGCCTCGATGGCGTCCAGCGCCGTGCGGCCGCCGAGGTCGGAGAACACGTGGTCGCGCGCCACGCTCTGGGCGCGCATCGACCCGAACTGACCGTCCAGACGGGACCAGAACTCCTGCAGCCGCACGCCACGACGCTAACCCGTCCGCCCCCGGCCGCGCTGCCGCCGCCCTACCCTTGCGCGCATGATCCCGGGCACCGGCTCCTCGACGCTCGACACCGTCCTCGAGATCGGCATCGTCATCGCGCTCGTCGCGCTGATCGTGCTGCTGATCAGGAACTACCGCGGGCGCTGACCCGCCAGCCCAGCCAGACCACGACGAGCGGGAGCACCAGGGCGGCGGAGACCCCGGAGACCAGCCCGAACCCGCCCCAGGCCAGCAGCGGGCCACCGACCACCCCCGCCAGCGCGGCACCGAGCCCCATCAGCAGGTCGGTGCCGCCCTGCGCGGTCGGCCGCAGCTCGGGCCCCACCGACGCCGTCACCAGCGCCGAACCCGCGATGAGCCCGCAGGACCAGCCGAGGCCCAGCAGGAGCAGCCCGGCACCGAGCTGCACCGAGTCCGCCGGCGCCGCCGTCCCCGAGATCGCGGCCGCGGCCAGCAGCAGCCCGGCGCCCAGGGCGACGACCGTGGGGGCCCCCGCCCGGTCGGCGAGCATGCCCACCAGCGGCGAGAACAGGTACATCCCGGCGACGTGCACGCTGATGACCAGCCCGACGAGGCGGAGCACCGCCCCCTCCGGGCCGCCGGCGTGACCCATGTGCACCGGCGTCATCACCATGACGCCGACCATCACCGAGTGGGCGACCACCACCGCGGTGACGCCCAGCCGCCCGGCCGGGGTGGCCCAGACCGCCCGCAGGGCGGCACCGGTGGCGTGCCGTGGCCGCGGACCGCCACCACCCCCGCCCAGCGCCCGGGCCACCAGCAGTGGATCGGGGCGCAGGAGCAGCAGGAAGCCCACCGCCACCACCGCGAACACGATCGCCGACACCACGAAGACGCCGCCCAGCGCGGGCAGGCCCAGGGCCTCGCCGAGCTCGGCACCGGGTGCGGCCAGGTTCGGGCCGACCACGGAGCCGACGGTCGTGGCCCACACGACGAGCGAGAGCGAGCGCCCGCGGTGCTCGGGCTGGGCGAGGTCGGCGGCGGCGTAGCGGGACTGGAGCCCGCACGCCGTGGCGGCACCGAACAGGAACAGCCCGCCCAGCAGCAGGAGCAGGGAGGAGACCGCCGCGGCCACGACGGTCACCACCGCGCCGACCACGCTGAGGCCGTAGCCGACGGCGAGCCCCGCCCGCCGGCCGGCCGAGTCGCTGATCCGGGCGAGCGGCACCGCCAGGACCGCAGCCCCCAGGACGCCGGCGGTCTGGCCGAGGCCGGAGGCGGTGTCGGTGCCGGCGACGTCGCGGGCCAGCAGCCCGCCGGCGGTGATGCCGACCGTGACGCCGAGCCCCGCCAGGGCCACGCCGCCGCTGAGGACGCCCAGCGTGCGGCGCTGCACGCGGGCGACGTCGACCGTGGCCTCGGGTTGCTGCAGCGGTGTCACGTGCGCTCCCGTCTCCCCGGGCGGGTGGTTCCCGCCCCTCCGGCGTCCGCGCCGGTCAGCGAAGTGTCGTACACGGCGGGGACACTGAGCGCGTGCCCGCCCGCCCGACCTCCGGCCGCCCCGAGGGCCGGGGCGCCCTGACCAGATTCTCCGAGCCCACCCGCGCGTGGTTCACCGGCGCCTTCGAGCAGCCCACGGGCGCGCAGGAGGGCGCCTGGGAGGCGATCAGCAGCGGCGAGCACGCCCTCGTGGTGGCGCCCACGGGCTCCGGCAAGACGCTCGCCGCGTTCCTGTGGTCCCTCGACCGGCTGGCCGCCACCCCACCGGCCGACGAGCGGACCCGGTGCCGGGTGCTCTACGTCTCCCCGCTGAAGGCCCTCGCCGTCGACGTCGAGCGCAACCTGCGGGCCCCGCTCGCGGGCATCGGCCAGGCGGCGGCGCGGCTCGGGCTGCCCCGGCCGGAGATCACGGTCGGCATCCGCTCCGGCGACACCCCGGCCGACGAGCGGCGCACCTTCGCCCGCCGGCCACCCGACATCCTCATCACCACGCCCGAGTCGCTCTTCCTGCTGCTCACCAGCCAGGCCAGGGAGGCGCTCCGCGGCGTCGAGACGGTCATCGTCGACGAGGTCCACGCCGTCACCGACTCCAAGCGCGGCGCGCACCTGGCCGTATCCCTCGACCGGCTCGACGAGCTGCTGGAGCGGCCGGCGCAGCGGATCGGGCTCTCGGCGACGGTGCGGCCGATCGAGGAGGTGGCCACCTTCCTGGCGGGCGGGCGCCCGGTGCAGGTCGTCTCCCCCGCCTCGACCAAGGAGTGGGACCTCTCGGTGGTCGTCCCGGTCGAGGACATGAGCGAGCTGGGCCAGCCCACCGGTGAGCTGGAGGGCTCGGCCGCCGGGCACCAGCCGCGCACCTCGATCTGGCCGGCGGTCGAGGAGCGGGTGCTCGACCTGGTGCAGGCGCACCGCAGCACGATCGTCTTCGCCAACTCCCGCCGGCTGGCCGAGCGGCTGACCAGCCGGCTGAACGAGCTGGCCTACGAGCGGCAGACCGGTGAGCCCGTGCCACCGGGCACCAACGCCGCGGCGCTGATGGCGCAGGCCGGCTCCGGCGGCGGCCTGCCCGAGGCGTTCCAGCCGGTGGCGGCGGCCCACCACGGGTCGGTCTCCCGCGAGCAGCGGGCGATCGTCGAGGAGGCGCTGAAGTCGGGTCGGCTGCCCGCCGTCGTCGCGACCTCGAGCCTCGAGCTCGGCATCGACATGGGCGCGGTCGACCTCGTCGTGCAGGTGGAGGCGCCACCCACGGTGGCCAGCGGCCTGCAGCGCGTCGGCCGGGCCGGGCACCAGGTCGGGGCGGTCAGCCGTGGCGTGCTGTTCCCGAAGTACCGCGGTGACCTCGTGCAGTGCGCGCTGGTCGCCGAGCGGATGCAGGCGGGTGCCATCGAGTCCATCCGCTACCTGCGCAACCCCCTCGACGTGCTGGCCCAGCAGATCGTCGCGATCGTCTCCGAGCGGCCGCGCACCGTCGACGAGGTCGGCGCGCTGGTCCGCCGCTCGGCGGCGTTCTCCTCGCTGCCGGAGTCGGCGCTGCACGCCGTCCTCGACATGCTCGCCGGGCGCTACCCCTCCGACGCCTTCGCCGAGCTGCGCCCGCGGCTCACCTGGGACCGCGTCACCGACACCCTCACCGCCCGCGCCGGCGCCCAGCGGCTGGCCGTCACCAGCGGCGGCACCATCCCCGACCGCGGCCTGTTCGGCGTCTTCCTCGTCGGTGGCGAGGGGACCGGCGGCCGCCGGGTCGGCGAGCTGGACGAGGAGATGGTCTACGAGTCACGGACGGGTGATGTGTTCCTCCTGGGCTCCTCGTCCTGGCGGATCGAGGAGATCACCCACGACCGCGTGCTGGTCACCCCCGCGCCCGGCCAGCCGGGGAAGATGCCGTTCTGGCACGGCGACGCCCCCGGGCGCCCGCTGGAGCTCGGCCGGGCGCTGGGCGCCTTCCTCCGCGAGGTCGGCTCCGCGACGCCGGAGGCGGGCCTGGAGCGCGCCCGCGCCGCCGGCCTGGACGAGTGGGGCGCGGCCAACCTCGCCGCCTACCTGGCCGAGCAGAAGGCGGCCACCGGCCACCTCCCCGACGACCGCACGCTGCTCGTCGAGCGGTTCCGCGACGAGCTCGGCGACTGGCGGCTGGTGGTCCACTCCCCCTTCGGCGCGCAGGTCAACGCGCCCTGGGCGCTGGTCCTCGCCGCCCGGCTGCGCGAGCGCCACGGCGTCGACGTCTCGGCCATGCACTCCGACGACGGCATCGTGCTGCGGCTGCCCGACACCACCGGGGAGCCGCCCGAGGCCGACCTCGCCGTCCTCGACCCCGACGACGTCGAGCGCGAGGTGACCGCGGAGGTCGGCAGCTCCGCGCTGTTCGCCAGCCGGTTCCGCGAGTGCGCCGCCCGCGCGCTGCTCCTCCCCCGGCGTGACCCCCGCCGTCGCACGCCGCTGTGGCAGCAGCGCCAGCGCGCCGCCCAGCTGCTGGGCGTGGCCAGCGAATTCTCCTCGTTCCCCATCACGCTCGAGGCCGCCCGCGAGGTGCTGCAGGACGTCTACGACGTGCCGGGCCTGGTCGAGCTGATGCGCGACGTGCGGGCCCGGCGGGTGCGGCTGGTCGACGTGCAGACCGAGACCGCCTCGCCCTTCGCCCAGTCGCTGCTGTTCGGCTACGTCGGCCAGTTCCTCTACGAGGGCGACGCCCCGCTCGCCGAACGGCGCGCCCAGGCGCTCGCCCTCGACACCGGCCTGCTCGCGGAGCTGCTCGGCCGCTCGGAGCTGCGCGAGCTGCTCGACGCCGAGGCGATCACCGAGATCGAGGCGGAGCTGCAGCGGCTCCCCCAGCAGCGGCACCCGCGCGACGTCGACGGCGCCGGCGACCTGCTCCGCGTGGTCGGCGACCTCACCGCGGCCGAGGCCGCGCGCCGGGGGGTGCCGCAGCCGTGGCTCGACGAGCTGGTCGCCGCCCGCCGGGCGCTGGTCGTCCGCATCGCGGGCGAGGAGCGGCACGTCGCGATCGAGGACGCCGGCCGCCTGCGCGACGCCCTCGGCACCGCGCTCCCCGTCGGGGTGCCCGAGGTGTTCACCGAGCCCGTCGCCGATCCCCTCGCCGACCTCGTCGGCCGCTACGCCCGCACCCACGGCCCGTTCCAGCCGGCCGAGGCCGCCACCCGGCTGGGCCTGGGGGTCGCCGTGGTCACCGCGACGGTGCAGCGGCTGACCGCCACCGGCCGGCTCGTCTCCGGCGAGTTCCGCCCCGGCGGCACCGGCCAGGAGTGGTGCGACGCCGACGTGCTGCGCTCCATCCGCCGGCGCAGCCTGGCCAAGCTGCGCCAGGAGGTCGAGCCGGTGCCCACCGGGACGCTGGCGCGGTTCACGCCGTCCTGGCAGGCGGTGGGCGGCCGGCTGCGGGGCGCCGACGGCGTGCTGGCGGTCGTCGAGCAGCTCGCCGGCGCCCTGGTGCCGGCCAGCGCCCTGGAGTCGCTGGTCCTGCCGGCCCGGGTGCGGGACTACTCCCCCGCGATGCTGGACGAGCTCACGAGCGCCGGAGAGGTGCTGTGGGCCGGTGCCGGCGGACTGCCGGGTGGGGACGGCTGGATCAGCCTGGTGCCCGCCGACCTCGCCCCGCTGCTGCTGCCCGAACAGCTCGAGGTCGCCGGCGAGGGGCAGCCGCTCCTCGACCTGCTCGCCGGCGGCCAGGCGCTCTTCTTCCGCGGCCTCTCCGACGCCCTGGGCGCCACCGACGACGCCGCGCTCGCCGACCTGGTCTGGGACCTGGTGTGGGCCGGCGCGCTGACCAACGACACCCTGGCCCCGCTGCGCACCCGCCTCGGTGGCGGCGGCACGCACAAGCGGGCCGCCGCCGCGCCGCGGGTCACCCGCAACCGGTACGGGCGCCCGCGGCTGACCCGCGCCGCCATGCCGAGCCGCGGTGGCCCACCCACGGTGGCCGGGCGCTGGTCGCGGCTGCCCGACCGGGAGGCCAACGCCACCCGGCGCACGACCGCCCGCGCGGAGGCGCTGCTGGAGCGGCACGGCGTCCTCACCCGGGGCGCGGTCATGGCCGAGCAGGTGGTGGGCGGCTTCTCCGCGGTCTACCCGGTGCTGCGCGCCTTCGAGGAGAACGGTCGCGCGCGCCGCGGCTACTTCGTCGAGACCCTCGGCGCGGCGCAGTTCGGCACCCCCGGCTCGGTCGACCGGCTGCGCAGCTTCGCCTCGGCCGACCGGCTGCCGGCCGGCGCCGTCGTGCTGGCCGCGACCGACCCGGCGAACGTGTACGGGGCGGCGCTGCCGTGGCCGGAGCGGCCCGGCAGCGAGGACGCCGCCGCCGACATCGGCGAGGGCACCGGCACCGGGCGGAAGGCCGGGCACCGGGCCGGGCGCAAGGCGGGGGCGCTGGTGGTCCTGGTCGACGGCGACCTGGTCCTCTACGTCGAGCGCGGCGGGAAGACGCTGCTGTCCTGGACCGAGGACGAGCAGACCCTCAAGGAGGCGGCGACGGCGCTGTCCGGCGCGGTGTCGGCCGGGGCGCTGGGTCGGATGGTGGTGCAGAAGGCGGACGGCGCGTCGGTGCACGAGTCGACGCCCCTGAGCAGCGCGCTGCAGGCGGCCGGGTTCGCCGCCACCCCCCGCGGCCTGCGACTGCGGGGCTGATCAGCCGGGGGTCAGCGGCGCCGTGAGCCCTGCAGCCACGGGGCGCACCAGCGGCTCAGCCGCGGCATGAGCAGCCGCAGCGCCGTCACGACGTAGACGGCCGACAGCAGGAGCCGCAGCGGCCAGGGCCAACTGCCGAGGAACGGCACGGCGAGCACCTGGAACAGCGAGGTGAACAGCAGGACGACGGCGACGGTGAGCAGCCAGCTCCGCCACGCCGGCCCCGGCCGCGGCGGGACGGCGAAGAAGCTCTCCAGACCCACCGCCCGTGCGACCCGCTCGTCCTCGACCATCCCGGGCAGCCGCGCGAGGAACGCCTGCCGCTCCGGCGAGCGCTCCCAGGCGGCCAGCGAGTCGGCGTCGGCGAACCGGTAGACCAGGTGGTACTCGGAGCTGCCGGGCCCCGGCTGGAGCAGCGACGCGCCCAGGTTGCCGGGGTAGCCGGCGGCCTCCGCCAGCACCGCGCGGGCCGCCCGCTCGAACGCCGCCCGCCGGTCGGGCCGCACCACGCGGGCGACGGTCACGGTGACCGGCTGGGCGTCGGGGGACGTCGCCGCGCCCCCGAGCCGGGTGCGCAGTCGCAGGGGCACGCTCACGCTGAGGGCAGCGCACGGGGCCGCGGCCGCCTTCCCGGATGTCGGCGCTCTCACACACCCAGGGGGCAGGTGGGGACGCAGCCGGGGATCATGGTCGCGTGCCCGAGGGAGACACCGTCTGGCTGGCGGCGAAGCGGATGAACACCGCGCTGGCCGGCGGCACGCTGCGCCGCGGGGAGTTCCGGCTCCCCCAGCTCGCCGGGCTCGACCTCACCGGTGCCGCGGTCACCGAGGTCGTCCCGCGCGGCAAGCACCTGCTCATCCGGCTCGTCGACGGGCGGACGCTGCGCACCCACTTCCGCATGGACGGCAGCTGGCACATCTACCGGCCGGGCGCCCGTTGGCGGGGTGGCCCGGCCTTCGAGGTGCGCGTCGTCCTGGCCACCGACGAGTGGGAGTGCGTCGGCTACCGGCTGCACGACGTCGAGATCGTGCCGACGGCGGAGGAGGACCGGCTCGTCGGCCACCTGGGCCCCGACATCCTGGCCCCGAACTGGGACCTCGACGAGGCGCTGCGCCGGCTGCGCGCCCAGCCCGAGGAGCAGGTGGGCGTCGCCATCCTCGACCAGCGCAACGTGGCCGGGATCGGCAACCTCTACAAGGTCGAGTCGCTGTTCCTGCTCGGCCTGAACCCGTGGGCACGGGTGGCCGACGTCGACGACCGGCTGGCGCCGCTGCTGCAGCGGGCGCAGCGGCTGATGCGCGCCAACCTCGAGCACCCCGAGCAGAGCACCACCGGCGACCTCCGCCGCGGCCACGACCACTGGGTCTACGGGCGGAAGGGCAAGCCCTGCCGCCGCTGCGGGACGCCGATCCTGATGGGCGACCAGGGGCCGCACCTGCAGGAGCGGGTCACCTACTGGTGCCCCCGCTGCCAGGCCGCGGACTCCCCGATCGCCCCCACCGCGCGCACCGGCGAAGCCGGCCGGCCCCGACCGGTCGCCACCCCGGGCTGAGCGCCCCCCGCCCCGCACCGGTCACGGCGCGGGGCCGACCCGTACAGCCCCCTGCAGGGTTCCCGCCGCGAGCGTGCGAGCGGCGGGGGCAGGGGGTCCGCCTACTGCTCACGCCTGCTCGGGGCGCTCCACGGGCTGGGCCTGCGGCTGGGTGGCCGCTTCGGGCGCCGGGGCGCCCTGCTCGATGGCGCCCGCGGTGGCGCTGCCCTCGACGGCCTGCGTGCCGCCGCCCATGGAGGCGCGGATCTGGTCCAGCCGCGAGGCGCCGGCCACGTCGAGCGTCGCCTTCTGCACCTCGAGCATGCGGCCCTCGACCGACGACTGCGCCAGCTCGGCCTGGCCCAGCGCGTTGGCGTAGCGGGCCTCGATCTTGTCCCGCACCTCCGCGAGGCTCGGGGTGTTCCCCGGCGCGGAGAGCTCGTTGACCTGCTTCATGGAGGCGGCGACGTGCTCCTGCATCTTCGCCTGCTCCAGCTGGCTCATGAGCTTGGTGCGCTCGGCCAGCGTGGTCTGCAGGCGCATGCGGGACTGCTCCACCGCGCCGCGCGCCTGCTCGGCGGCCTGCAGCGCCTCGTCGTGGCTGCGCTTGAGGTCCTCCATCGACTGCTCGGCGGCCACCAGCTGGGTGGCGAACGCCTGCGCGGCCTGCTCGTACTCGGCCGCCTTCGCCGCGTCCCCCTTGCTCCGCGTCTGGTCGGCCAGCACGAGCGCCTGGCGGGCGGAGGCCTGCAGCTTCTCCACCTCGCTGAGCTGCCGGTTGAGCCGCATCTCCAGCTGGCGCTGGTTGCCCAGGACCGCAGCCGCCTGGTTGGCCAGCGACTGGTGGCGCTGCTGCTCGGCCTCGATCGCCTGGGCGATCTGGATCTTCGGGTCGGCCCGCTGGTCGATCTGGGCGTTGGCCGAAGCCGTGAGGTACTTCCACAGCTTCACGAACGGGTTGGGCATGAGGTCCTCCTGCTCCGGCGCGGTCGCCGGCCCGGCGATGCTCGTCCCCAGCATCGTCCCAGGTGATCACCCTCGGCAACCGACGCGGACCGTCCGCGCCGCCACTAGGGTTCGCATCGTGCCACCCGCCGACCCCGTCCTGTGCGTCCTCGGGGAGCTGGTCGTCGACCTGCTGCCCGTCCCCGGAGCCGCCGACGGCAGCACCGCGCCGCACTACGTCGCCCGCCCCGGCGGGAACGCGCTGAACGTCGCGGTCGCCGCCGGCCGCCTCGAGGCCCCGGTGCGGCTGCTGGCCCGGCTGGGCACCGGGCCGCTGGCCGTCAACCTGCGCCGGCACGCGGAGCTGGCCGGGGTCGACACGGCCGGCTTCGTCGAGGCCGCCGAACCGGTCAGCCTTGCCGTGGTCGGCGTCGGGGCCGACGGCTCCCCCGACTACGGCTTCCACGTGCTCGGCGCGGCCGACTGGCGGTGGACCGACGAGGAGCTCGGCCGGGTGCTGCCCGACGCCGTGGGCGCGCTGCACGTCGGCTCGATCTCCAGCTGGACGGAGCCGGGTAGCGGCGCGATCGCCCGGCTGGTCCGCCGGCTCTCGGGTCGGGCGCTGATCAGCGTCGACCCGAACATCCGCCCGATGCTCGCCGAGGGGCCGGTCGGGGCCTCCTTGGGCAACGACCGCGCCGCCGTCACCGGCCGGCTGGACGAGCTCGTCCGCCACGCCGACGTCGTCAAGCTCAGCGCCGAGGACCTGGCCTGGCTGGAGCCCGGCACCACCGACCTGGACGACGCCGCGCGCCGCTGGGCCGAGCGCGGCCCCGCGCTGGTCGTCCTCACCGATGGCGGCGCACCGCTGCGCGTCGCCCGCCCCGGCCGGCCCGTGCTGCACCGCGAGACCCCACGCGTCCCCGTGGTCGACACGGTGGGCGCCGGCGACTCCCTGGCCGCGGGCCTGCTGACCGGCCTGCTGGGCGCGGGGATCACCACCCGCACCGCCCTGGACGGCGCCCCCGACGACCGGCTGCTGGCCCTGGTGGACGACGCCGCGCTCGTGGCCGCGGTCAACTGCACCCGCGTCGGCGCCGATCCCCCCACCCGGGACGAGCTCGCGGCCGCGCGGGGCGACCGGTGACCGCCGGGGACCTCCGGCTGGTCGGCTTCGAGGAGCTCTCCGCGGGTGCGCTGCGCGGCCGGCTGCTGGCCCGGCGCGCCGAGTTCTGGGCGGGCTCCGCGCTCGACGACGACGCCGTCACCGCGCTGCACGACCCGGTGTTCTTCCACCAGCTGGGCGGCTTCGGCGCGGTCGCCCTCACGCCGAACCAGGGGGACGCCGGCTACCTGCTCGGGGTGGTGAGCGCCGACCGGCTCGCCGTCGTCCAGGCCGTCGCCGTCCATCCCGCCTGGCGGAGCCGCGGGGTCGCCACGCGGCTGCTGGAGCGCTTCTCGGGCCTCGCGGCCGGGGTCGGCGCACGGGTCGCCCAGGCCGTCGTGCTGCCCGCGGACGGCGGCGCCGCCGCGCTCGCCGCCCGTCTCGGTGCTCATCCGGCGCCCTCGCCCGGGCACGCCGGGCCCGGCGAGGACCGCGTGGTGTTCACCCGCTCCCTGCCGCTGGAGCCCTCGGCTCAGCCCACCGGCTCCAGGAGCTGACCGAGCCGCGCCGCCTGGCGGCGCCGCTGCGTGGTGAGCCCCGGCTGCAGCACCACGCCGAGCAGCCACCGCCCGGCCAGCTGCGCCGCGTCCTCGTCGGTACCGAGCGCGGCGGCCAGGCGCCGGGAGAGCTCGGCCCACTCCTCGGGCCCGGGCGCCAGCAGCTCGCCGAGCCGGTCGGGCTCGGTCGCAGCGAGCCCGCGCAGCACCGGGTGGGTGGCGAGTTCGTCGGCGAGCGCGGCCAGCCCCTGGGCCGGTGGCAGGCCCGCGGCGAGGTCGGTCAACCGCTGCAGCTCCGCGGCCAGCAGCGCGCGCAGCACGTCGTCCTTGGTGCGGAAGTGGTTGTACAGCGTGGCCTTGGCGACCCCGGCCGCGGCCGCGATCGACTGCATCGTGGTGCGCCGCAGCCCGTGTGCGGCGAAAGCCTGGGCGGCGCCCGCGAGGAGCCCCGCCCGGGTGCGGTTCACGCCGCCGGGTGCCGGCTGCTCAGGCGGCGAGCGACACCGCGTCGTGCCGCCGTGCGGTGCGGCCCTCCCCGACGCCGACCAGGGCCAGCGCGGGCTCGGTGGCCGCGTCGGACGGCTGGGGGGCCGCCACGGTCTCGCTCGGCACAGCCTCGCCGGAGCCCGCCAGCGGGCGGACGTCGGCGCCGGCCGCGGCACCGCGGAGCTCGAGGCTCACCTCGGCGAGCAGGTCGGCGAGCTCCACCTCGAGGGCGTCGCAGATGGAGGCGAGCAGCTCGGAGGAGGCCTCCTTCTGCCCCCGCTCCACCTCGGACAGGTAACCCAGGCTCACCCGGGCGGCGCCGGAGACGTCGCGCAACGTGCGGTGCTGACGCAGCCGGTGGCCGCGCAGGGTGTTCCCGAGCTGGGTGCGCAGCAGCGTCATGGCCGTCTCCTGTCCTGCGAGCGGGGAAGCGGCGGTGCCATCGGGCACCGTGCGCTCACGGTACGCGGCGCGTCCGCCGTCAGCCCACCGACGGGGCCGAGTCCGCTCATGGCGTAACGCCGTCGGCCGGGTGGGCGTTCCCGTCGACTGCCGCGCGGAGCCGGTCGAGCAGGGCCGTGAATGCGCCGGTCACCGCGCCGGCGCGCACCGCGGCGCGGTCCCCCGGGAGGTCGAGCCGGGCGACGTCGGTGCGCCGCCCGTCGCTCACGCCGAGGAAGACCGTGCCGGGGCCGTGCCCGTCGACGGGGTCGGGGCCGGCGACCCCGGTGAGCCCGAGGCCGAACGAGGCCGCGCACCGGGTGCGGATGCCCTGGGCCAGCGCGGCCGCCGTCTCCCGGCTCACCGGTCCGTGCGCGGCGAGCAGGTCGGCGGGCACCCCGGCGAGCGTGGTCTTCAGGTCGGTGGCGTAGACGACCGCACCCCCGCGCAGCGTCGCACTGGCGCCGGGCACCGCGGCGAGGGTGGCGCAGAGCAGCCCCGCGGTGAGCGACTCCGCGGCCGCCACGGTCCCACCGCGGGCGAGCAGCGCGCGGTGGACCTCACCGGCGAGCGCCTCGAGCGCGGCGGAGCCGTCCGCGGTGGCCACGGCCGGTCAGGCGGCGGTGTCGCGACGGGTGGAGGGGTCGGCGCCCGACTGCCGGCGGGCCGCCGCCGCCCGCATGGCACGGGCGCTCGTCTGGCGCAGCGTGATCGCGCGGTAGACGTAATCCAGGCCGGTGAGCACGGTGAGCACCACGGCCGCGGCCATCACCCACCAGCGCGCGGTGGCCAGCGCGCCGCTCAGCGGCAGGATGTACAGGCCGATCGCGAGGGCCTGCAGCACCGTCTTCGCCTTGCCGCCGCGGCTGGCCGCGATGACGCCGTCCCGGATGACCCAGAAGCGCAGCAGGGTGACCCCCACCTCGCGCACCAGGATCACCGCGGTGACCCACCAGGGCAGCAGGGCGAGCACGGACAGCCCGATGAGCGCGGTGCCGGTCAGCGCCTTGTCGGCGATCGGGTCGGCGAGCTTGCCGAACTCGGTCACCTGCCCGGTCCGCCGGGCGATCAGCCCGTCGTAGCGGTCGGTGAGGATCGCCAGGCCGAAGACGAGGGTGGCCCAGTAGCGGCTGCTGTCGTCGAGGGTCTCGTCCTGCAGCAGGAGGACGGCGAAGACAGGGACCACGGCCAGCCGCAGCACGGTGAGCGCGTTCGGCACGTTGACCAGCCGCACCGACTGCGGGGGCGTCGCTGCCGGGTCGGGGGCCACGTCGGTCACCTGCCCCTACCGCGCGGCCGTGGCGACGGCGGGCACGCGGACGTCGGCGAGCAGGTCGATGCCCTCGGTCCCGACCACCCGGGCCACCACCACCTGCCCGGCGACGGCGCCGGCCGGGACGCCGCTGACCGTCGTGGTGCCGTCGGCGTCGGGGTCCTGGTGGGCGGCGTGCCCCGACCAGGTGCCGGAGCCCTCCTCCGCCGAGAGGTCCTCGGTCAGCAGCACCTCGACCTGCTCCCCGATCCGCTCCTCGGCGCGCTGCGCGGTGAGCTCCTCGACCAGGTCGGTGATGCGGCGCACGCGGGCGTCGATCTCCGCCTGGTCGAGCTTGCCGTCCAGTCGCATCGCCTCGGTGCCCTCCTCGTCGGAGTAGCCGAACACACCGACCGCGTCCAGGCGGCCCTCGGTGAGGAAGCGCTCCAGCTCCGCGACGTCGTCCTCGGTCTCCCCCGGGAAGCCGAGGATGACGTTGGTGCGGAACCCGGCGCCGGGGGCCAGGCTACGGGCCCGCTCGATCGTGCGCAGGAAGTCCTCCGTGCCGCCGAACCGCCGCATGCGACGCAGCAGCGTCGGGGAGGAGTGCTGGAAGGACAGGTCGAAGTAGGGGGCCACCCCGTCCGTGCCGGCGATGACCTCCAGCAGCCCCGGGCGCAGCTCCGCCGGCTGCAGGTAGGCGACCCGCACCCGCACGATCCCCTCCACGGCGGCCAGCTGCGGCAGCAGCTTCTCCAGCGTCCGGAGATCGCCAAGGTCCTTGCCGTAGGAGGTGGAGTTCTCGCTGACCAGCACGAGCTCGGTCACGCCCTGGGAGGCCAGCCACTGCGCCTCGGAGAGCACCTCCGCCGGCGGGCGGGAGACGAACGCGCCCCGGAAGGTGGGGATGGCGCAGAACGCGCAGCGCCGGTCGCACCCCGAGGCCAGCTTGATCGCCGCCGAGGGGCCGGCGGCCAGCCGGCGCCGGCGGAGCCAGTCGTGCCCGGGGATGGCCGGCCCGGCGTCCTCGACCCGGCCACCGGCCCCGGCGAGGACGGCGGAGCGCTCGACCGGGCTGATCGGCAGGAGGGTGCGGCGGTCGCGCGGCGTGTGCGGCACGAGCGGGCGGCCGGCGAGGACGTCGTCCAGGCGGCCACCGATCTGCGCGTAGTCGTCGAAGCCCAGGACGGTGGCCTCGGGCAGCGCGTCCGCGAGCTCGGAGCCGTAGCGCTCGGCCATGCAGCCGACGGCGACCACGGAGGCGCCGGAGTCGGTCGCGGCGAGGATCGCGTCGACGGAGTCCTTCTTGGCGGTCTCGATGAACCCGCAGGTGTTGACGAGCACCGCGTCGGCACCCTCGGCGTCCTCGACGAGCTCGTACCCCTCGGCGGCGAGCCGGCCGGCCAGCTCCTCGGAGTCGACCTCGTTGCGCGCGCACCCGAGGGTCACCACGGCCACGGTCCGGGCAGGGCTGGGCGTGGCTGTCACCCGCCCATCGTAGGTGAAGGACCCGCGTGCCCCCCGTCACTCACATGTTCGCGACGGGCGGGCCGTTCCAGAACGTCACGTCCCCCCGTCACGCACACGTTCGCGACGGGACCCTGCACGCGGGCCGTTCCAGAACGTCACCAGAAGGGCCCCGTCCTCCTCGGACGGGGCCATGCCCGGGACGGTCACATGCCGCCGCGGAGGGTGAAGAGGGTGGCCTCGAGCTCGTCGGGCTTGACCAGCACGTCGCGCGCCTTGGAACCCTCGGAGGGGCCGACGATGCCCCGGCTCTCCATGAGGTCCATCAGCCGGCCCGCCTTGGCGAAGCCGACGCGCAGCTTGCGCTGCAGCATCGACGTCGACCCGAACTGGCTGGTGACGATCAGCTCGACGGCCTGGACCAGCAGGTCCAGGTCCCCGCCGATGTCCTCGTCGATCTCCTTCTTCTCGCCTGCGCTGCCCGCGGAGAAGACCTCTTCCCGGTACTCGGGCTCGGCCTGCCGCTTGGTGAACTCGACGACCGCCTCGATCTCGGCGTCGGTGACGAAGGCGCCCTGGACGCGCATCGGCTTGCCGGCGCCGATGGGCATGAAGAGCGCATCCCCCATGCCGATCAGCTTCTCCGCGCCCGGCTGGTCGAGGATGACCCGGCTGTCCGTGAGGCTGGAGGTGGAGAACGCCAGCCGCGAGGGCACGTTGGCCTTGATCAGGCCGGTGACGACGTCGACCGAGGGCCGCTGGGTCGCCAGGATCAGGTGGATGCCGGCGGCACGCGCCTTCTGGGTGATCCGGACGATGTGCTCCTCGACGTCGCGCGGGGCCACCATCATCAGGTCGGCGAGCTCGTCGACGATCGCGAGGATGTAGGGGTAGGGCCGGTAGACCCGCTCGCTGCCGGGCGGGGCGGTGATCTCGCCCTTCTCGACCTTGCGGTTGAAGTCGTCGATGTGCCGCACGCCGGTGGACTTCATGTCCTGGTAGCGCTGCTCCATCTCCTCGACCAGCCAGGCCAGCGCGGTGGCGGCCTTCTTGGGGTCGGTGATGATCGGCGTGATCAGGTGCGGGATGCCGTCGTAGGGCGTCAGCTCGACCATCTTCGGGTCGACCAGGATCATCCGCAGCTGGTCCGGGGTCGCCCGCAGCAGCAGCGAGGTCAGGATCGAGTTGACGCAGCTGGACTTACCGGCACCGGTGGCACCGGCGACCAGGAGGTGCGGCATCTTCGCCAGGTTCGCGCAGACGAACCCGCCCTCGATGTCCTTGCCGAGGCCGACCAGCATCGGGTGCGGGTCCTGCTTGGCCGCCTGCGAGCGCAGCACGTCGCCGAGGCTGACCTTCTCGCGGTCGGTGTTGGGCACCTCGATCCCGACCGCCGACTTGCCCGGGATCGGGGCGAGGATGCGGATGTTGTCGTTGGCCACCGCGTAGGCCATGTTGCGGGTCAGGGCGGTGATCTTCTCGACCTTCACGCCCTGGCCGAGCTCGACTTCGTAGCGGGTGACCGTCGGGCCGCGGGTGAACCCGGTGACGGCGGCGTCGATGTTGAACTGGTCCAGGACGCCGGTGATCGCCTCGATGGCGACGTCGTTCGCCTTGGACCGGGCCCGCGGCGGGTCACCGGGGCGCAGCGTGGAGAGCGCCGGCAGCACGTAGTCGCCCTCGACCGGCTGGATGGAGAGCTGCTCGGGCTCGGTGATCGGGGGCAGGTCCTCCGGCGGGGAGGTGCGGTCCTCGACCGGGCGCCGGATCGACGGCACGGGCGGCGGGGGCGCCAGCACGGTGTGCTCGGGCTCGGTGGTGCTGGTGGCCTCCGGCGCCTCGGCGTAGGCGCCGTGGTCGATCGGCCCCGTGGTGAGGAGGTCCTCGGAGAGGGAGCTGCGGCGCCGGCGGCTCTTCGGCGCGGGCTGCTCGTCCTCCTCGTCGTCGTCGACGTCCTCGTCGTACTCGTCGTGGTCGTCGCGGCCGAGCAGCCGGTCGGTGAACTCGCGCATGCGCTCGGGGATCTGGTGCACCGGCGTCGCGGTGATCACGAGCAGGCCGAAGAAGGCCAGCAGGCCGAGCAGCACGACGGTGACCACCGCGCCGACCCCGGCGACCAGGGGGGTGCCGACGGCCCAGCCGAGGAGCCCGCCGGAGCCCGGCTGCCCCGCCTGGGGGACGGACGGCGTGCCGACGACGTGGGCGATGCCGAGGACCGAGGCGAGGGTGCACAGCCAGCCGATGGCCAGCCGGCCGCGTGCCTCCGGGCGGGGACCGCGGCGCAGGAGCCGCAGGGCGGCGACGAGCAGGACGACGGGCAGCACCATCACCAGCGAGCCGACGATCCAGCGCACGCCGTCGGTCAGCGCGGCGCCGACCGGCCCGATGCCGTTGCTCCAAGCGGCGGCACCCAGGACGATCGCCAGCCCGAGGACGGCGAGGCCGACCCCGTCCCGGCGGTGCTCGGGGGCCAGCGGCTCGGCCTCCTCCGGCCGGGCGACCGAGCGGGCCAGGCCGCCGGCGCCACGGGCGAGCAGGTTCCAGCCCCCGCTGGCGACCCGCCAGAGCGAGGGGCCGGAGGACGACGTCGTGCGGGCCGGCTGCCGCCGGTTGGGCGCCCGCTTGGCGGCGGGCCGCTTCTTGCTCGCCGCCGTCGACCCCGACCGGCTGCGGGTGGCGGCCGGCCGGCGGTTCGGCGTGGTGCGGGCAGGCATGCGTCAGACCGTAATCCCGACGAGGGTCCGGGACGGCCAGGCCGGGTGTCGTGTCCCGCACGCGGGGCCCGTCTCCGGACCCGGCTGCCGCCGGGCCGGCTCCGCGGATGTGCCCGCGAGCGGCGGCTCCGGTCGGCAGCGCCGTCGCTCAGAGCTCGATCGGCATCCCGTGCGGTGTGCGGGCGGCGGCCTCGTGCCAGGCTCTCGTCGCCCCCTCGATGTCCTCCTCGGTCGCGATGCCACGGGTCCGGAGCATCTCGGCCAGCGCGTCGGCCCAGCGCTCGTAGTAGTCGCTGCCGTCGGGCCGGCCACCGGACACGTGCCGTCCCAGGGTGCGGGCCCACTCCGACCACGTGAACGCACCTGCCTCGTGCAGGGTCACGGTCATCGCGAAGACCTGCGCCTGCCAGGGAGCGGCGAAGACCTGCTCGCTGCCCGGGGGCGGCAGCGGCAGCTCGTGCCCCGCAGCCGCGGAGATGCGGGCCAGCGTCCCGGCGGCGGTCGTGTCCATCAGGCGGCCTCCAGATAGGGCTCCCAGGCGTCGATCGACACGGTGACGGTCGGATCGGCGCCCTCCCCCCAGAGCTCACCCGCGCTGAACTCGACGGTGTAGAGCCATTCGGGGGCCGGGTCCGGCTCCTGGCCGAGCGGCACGGCATGGCGATCGGGGAAGACGTGCGCACCACGGACGGCGACCACGGTGCCGACACGGCCTCGCGCGTAGCGGGGCAGACGCGTGTGCCCGCTCGGGTTGATGGTGCGGGTCCGCACCTGCTGGCCCGTCCGGAACACCGGCCCGGTCCCGATGGGCCGCTCGTAGCTGGACCGTGACGAGAACAGCCCGGTGAGCTCCTCGGCGGTGCGCGCCCTCAGGCCCTCCCGGTCCAGGAGCTCGAGCCTGCGGACGGCGTTCTCCACCGCGAGGAACCAGATGCGGTAGTAGCTGCTGGCCAGGTACTCGGCCGGGGGCAGGGACTCGCGCTCGTGCCGCATCTGATCGATGTTCCAGAGCCCGAGTGCGCCGAGCGCGAGCGTGATGGCGAAGGAGCGTCTCTCCCACTCGTCGTGGAACGGGGGTTCGCCGGGCTCCGGAATGACCGGTCCGAACCCCTGCATGCCACCCGTGTCGTGGACGCCGTTCACCGGGCGGCGCCCGAGGGTGCGTGGACCAGCCCGGTACCGATCATGCTGTCCCGGGTCACGAGCTCGGCCAGTTGCCCCTCGCTCATACCCTCCGTCCCCTCAGGGCGCACCGGGATCACCAGGTAGCGCACCTCCGACGTCGAGTCCCAGACCTTGATCTCGGTGTCCTCGGGCAACGAGACGCCGAAATCCGCCAGCACCCCGCGCGGGTCGATCACGACCTTCGACCGGTAGGCCGGCGACTTGTACCAGACCGGCGGGAGCCCGAGCACCGGCCACGGGTAGCACGAGCAGAGGGTGCAGACAACCATGTTGTGTCGATCCGGGGTGTTCTCCAGGGCGACCATGTGCTCCCCCTGGCGCCCCACGTGCCCCAGCGAGGCGATGGCGGCGTCCGCGTCCTCGAGCAGCCACCGCCGGTACTCCTCGTCCGTCCAGGCCTTGGCGACGACCTGGGCACCGTTGTGCGGACCGACCTCCTTCTCGTAGCGCTCCACCACGGCGTCCAGGGCGTCCCGGTCCACCAGGCCCTTCTCGGTCAGCAGGGTCTCGAGCGCGCGGACCCTCGCGTCCATCTCGGACAGCTCGCTGTACTGCGGATGGTCGTGGTCGTGGTCGTCCATCGGTGGTCAGGGGTCCGGCGCCGCTCGGCGGCCCCGTCGCCCCATCCCCCTTTCCGTTCGGAGGTGCGTCCGGCCCCGGTCGACCGTCCATCCCTGGTCGGGTGACCGTGGCCTGGCACGGGCGCTGCGGCGCCGGCCGTCGCCGGGCACCCACCTGCCTGCCTGGAACGGCGCCAGGACGCCATCATGGGCTGCACGCTAGTAGCCGGTTTCCCGTCCGGCCACAGGTCCGGGCCGGTCCTGCTGAGCGCCGACGAGCGGGGTGATCCCGGCTAACGTCACGGGCATGAGCGCCCCGCTCCCCCACGGCAGCTGGCCCACGCCCGTCACCTCCGAGCTCGTCGTCCGGTCGGCGGCTCGGCTCGGAGAGGTGGTCGTGGACGGCGACGACGTCTGGTGGGCCGAGTCGCGCCCGGCCGAGGGCGGGCGCACGGTGCTCGTGCGGCGCACCCCGGACGGCGTGGTCACCGACGCGCTCCCGGCGCCCTGGAACGCCCGCACCCGGGTCCACGAGTACGGCGGCGGCGCGTGGACCGTGTCCGCTGGCGTCCTGTGGTTCACCGACTTCTCGGACCAGCGGCTGTACCGACTTGCACCCGGTGACGACACCCCCACCGCGGTCACCCCGGAACCGGAGATCCCGTCCGGCGTCCGGTACGCCGACCTCGTGGTGGTCGCGGGCGGCGTGCTCGCCGTCCGCGAGACGCACACCGCCTCCGGTGCGGCGGCGGACGTCGTCAACGAGATCGTGCGCATCGGTCACGACGGGGCCACCGAGGTGCTCGTCTCCGGCCCCGACTTCGTCTCCGACCCGCGCCTGGCCCCCGATGGCGTCACGCTCTCGTGGCTGCAGTGGGATCACCCGCACATGCCGTGGGACAGCGCGCAGCTCGTCGTCCGGTCGGCCGACGGCACCGACCACGTCCTCGCGGGCGGCCCGGGCGAGTCCGTCGTCCAGCCGCGCTGGGGCGGGGACCTCGAGCTGTGCTGGCTCGACGACCGTACGAACTTCTGGTCGCTGTACCGGAAGCGGCCGCACGAGCAGCCGACGCTCGTCGCCGACGTCGGCAGCGACATCGCCGGCCCGCAGTGGCTGTTCGGCCAGTCGCGCTACGCCCTGCTCGCTGACGGCCGGATCGCGCTGGCCTACGGCCGGGCCGGCCGCGACCGCCTGGCCGTGCTCTCCCCCGGCGGCGAGCCGCGGGAGCTGGATCTGCCCTACGGCTCCTTCCGGTACGTCATGGCGCAGGGGGCTCAGGTGGTCTGCGTCGCCGGCGGCCCGGCGAGTGAGCCGGTGGTGCTGCGCGTGGACGTCGACAGCGGCTCGGCGGAGGTGCTGCGGCCGGCCCGTGACCTCGGGCTGGACCCGCCCTGGTTCTCCTCCCCCGAGCACGTCACCTTCCCGACCGAGGACGCCGGCACGGGGATCGGGGAGGCGCACGCCCTGGTCTACCCACCGACCAACCCGGGGGCGACCGCCCCGGAGGGCGCGCTGCCGCCGCTGCTGGTCGTGGTGCACGGGGGCCCGACGTCCGGCGCCGTTCCCGTGCTCAACCTGGAGATCCAGTACTGGACGTCGCGCGGCTTCTGCGTCGCCGACGTCGACTACCGCGGCTCGGTCGGCTACGGCCGCCGGTACCGGGACGCACTGCAGGGGCGCTGGGGCGTGGTGGACCTCGACGACGTCGTGGCCTGCGCCCGCTTCCTCGCCGGCAGCGGACGGGTGGACCCGGCCCGCATGGCGATCCGCGGCGGCTCGGCCGGCGGGTACACGACGCTGGCCGCGCTCACGATGCGCCCGGGCGTCTTCACCGCGGGCGCCAGCCACTTCGGGGTCGCCGACCTCGGGGCGCTGGCGGCCGAGACGCACAAGTTCGAGTCCCGCTACCTGGACGGGCTGGTGGCCCCCTGGCCGTCGGGCCGGGCGGTCTACGACGAGCGCTCGCCGATCAACCACGTCGACGCCCTCGACACGCCGCTGGCGGTCTTCCAGGGCGACGAGGACGCGGTCGTGCCGCCGGACCAGGCCGAGGCGATCGTGGCCGCGCTGCGCGACAAGGGCGTCCCGCACGCCTACCTGCTCTTCGCCGGCGAGCAGCACGGCTTCCGCAAGGCGGAGAACATCCGGGCCGCCCTGGACGGCGAGCTGTCCTTCTACGCCCAGGTGTGGGGCTTCGACCTGCCCCCCGGCGAAGGCATCACGCCCATCATGATCAGGTGACCTGGTCGTGCGGTGTCCACCCTCACCGCGCGCCGTGAGGGAGGACGCTCGACGATCAGGTCACCTGATCCCGGCGCGGGGCCGGTCAGCCGGTGGCGAGGACCTGCTCGCGCAGGATGTCGGCGTGCCCGCAGTGCTGGGCGAGCTCGCGGAGCACGTGGAGGTACACCCAGCGCAACGGCAGCGGCCCGCGGCGGTTGCCGTGCACCAGGTCGTCGAGGTCGAGCCCGGCGACCGCCCGGCGGGAAGTCTCGCAGGCCGCTCGGTGCGCCTCCGCCACGGAGACGGTCGTGTCGCCGTCCAGGAGCACGAACGACTCGTCGGGCGTGGCCGGGATGCCGATCTCGGCGCGGGAGCGGCCGCTGACCGCCTCGTCGAACCACACCTGCTCCACGAATGCGGCGTGCTTGACCAGCCCCAGCAGCGTGGTCCGCGAGGGCACCAGCGACCGGCGTGCCTGCTCCTCGCTCAGCCCGTCGAGGCTGCGGCGCAGCAGCGCCCGGTGCTCGTCCAGAAGCGCCTCCAGCTGCACCCGGAGGGGCGCGGCGGTGACCTCCGGGCCGCTCACACCTCGAGGACGGTCGGGATGATCATCGGGCGCCGGCGGTGCTTGTCCGAGACCCACTTCCCGACGGTGCGTCGGATGATCTGCGACAGCCGGTGCGCGTCGACGCCCTCGTCGGCCAGCGCGCGCTTGAGGTTGTCCTCGACCAGCCGGAGCACCTCGTCGAACGCCGCGGGGTCGTCGGAGAACCCCTTGGTCGACAGGTGCACCGGGCGCACGATCGTCCCGGTCGACGGCTCGATGACCACCGTGAGCGCGACGAACCCCTCGTCGCCGAGGATGCGCCGCGCCTGCAGCGCCTCCTCACCCACGTCACCGACGTTGAGCCCGTCCACGTACACGTTGCCGATGGGCACGGAGCCGACGATCGTCGCCTTGCCGTCCACGAGGTCGACGACGACGCCGTCCTCGGCCAGGAGGATCCGGTCGGCGGCCATGCCGGTCTCCTCGGCGAGCTTGGCGTGCGCCCGCAGGTGCCGCCACTCCCCGTGCACCGGCATCAGGTACCGGGGCTTGGCCACGTTGAGCAGCGTGCGCAGTTCGCCCGCCGGGGCGTGCCCGGAGACGTGCACCCGCGCCGTCTCCTTGTGCACCACCGTCGCGCCCAGCCGGGCGAGGCCGTTGATGACCTTGTAGACGGCGGTCTCGTTGCCCGGCACCAGGGAGGAGGCGAGGACGACGGTGTCGCCGGCCTCGATCGTCACCTGGTGGTGGTCACCGCGGGCCATGCGGCCGAGCGCCGACAGCGGCTCGCCCTGCGACCCGGTGCTGACCAGGACGACCTGCTCGGGCGGCATCTTGGCCGCGTCGTCCAGCGAGACCATCAGCCCGGGAGCCACGCGCAGCAGGCCCAGGTCTCGGGCGACGCCCATGTTGCGCACCATCGACCGACCGACCAGGGCCACCTTGCGGCCGTGCTTGTCGGCGCAGTCGAGCACCTGCTGGATGCGGTGCACGTGGCTGGCGAAACTGGAGACGATCAGCCGCTGCGAGGCGCGGGCGAAGACGTCGTCGAGGACCGGGCCGATGGACCGCTCGGGGGTGACGAAGCCGGGCACCTCGGCGTTGGTGGAGTCGGCCAGCAGCAGGTCGATGCCCTCCACGCCGAGGCGCGCGAACGCACCCAGGTCGGTGAGGACGCCGTCCAGGGGGAGCTGGTCCATCTTGAAGTCGCCGGTGTGCACGAGCACGCCCGCCGGCGTGTGCACCGCCACCGCGAGGGCGTCGGGGATGGAGTGGTTCACCGAGATGAACTCGCAGTGGAACGGACCCGCCAGGTGGTCCTCCCCCGCGGCCACCTCGACCAGCGTCGCGTCCAGCCGGTGCTCGCGGAGCTTCGCCGCGACGAGCGCGAGGGTGAAGCGCGAGCCGACCAGCGGGATGTCCTCGCGGAGTCGCAGGAGATACGGGATGGCCCCGATGTGGTCCTCGTGCCCGTGGGTGAGCACCACGGCCACGACGTCGTCCAGCCGGTGCTCGATGACGCCGAAGTCAGGGAGGATCAGGTCGACCCCCGGCTGCTCGGCCTCGGGGAAGAGGACGCCGCAGTCGATGACCATCAGCTTGCCGTCGAACTCGAGCACCGCCATGTTGCGGCCGATCTCGCCGAGGCCGCCCAGGGCCATGACCCGCAGGCCGCCCTCGGGCAGGGGCGGGGGGGCCTTGAGATCGAGGTGCGGTTGGGTGACCTGACCACTCACAGGGTGACGCCTCCAGCGGCGAGGTCGTCGCGCAGCTGCGCGAGCTGTTCGGGGGTGGCGTCGACCAGCGGCGGCCGGACCGGCCCCGCCGGCAGGCCGAGCGCGTTGAGCGCGGCCTTCACCGTGATGACGCCCTGGGTGCGGAAGACCCCGGTGACCACGGGGAGCAGCCTGTCGTTGATCTCCCTGGCCTTGACCAGGTCACCGGCCTCGACGGCGGCGATGAGCTCCACCAGCCGGGGGCCGACGAGGTGGCTGACGACGCTGACCATGCCCACGCCGCCCAGCGCGAGGATCGGCAGGTTCAGCATGTCCTCGCCGCTGTAGTAGGCGAGGTCGGTGCGCGCCAGCGTCCACGCCATCGCGCCGAGGTCGCCCTTGGCGTCCTTCACCGCGACGATCCGCGGGTGCTCCGCGGCGCGGACGAGCGTCTCCACCTCGATGGGCGTGCCGGTGCGGACCGGGATGTCGTAGAGCATCACCGGGAGGTCGGTGCTGTCGGCGATCGAGGTGAAGTGGCGGAGCACGCCCGCCTGCGGGGGCCGGTTGTAGTACGGCGTCACCGCCAGCAACCCGTGCACGCCCAGCTCGGCGGCGGTCCGCGCCTTCTCGATCGAGTGCGCGGTGTCGTAGGTGCCGACGCCGGCCACCACCGTGGCGCGGTCGCCGACGGAGTCCAGCACCACCTCCAGGACGGCGCGCTGCTCGGCGTCGCTGGTGGTCGGCGACTCCCCCGTCGTCCCGAAGACGACCAGCCCGTCGTTACCACCGCGGTCGACCAGGTGCGCGGCGAGCTCCTGGGCCCCGGCGAGGTCGATCGACCCGTCCTCGGCCAGCGGGGTGACCATGGCCGTGAGGAGGCGCCCGAACGGCCGGGCGGGGTCGGTGGTCATGGGGAGAATCTACCCAGCGGATCCGACGGGTTCCCGCACGTACTCCGACACCGCGAACCGCAGCCCCCCCGACGCCGACACCGACCAGCCCTCGGCCGGGGTGCGCGCGGTGCGCACCCAGCCCCCGTGCAGCGGGGGCGCCCAGGTGTCGCCGGCGACGTCGGTGTCGAGGTCGGTGACGACCACCCGCCCGGCGTGCGGCAGGAACGCTGCGTAGACCCCTCCCCCGCCGATCACCCACGCCGAGGGGTGCTCGGCGAGCACCTCGCCGACCGAGTGCGCGACGACCGCACCGTCGGCCGACCAGGCCGGGTCGGAGGTCAGCACGACGTTCACCCGCTGCGGCAGCGGGCGGAAGCGCGCGGGCAGCGACTCCCAGGTGCGCCGCCCCATCACCACCGTCGACCCGGTCGTGAGCCGGCGGAACAGCGCGAGGTCCTCGGGCAGGTGCCACGGCAGGCCGCCGTCGGCCCCGATGACCCCGCCGCGGGCCTGCGCCCAGATCATCGCGATGCCGCTGGGGCCGGTCACACCGCCACGGCTGCCCGGATCGCGGGGTGGTGCCGGTAGCCGCGCACGGTGAAGTGCTCGAACGTGTAGTCGAACAGCGACGGCGCGGGCGCCAGGTCCAGCGCCGGGAACGGGTACGGCTCCCGGGAGAGCTGCTCGCGCACCTGGTCGACGTGGTTGTCGTAGATGTGGCAGTCGCCGCCGACCCAGATGAACTCGCCGGGCTCCAGGCCGACCTGCGCGGCGATCATCCGGGTGAGGAGCGCGTAGCTGGCGATGTTGAACGGCACGCCGAGGAACATGTCGGCACTGCGCTGGTAGAGCTGGCAGGAGAGCTTCCCGCCGGCCACGTAGAACTGGAAGAACGCGTGGCAGGGGGCCAGCGCCATCTCGGGCAGAGCGGCGACGTTCCAGGCCGAGACGATCATCCGGCGGGAGTCGGGATCGGTGCGCAGCGTCTGCAGCAGGTTCTCGATCTGGTCGACGTGACCGCCGTCGGGGGTCGGCCACGACCGCCACTGGACGCCGTAGACGGGGCCGAGGTCGCCGTCGGCCGACGCCCACTCGTCCCAGATGGTGACGCCGTTCTCCCGCAGCCAGCCGACGTTGCTCTCACCGCGCAGGAACCACAGCAGCTCGACGGCGATCGACCGGAAGTGGACCTTCTTCGTCGTCACGAGGGGGAAGGTCTCGGAGAGGTCGTAGCGGAGCCGCTCGCCGAACAGGCTCACGGTGCCGGTCCCGGTCCGGTCGTCCTTCGGCGTGCCCTGCGCCAGGATGCGCCGCAGGAGGTCCTCGTACTGGGTGTCGATCGGGGCTGCCACGGACCCGAGCCTACGGCGGCCGGACGACGGTCAGCAGGCGACGCTGAACACCTGCCCCAGCCGTCGCGCGGGGCTCAGCCCTCGGCGACGAAGGGGCTGGCGGCGACCTCGGTGCCGTCGGCCAGGCGGCTGATGCGGAAGTCGCCGAAGACGCTGCCGGCCACCCGCTGCAGTTCGCGCAGGCAGGCGATCGCCAGCTCGCGGAGCTCGACGTCGGCGTGCTCGCTGGCCCGCATGGCGACGAAGTGGCGCCACGCCCGGTAGTTCCCGGTGACGACGATGCGGCTCTCGGTGGCGTTGGGCAGCACCGCGCGGGCCGCCTGGCGGGCCTGCTTGCGACGCAGCGTGGCGTTCGGCACGTCGGCGAAGCGCTCCTCCAGCTTCTCCAGGAGCTCGGTGTAGGCGGCCGCGGCAGCGTCGGTCGCCGCCACGAACCGTGCGTGCAGCTCCGGGTCCCCGGCGATGACCGCGGGCTCCACGACGGCGGCGTCGGGCTCGGGCACGTAGCGCTGGGAGAGCTGGCTGTAGGAGAACTGCCGGTGCCGCACCAGCTCGTGGGTGAGCGACCGGGAGACCCCGGTGAGGTACATGCTCACGGTCCCGTGCTCGAGCACGGCGAGGTGCCCGACCTCCAGGATGTGCCGCAGGTAGCCGGCGTTCGTCGCGGTCGCGGGGTTGGGCTTGTCCCACGACTGGTAGCAGGCCCGGCCGGCGAACTCGGCGAGCGCCTGGCCGCCGTCGGCGTCGGTCTCCCACGGGACGTCGGCGGGTGCGGTGAACTGCGTCTGCGCGATGACCTGGACGCGGAGCGGCGCGATCTCTGGCACCTGCCGAGCCTACGGCGGGCCGCCGTCCAGACTGGGCGCGTGGACTGGTGGCGCCCGCTGCTCGCCGTGGCCGGCGGCCTGCTGCTGGTCTGGCTGCTGCTCCTGGCGGCCCTGTGGCACACCCGCCCGGACGGGCTGACCGTCCGCGACGCCCTGCGGCTGCTGCCCGACGCCGTCCGGCTGGTGCGCCGGCTGGCGGCCGACCGCACCCTCCCCACGGGGCTCCGGCTGCGCCTGTGGCTCCTGCTGGGCTACCTGATCTCGCCGTTGGACCTCGTGCCCGACGTGGTGCCGGTCCTGGGGTACGCCGACGACGTCGTCGTGGTTGCCTGGGCGCTCCGGTCGGTGGTGCGCCGTGCCGGCGAGGACGCCGTGGCGCGGCACTGGCCCGGGGAGCCGGCGGGTCTGGCGGTGGTGCGCCGGCTGGCCGGCCTCACGCCGGGACGGGCAGCACCCCCAGAGCCCGGCTGAGGTCGGGCGCCAGGTCGCCCCGGCCGACGACGGCGACGTCGTCGAGCGCCATCCAGCCCGCCATGAGCCGCAGCTCGTCGGCGAGCTCGGCAGCGACCACCCCGCGGTCGACGCCGTCCTCGGCATGCGCGGCCTGCACCCGCAGGGCGCCGGCCTTCCGGTCGGCCTTGAGGTCCACGCGGCCGACCAGCCGGTCGCCGAGCAGGAAGGGCAGCACGTAGTAGCCGTGCACCCGCTGCTGCGCCGGCGTGTAGATCTCCAGCCGGTAGCGGAAGCCGAAGATGCGCTCCACCCGCGGCCGCTCCCACACCAGGGAGTCGAACGGGCTGAGCAGCGCCCGCGCCCGGATCCAGCGGGGGCGGCGCGCTGCGGGGTCCAGCCACGCCGGCCGGCCCCACCCGGCCACCTCGACCGGCTGCAGCTCGCCGGCGTCGGCCAGCTCGGCGATCGCCGTCCGCGCGTCGGCCGGCCGGAGGCGGAAGTAGTCGCGCAGGTCGGTCTCGGTCGCCACGCCGAGCGCCCGCGCCGCCGTGCGCACCAGCTCCCGCACCGCGTCGGGCCGCTCCGGGGTGGGTGCGTCGAGCACCGCGGCCGGCAGCACCCGCTCCGGCAGGTCGTAGACCCGTTCGAACCCCGCCGTGCGGCGCGACGCGGTGAGGGCGCCGGTGAAGAACAGGTACTCCAGTGCCGCCTTGCCCGCGTGCCAGTTCCACATGCTGCCCGGCAGGTTGGGCCGCTCCTCCTGCAGCTCGCCGGCCCGCAGCGGCCCGTCGCGGCGCACCCGCTCCAGGAGGGAGGCCACGTACTCCGGCCGCTCCCGGTGCACCCGGGTCATGGTGCCCCACGCCTCCTCCTGCGCCGCGGCCATGCGCCAGCGCAGGAGAGGGTGCAGGCGGACCGGGAGGAAGGACGCCTCGTGCGCCCAGTACTCGAAGAGGTCGTGCCGCCGGTTCGCCAACGCGTCGAGGGCCTCCTGCGGGTAGGGCCCGAGCCGGCTGAAGGCGGGGAGGTAGTGCGAGCGGGAGAGCACGTTCACGGAGTCGATCTGCACCACGGCGAGCCGCTCGGTGAGCCGGCGGAGCTGTCGGGTGCCCACGGCGGTCGCCGGGCGCGGATCGGCGAAGCCCTGCGCGGCGAGGGCGATGCGCCGGGCGAGCGCGGCCGGCAACCGTTCGACGGGCGTCACGTCCGTGGATCCTGCCTCCCGGGTACGACACCCGCTGACCCGGCCCACGCCCCTACGCTGCCCGGGTGACCTCGATCCCCTTCCCCCGCCTCACGGGCTCCGCGGACGTGTCGGTGCGGCCGGCCCGGCCGGAGGACGCCGCCGCGATCGCACGGGTGCAGGGCGTCACCTGGCGGACCGCGTACCGCTCCCTGCTGCCCGCGGAGGTCCTCGAGGGGTGGGACGAGGAGGCGGTGACCGAGACCTGGCGCTCGGCCGTCACCTCGCCCCCGTCAGCGGGCCACCGGGTGCTGGTGGCCGTGGAGCAGGGGGCGGTGGTGGGCTTCGCGGCCGTCGCGACCGGGCCCGAGGCCGCGGAGATCAGCACGCTGCTGGTGGAGCCGCGCTGGGGCCGACGCGGGCACGGCAGCCGGCTGCTGGCCGCGGTCGCCGACCTCGCGTCCACCGACGGCACCACCCGCCTCCAGGTCTGGCTCGCGGAATCCGACCGGGCGTCCGCCGACTTCTACGAGTCGGCCGGATGGGCGCCCGACGGCTGGGCCCGCACGCTCGACACGGGGGCGGCGCCGCTGCGCGAGCTGCGGTGGCACGTCGAGCTCGACGGGGAGGACACGGACCGATGACCTTCGACGGGTTCCCGGACGAGGGACTGGTCTTCTACGAGGGCCTCGAGGCGGACAACAGCAAGGCGTACTGGACGGCGCACCGTCCCGGCTACGAGACCCACGTACGCGGGCCGCTCACCGCGCTGGTCGAGGAGCTGGCGCCGGAGTTCGGCACGGCGAAGGTGTTCCGCCCCTACCGCGACGTCCGGTTCAGCCATGACAAGACCCCCTACAAGACGCACCAGGGTGCCGTGGTCAACCCGGAGGGGCGCGGCGCCGGCGCCTGGTACGTGCAGATCTCGGCCGACGGGCTGACCGTCGCGGGTGGTTGCTGGCGGCTGGAATCCGATCAGGTGGCGAGGTACCGCCGCGCCGTGGCCGATCGGCTGCAGGGTCCCCGGCTGGAGCAGGAGGTGGGGCGACTGCGCGCCGGCGGGTGGGATATCGAGGGTGAGCGCCTGGTGCGCGTGCCCGCCGGCTACTCCGCCGACGACGACCGCATCGACCTGCTGAAGCACAAGTCGCTGCACGCCGCCCGTCGTTGGACGCCGGAGGACTGGCTGCACACCCGCGAGGCCCTGGACCGGGTCCGGGATGCCTGGCGCGATCTGAGGCAGTTGAACGCGTGGTTCGCCGACAACGTCGGGGCGACGACGAAGGAGGAGCGCCGGCGCTGACCCGCGGGTGCGGGCGCCCGGCGACGCTCCTGCTCCATTCCTCGGGCGATTGGCCCGGCAGTACGACGAAGGGCCCCAGCCTGGTGGCTGGGGCCCTTCGTGAATGGTTGTCCGGCGGCGTCCTACTCTCCCACCCCGTCTCCAGGGCAGTACCATCGGCGCTGAGAGGCTTAGCTTCCG
>NZ_JBJHAE010000012.1:0-118631 GCF_054050895.1 Blastococcus sp. SYSU DS0669 | reverse complement strand
CCTCGTCCAGCTCCCGCAGCACCAGCGCGCGCAACTGCTCCTCGGCCAGCGACGGATCGCTCATCCGAGCACCCATCCGCTCGAACAACGCCTTCGCCACCCGGTCCTTCAACCGCCCCAACGCATCGACGGGAGCAGCCACGGCCACCGGCGCAGCAGGTCGCGAAACCGGCTTGACCGGGCGGGGTGCGGGCAGCGGAGCGGCCGGTTCGGCCGGCAGCGGCGAGGGATCGGCGGCAGCGGCGACGACGGGCGGCGGCGGGGCGGTACGGCCGCGAGCGGCCTCCAGCCGGTTCATGAGGTTCATGACGCCGCCCGGTGCTTGGCACGGTAGCGGCCCGGCCGCACGATCGGGGTGGCGGCGAACCGGGACACCAGCCGGCGGAGCTCCTTGACCATCGGGTCCCGGCCACCGCTGGCCAGCACCGGCACCCCGGTGTTCGTCGACGGCGGTACCGCGGCCGAGCGCGGCAGGAGGACGTCGATTCCCGTGCCGATCGCTGTCTCGACGTCCCGGACCGACAGGCCGCCCTTGGGGTCGGCGAAGTTCATCACCACGTGCCGGCCCGCCGGGATCATGCACAGCTCGCGGAGCACGTCGAGCTCCTTGCGCAGTCCGCGGACGCCCGGGACGTCCATGCTGCTGAGCATGACCACGTCGGTGGCCCGGTCCAGCGCTGCCAGGGTCTGCTCCGACAACCCCGGCGCGGTGTCCACCACCACGTACCGGAACTCCCGGGCCAGGGCCGCCAGCAACCGGCTGACGTCCTCGGCGGTCACCGTGTCCCCCGCCGCCGGCGACTCGGACCCGCACACCGCGAACAGCCCGCTCGGGTGCTGGGTCAGGAAGGTCTTCAGCACCATCGTGTCCTCGCTCGCCGGCCCGCGGACGACGTCCGGCAGCGTGTACTCCGGCTCGAGCGCCAGCGCGCTGGCCACGTCACCGAACTGCACGTCGAGGTCGACCAGCACGGTCGACTGGGGCGCCGACGAGGTCAGGCCGACGGCGAGGTTCGTCGCGACCGTCGTCTTGCCCACCCCGCCCTTGGGCGAGGCGATCGTGATGACGCGGCCGGTGTAGCGGGCCGTCTCCTCCAGGGGCCGGAGCACGCGGCGACGGCTCGCCGCTGCCGCGCTGGCCCTCTCGACCGCCGACCGGATCTCCGCGGCGTCCGCGTCCAAGGCCAGCAGGTCGCGGATCCCGGCCCGCATGGCCGCCTGCCACATCTCCGGGGCCGGTTCGGCCAGCAAGACGACGCTGATGCCCGGGCACTGGACGTCCAGCCGACCCGCGAGGGTGAGCACCTCGTCCGCCGGCGCCAAGGGGCCCAGCAGGAGGACGTCGGGCAGCTCCCCATCGGCGAGCAGCTCGAACAGCCGGGCCGGGTCGGCAGGCAGCCGGCCCGGCGGCAGGGTGGAGATGTCCCCGTCCACCGCTGCGGACACGCGCTGCTGGAGGCTCTCGTCCGCCCCCGCGAGGACGACGCGGCTCATGCGAAGACCTTTCCGTAGATGGTGGTACCGCTGACGACCTCGGTGCCCGCAATGTCGGTCCCCTCGTTCTCGAGGGAGAGCCAGAGGGTGCCGTGCTCAGCACCGAAGACGATCGCCTCGGCCTGGGCCGCCGGCACCGCGAACGTGACCAGCACGCTGCCGGTCGGCGCCGCGCCGCCGGCCGAGGCGGTCTCCGGCGTGCCTTCCGCGGCCGGGTCGACGGGCGCCGGGGCACCCTGCACCTGGGTCACCAGAACTCGGTGCAGGACCGCATGCGTCGCCCCCCCGGCGTCCTGCGCCAGGGAGACGTGGACACCGACGGTGTCCCCGGCGGCCAGCCGACCACCCACCGCCCGCTGCGGCTCCAGCAGCACGCTGACCTCCCCCGAGCCCGGCGGGACCGGCACGGTGCCGGGTGTCCGCAGGTCGGTGGGCTCGGCGAAGCGGGTGGCCAACAGCTGCTCCCCCGGCTGCAGGTCGACTGTCGCCACGCGCCCGGTGAGGGCGTCGAGGTCGGCCACCGCGCCGTCGGCGAGGGCCTTGGCCGGCAGCAGCTCGGTGGCGACGAGCGCGCCGAGCTCCTCGGCGGGGGTCCCGACCGGCACCGGCGCCCGGACGACGAGGACCTCGACGGACTCCGTCCCGGCGAGGGCGCGGGCGTCGGCGCCGCGTACGTAGGCGAGCAGCACCACGGCACCGGCTCCGGTGAGCAACAGCGCCGCGAAAGCGGCGATCAGACGACGTCGCACGGAGGCGCCCCTATCGGATGAGTCGGAGGATCGAGGCCCCGAGTTGCGGGGCGTCCGGGCTGTACGAGAAGGCGTCGTCAAGGTCGACGAACTCGGTGAAGTAGCCGCTCACGCACCGGTCGTTGCCCTTGCAGGGCTGGACGGCGGTGCTGAACTGGCCGCCGAAGTGGAACCCCGTGATGTGGAAGGCCGCGTAGCCGAACACGTGGTACCAGGCGTTGGTGCCGGTGTCGCCAGAGCTGTCGAAGAGCGGCAGCAGCACCGTGCGTCCGACCCAGGACTTCAGGTAGGTCGGGGTGCAGACCGACGGCGGTGTGTTACCGGTGGACGAGTAGGACCGCTCGTTGCGTGCGCTGGCCGCCTCGCACTCCGCCGGCGGCGTGTCGAGGTAAGCGAAGCCACCCGGCACGAACAGGTTCGACGGGCCGGTGCAGCCCACGGTGTTCGACGTCTTGGTGAAGTAGATGGTGTGCTCGATCTCGCCGGAGGGTTCACCGCCGCCGGTCTGCTGGAGGAACTCGCACCACGAGAAGGTGAGCGGGAGCACCGCCGTCCCGCGGTCGGGCGCGCCCCACGCCACGGTGGCCGTCGCCGACACCTGGGTGGCGTCGTGGCCGATCACCGGCGCGAACCAGTGCTCCTTGGGTGTGCTGCCGGGGACGGTGACGCTGGTCGGGTTGCTGGAGAGCACCGGCTGCCCCGCCGTGGCCTCACCGGCGTTGGCGACCACCAGGCTCTGCGCCGTGGCCAGCATGTCGCCGCAGTTGCCGCGAGCGCAGTCGGAAGCCACGGCGAGGGCTGCGGCATCGGCCGCCACCTGCAGCCGGGCCCGCTCCGCGTAGAGGGCGCCGATGTCGACGGCGATCGCGGCGAAGCCCAGCATCGGCACCAGCAGGAGGGACAGCAGGACGGCGGAGGCCCCGTGCTCGTCGCGCCGGAGCCGGCCGCGGAGGGTCAGCCGTTGCACCGCATGACCCCCGTTCCGGTGAGCTCGACCTCGGCAGCGAAGAAGCCGGTGAGGAAGGGCATCGGGTAGGTGATCGTCAGCTCGACGTTCGTGCTGCTGCCACCGGTCGTCGGGCAGGAAGCCGGCGTGATGGCGATCTGGTGCGGGGTGATCGAAGGATTCAGGGAGGTCGCGGCGTCGAGCACCGCAGCCCGAGCGATGGTCTGGTCGTTCTGCAGGGCCATGGCTCGTGCGCCCTCGCGGGCAGCAGCCGACAGGGTGCCCTGCACCTGGAAGGCATGCCCGAATTCGGCGATGCCGAGGACGAGGACGACCAGCAGCGGCACGATGAGCCCGAACTCCACCGCCGAGGCGCCTCGATCGTCGCGCAGTAGTCGTGTGGTCATCAGTGCTCACCGCCTCTCCTACGGGGGCTCCTGCCCCACGGCGCAGCGACCGTCGCGCGGCCACTGCGCCGTGGGGGCAGGGAGGGAACCGAGATCGATCAGGTGGTGACCGTGCCGCCGAGGCTGGTGACGATGGAACGGAAGAGCGTGTCCAGGCGACCGCCGAGCGCAGTGACGGCGACGATGATCACGACGGCGATCAGGCCGACCATCAGGCCGTACTCGACGGCGGTCGCGCCCTTCTCCTCTCGCTTCAGGCGGTCCTCGACGAAAGAGGCGATGGTGGCGACTGCGACGTACACGTTCAGCACGGGAACTCCCTGGTGGAGGAGGCCAGCGGGTCCGGGTCGGGTGACCCGGCTTCGTGGCGACAGGGCTTCCATCGGGCAGGTTCCGGCGGGGACTTGAGCGCTTGTCATCACATCGGTCGACAGATCACCCCGAACGAGGGGGGTGGCATGCAACCGGTCACGCACAGTGACGGGACTGGCGTTACGACATCGACACAGACATGTGTCGGCGATGTGAGAGCGCTCTTGAGCCCTCAGACGGCGACTGTGCTCGACAGCACAACGAGGGCGACGCCGGCCAGCATGGCCGGGCCGAACGGCAGCTCGCTGCGCAGGCCGATCCGACGCAGGGCCAGCAGGGGCAGCACGACCAGGGCCTGCACCAGGAAGCCTGCGGCGCCCCCGAGCGCGACCGCGCTCCAGCCCAGCCAGCCCAGGTAGAGACCGAGCAGCGCGGCGAGCTTGACGTCGCCCATGCCCAGACCGCTGGGCGAGATGAGGGCGAGGACGAGGAACGCCGCGAACAGCGCCATCGACCCGAACCCGGCTCTCAGCAGGGCGTACCACTCGCCGCTCACCGCGGCGGGGACGGCCAGCAGCGCCAGGCCCACGCCGACTGAGGGGATGACGACCCGGTTCGGCAGCAGCCGGTGCCGGAGGTCGACGACGGCGAGCAGCAGCCCGGCGCCGGCGAGGAAGAGAAAGGCCGGCAGCTCGGCCGCCGCGCCGAAGCGCAGGCCCACCAGGCCGAACAGGATCCCGGCCAGGAGCTCGAGCACCGGTGGCCGCACGGCGACGGGTCCCGGGCCGACCAGCTCCGCCGGCCGCAGCTGCGCCGGCCACGGGAAGCGACCCGCGGCCCGGTTGACCAGATGCCCGACCGGGATGCCGGCGGCTGCCGCGATGAGGGCGACGGCGACGGCGCTCACCGGTGCACTGCTCGCATGGCGATCACGATGACACGACGGGGACCCTGCATCCTGCATCCTGCAGCGGCGCGGCCGAGCATGTCGGGTGTGGGCTTCCGTGGCGCACGAGCGCGCGTCGCGGCTGCGGGTAGGTCAGACTCCGGGCGTGACAGTGGACGAGGGCACCACCCAGCGCACGGCGGCGGTCTGGTCCTACCAGGGGCACGGCGTGCACGCCGCACCCGGCGTGCACGAGTACGCGCTCGAACTGGTCCGGCAGCAGCTGCCCGAGGGCGGCCGGATCCTCGAGGTGGGCGCCGGCTGCGGGGCGCTGGCGTTGCGGCTGCGGGACGCGGGCTTCGACGTCGTCCCCACCGACCTGGACCCGCCGCACGACTGGATCCACCGCCTCGACCTCGACGACCCGCAGTGGACCGAGGCGACCCGTGGCCCGTTCGACATGGTGGTCTGCGTCGAGACGCTCGAGCACGTCGAGAACCCGCGGCAGGTGCTGCGCTCCATCCGGGCGCTGCTGGAGCCCGGCGGCAAGCTGCTGGTCAGCACGCCCAACGTCGGCCACCCGCACTCGCGGCTCAAGATGTTCCTGCGCGGCGCGCCGTTCATCTTCGGGCCGGGGCACTACTACCAGCCCGGCCACATCTCGATCCTCCCCGACTGGATGCTCGTCGAGCACATCCGGACGGCAGGGTTCGGCGACATCACCGTCACCAGCGGGGGGTCGACCTGGTACGTGGGCCTGCGGAAGGTGGCGCACCGGGTCGAGACCGCGCTGCTGTGGGCGATCGGGCTGCGGCCGCGGGCGGAGTCGGGCGAGGGCATCTGCACCTTCGTCACCGCCGTCGCCGTCTGACCGGTCGGCCGGGGCTGACCGGCGTACGACAGCACCTCGACGGACGAGCGCCCCCCACCCGGGGATCCGGGCAGGGGGCGCTCGTCGTCGTGCGGTGTGTGGTTACGGCAGGAAGGCCACGTGCGGGTGGTCCATGTGATTGGCCGTGGGCGAGCCACGGTCCTCCATGCCCTGCCAGGCCCAGCCGGTCCACGTACCGGCGATCCGCTGCTCCCAGATCACGTACTCCACGCCGAGCCGGGCCGCGTTGTCGATCACGTACTGGGCGACGGCGTCACCCTTGGCCGAGTCGGCGTAGACCATGAAGTCGGCCGCGAGGCCCGCGGTGGGGCTGTGGCCGGGGCGGGTGAGCACCGTCCCGACGCCGTGCACCTCGGCGATCTCCTGGACGTCGGGGCGGACGTGCGCGTCCCACTGGTCGTAGGCCGCCGAGGTCGCCGCCGGGGCCGGGACGGGGGCCGGGGCCGGGGCCGGTGCGGGAGCCGGGGCGGGCCGCTCGTCCCGGCTGGCGCGCTCGGGAGCCAGTCCCCCGCCGCTGAGGGCGAGGACCTGACCGACCCGCAGCACGTTCGCGTCGGGGCCGATGACGCCGAGGTTCAGGGCGTGCAGGTCCTGCCACGTGGTGCCGTGGCGGGCCGCGATCTTGCCGAGCGTGTCGCCGGCGACCACGGTGTACGACCCCGTCGCGACAGCAGGCGCCGCCGCCGGCGCGACGCCGCCGCCGATGGTGAGGACCTGGCCGACGCGGAGCAGGTTGGGGTTCCCGCCGATCGTGTCGCGGTTGGCGTCGTAGATGCTGCGCCAGGTGGTGCCGTGCTCGGCCGCGAGCTTGCTGAGGGTGTCGCCGGGGCTGACCGTGTGCGCGCCGGGGTGGGCGGCCGCGGAGCCCATGGTCCCGAGGGTGAGGGCCGAGGCCGCGGCGAGGACGACGGCCGGGTACGCCACGGTGGTCATGGCGCGGTTGCGGGAGGGACGACGGTGCCGCCCCACGGTGCGATGGCTGTTGGGCATGGAGTGGTGAGCCTCTCGCCGCCTGCGGGGTTAGCTGTCGGGTTCGGGCGAGAGCTGCCCGGCCGCGCATGGCGCGGCTTCACCCCGAGGTCCCGGAGGGGCCACGAACGGTGGGTCCCCCGCGCCTGCCCGTGCGTCTATGACTCCGGGGTGGCCGTGGGCAGGTTCGGCGGGCGGCCATCCGGGCCCGCCGATCGGCGGACGGAGGGAACGGTAGGTATCAGGATCGGCTCGCCACAGGCCGGACCGGTCCTTTTCGAGAACTCTCCGCACGGCCGCACGGCGCGTCACCAACCGTGCGCGCAGCGCCTCCGTTCACCCGTCCGGGTGACGTCCCGACCGCACCGGCCGGTGGCCGGCGTCGGGCGGGGGACGGACGAGTCGGCCTGTACGCCGGGTTCTGTCCACGGGTGCCTTGCGGCCTCCCGATGGGCGGTCATCCATCTAGGCCTGCCGTTGCCGGCAGGCTCCAGCGGTCTACCCGCAGGCTCGGGCGGGCCGCCCTCGAACGCCTGCGCGGAACGGCGGCGAACCGCCGTTCCTTCTTGACCTAGCTCCGGGTGGGGTTTACCGAGCCACGCCGGTCACCCGGCGTGCTGGTGGTCTCTTACACCACCGTTTCACCCTTACCGGCGCGAACGCCGGCGGTCTGTTTTCTGTGGCACTGTCCCGCGGGTCACCCCGGGTCGCCGTTAGCGACCACCCTGCCCTGTGGAGCCCGGACGTTCCTCGGCGACGGGGTCTCCCCCGCCGACGCGACCGCCCGGCCGACTCGTCCGTCGTGCCCTGGAGTGTAGGGCGCCCGGCACATGGAACCCGCAGCGCGCGGGTACATGCCGTCGATCCCCGCACCACCCGATGGAGGAGGACGTCATGGGACTGATCTCAGGGCTCGTCAAGGCCAACCTGCTCAAGCGACTGCTGAGCCGTTTCAGTCGCCGCGGACGCTGATGGCCTGCAGAGCGGACGCATCCCGACCGCGGTGATCCAGCATCCGCTGCGCTCGTAGGTGCCCGACTGGCCGCCCGCCCCCGTGGGCGGCCAGTCGGCCCGCGCGCTTCTCGGCCTGCGGAAAGTGTCGTACCCCCGTCCTAGCCTGCGGTTGTGTCGGTGGTCGGGTTCGCGGTCGGGGTGAGCGTGGGGCCGGTGTCCGAGCCGCCCTCGCCCTGGGAGCTGAAGGATCCCGATCCTCAGTGGTGGGACGAGCCGTTGTCCGCGTGGCTGCCCGCCCGCCGGTCGGCGGTGGAGGTGGCGGATCTGCTGGGGCAGATCGTGGCCGCCGAGGCGCGGCTGGCGGCGTTGCGGGTGGAGCTGGTGATGGACCTCGCCGCCGCCCGCCCGGCCCCGGTCGATCCGCTGCCCGGCGGGGAACGGGCCGGAACCGTGGGGCCGGCGGGGGTGAGTGAGTTCGTGCCCGATGAGCTGGCGGCGGTGCACAACAGCAGCCGGGCGGCGGCGGTGACCCTGCTGGAGCACGCCGAGGTGCTCACCACCCGGCTGCCGGCCACCTTCGCCCGGCTGCGGCTGGGGCTGCTGGACTGGCCGCGGGCCCGGGCGATCGCCGCGGAGGTCGCCGCCACCGGAGCCGGCACCGATCCGGCGGTGATCGCCGCGGCGGAGGCCGCGGTGCTGCCCGGCGCCACCGGGCTGGGGCTGGGCCGGCTGCGCGAAGCCATGCGGGCGGAGCTGGTGGCCCGCGACGCCGCCGCGGCCGACCGGCGCCGGGAGATCCGCCGGCGCGGCGCGGACGTGTCGGTGCGGCCGGTCGGGGACGGGATGAGCGAGCTGCGCGCCCTGCTCCCGCATCCCGAGGCCCGGGCCTGCCGGGCGGCGGTGGACGGCCACGCCCGGGCGGCGAAGGCGGCCGGGGATGACCGGCCGATCGGCATGCTGCGTACCGGTGCGCTGGCCGATCTGCTGCTGCGCCCCTGGCAGGACGCCCCGGCGGTGACCGCGCAGCTGACCGTGATCGCCCCGCTGGGCGCGCTCACCCCGGCCGGTTTCCTGGCCGCCGGCGCCCCGCTGCCCGCGGCGTTCACCCCAGCCGGGGCTCCCGAGCCGGTCGGGGAGGTCGACGGGGAGCCGATCACCGCCGCCCACCTGCGCGAACTGCTCACCGCCCTCGACGCCTGCGGCATCCAGGCCCCGCCCGGCGGCAGTCTGGACATCGCCATCACCGACGCCACCGGCGCGCTGCTGGCCGTCACCGGCCGCGGCGAGCTGACCCGGCTCGCCGCCCGCGGCTGCCCCGACCACCCCACCGACCTCGAGCACCCCGAGGCCGCCTGCGGCTGCCCGCTGCTGGGCCGCCCCGGTCCGGTGGACCGCTACCGCCCCTCGGCCGCCCAGCAGCGGTTCCTGCGCGTGCGGGACCGCACCTGCCGCCACCCCGGCTGCACCGTGCCCGCCGGCTGGGCCGACCTGGACCACGTCATCGCCCACGCCACCGGCGGGGCCACCGACTGCGCGAATCTGTGCTGCCTGTGCCGCCGCCACCACCGGCTCAAGACCTTCGCCCCCGGCTGGACCCACACGATGAACGACGACGGGGTGCTCACCGTCATCACCCCCAGCGGCGTCACCCGCACCACCCGGCCACCCGGCTACCGCGTCCTCACCGAGCGACCCGAACCACCGCCGCCGCCACCGGACCCGGCGGACGACCCACCGCCCTTCTGACCCGGACGGGGTCAGCCGGTCGCGACGCTGCGCCGGCGCCTACCCCCAGTAGAGCCGGAAGCCCACGCGCCGCCGTCCGTCCTCGGTGAGCGTGGACATGTCGACGATCTGCCGTGCCTGCACGTCGACCGGGTCGTCCGAGAGCAGCTCCAGGTACCGCCGGTGCTCGGTCAGCGAGGCGACCGCCGTCTCCACCTGGTCGCTGACGTCGACCTCGTGCGGCGGGTCGGTCAGCTCGCCGACCGCGATGTACTGGACCCCGGACCACCGCTCCTCCGTGAGCTCCGGGAAGATCCACTCGTTGCCCGCGTCGGCGACCGCGTCGAGCACCGACTGCCCGAGGGCCTGGTGGTCGGCCGAGTTGAGGTAAGCCGGCGACACCCCCGGCGGGGTCCACGTGGGCCCGAAGTACCCGGTGACGACGAGCTCGGGCCGGTGCCGACGGATGGCGGCAGCCAGGTCACGGCGCAGGTCGGGCCCGGCCACCAGGACGCCGTCCCGGTGGTCGAGGAACTCCACCTCGGTGACCCCGACGACGGCAGCCGACCGCCGCTCCTCCTCCTCGCGCAGCGGGCCCGCCTCAACCGGGGGAACGCCGGCCATCCCGGCCTCCCCCCGGGTCGCCAGCAGGTAGTGCACCTCCTTGCCCGCGGCCGTCCACGAGGCGACGGCGGCGGCCAGGCCGTACTCGATGTCGTCGGGGTGCGCGGCGACGACGAGGGCGCGCTGCCAGTCGTCGGGCATCGGTGCAGGCGGCATGGGGCGAGTCTGCCCCGCCGTCAGCGCCCGCGGGCCACCCGCAGCGCCGCTGCGACCATCGGCACCTGCAGGGGCAGCCGCACCACGGCCGCGGCCATCACCGGCGGCTTCCGGAGCCCCAGCCGGAGGTGGTGCAGGTGCGCCGGAACGAAGGCCAGCAGCAGGGCTGCGGCCGACCAGCCGCCGACCCGGCGGGTGCTCGGAGCGGCCAGCAGCGCGGCGGTGCCGATCTCGGCCACCCCGCTGGCGAGCACCCACACCCGCGCGGAGCCGAGCTCCGGCGGGACCAGCCACTCGTAGGTGCGCGGGCGCACCAGGTGGAGCACTCCCGACCCGCCCAGCAGGGCTCCCAGCCACGTCGCGCTCGCCGGTCTCCGCATGGGGCCACCGTAGGGTGACCCGCCGTGTCCGCCGTCGACCTGCTCATCGCGGCGGGCGTCGCCTTCGTGGCCGGCGGCGTCAACTCGGTCGCCGGCGGCGGCTCGCTGATCCTGTTCCCCACGCTGGTCGGGCTCGGCCTCGGCACGGTCGCTGCCAACGTCACCAACTCGCTGGCCCAGTGGCCCGGCTACCTAGGCGGCGTCGCCGGCTTCCGCGCCGAGTACGCCGGCCAGCGCCGTCGCCTCGTCCGGTTCGGCGCGGTGGCCGCCCTCGGCGGGCTCGCCGGCAGCGTCCTGCTCCTCACCACCCCGTCGGACGCCTTCGACGTCGTCGTCCCGGCGCTCGTGCTGCTGGCCAGCCTGCTGCTCGCCGTCCAGCCGCTCGTGACGCGGCGCCTGGCCGGACGGGCCGCCGGCGAGCCCGGCGGCGACCCCGCCTGGCTGTACCTGGCGCTCTTCCTCGCCACCGTCTACGGCGGGTACTTCGGCGGCGCGCTCGGGGTGATCCTCGTCGGCGTGCTCGGCATCGGGCTGCAGCGGCTGAAGCTCGCCAACGCGCTCAAGTCCGCGCTGTCGGCCGTCACGGCGACCATCACCCTGCTCGTGTTCGGCATCTTCGGGCCGGTCGCCTGGTCGGTCGTCGCCGTCGCCGCCCCGGCCGGCCTCGTCGGCGGCTTCCTCGGGGCGCGCATCGCCACCCGCATCCCAGCGACCCCGCTGCGGGTCCTCATCGTGACCTTCGGCGTCGCCGTGTCGGTCTACCTCTCCGTGCGCACCTGACCGGCCTCGGCGGGCGTCAGCGCAGGTGCGCGGTGTCGTTCAGCAGCCGCACCGACGAGCGCCCGTCGGACGACCACGCCACCGTGCACAGCGAGGCGGCCTCCAGGAACACCCGGTGGACGACCTCGGGACCGGTGCCGAGCCCCGCGCCGAGCATCAGCTTGATCGGCGTGACGTGGCTGACCACCAGCACCGTCCGCCCGGCGTGCCGGGTGAGGATCCGCTGCCGGGCCCGCTCCACCCGGCCGGCGACGTCGGCGACCGACTCGCCGCCGGGAGCCGCGACGGTCACGTCCCCCATGAACCGGCGCACCGCGAGCGGGTGCCTGGAGCGCGCCTCGTCCGCGCTCAGCCCCTCGAGGGCCCCGAAATCCAGCTCGACCAGGTCGTCGTCGAACTCCACCGGCAGACCGAGCCGCGCGGCCACGATCTCGGCGGTCTCCCGGGTGCGGCGCAGCGGCGAGGCGACGACCACCTCGATGCCGAGCTCGGCGGCGCGCTCGCCGGCCGCCTCCGCCTCGGCCTCTCCGGTCCGCGACAGCGGCAGCTCGTTGCGGCCGCTGAACCGGCGCTCGGGGGTGTGCTCGGTCTGGCCGTGCCGCAGCAGGTGGGTGACCGTCGTGACCACCGGGGCCGGCTCGGCCGTCGGCTGGACGTCGTCCTCGGCCACGCTGGGCTCCGCGGCGGCGTCCCGGTGCACCGGCCGGCCGTCCATCGCGCTGTTCGCCAGGGCGTCCGCGGCGCCGTTCTGCGCGCGCGGCACCCAGGTGTAGCGGACGCCGCCGAGCTTCCGGGCGATCGCGCGGGCCTGAAGGGCGAGCTGCTGCATGTCCGGGTGCTTGATCTTCCAGCGGCCCGACATCTGCTCGACGACGAGCTTGGAGTCCATGCGCACCTCGACCTCCGCGGAGGCGTCGAGGTCGAGCGCCGCCTGCAGCCCGGCGACCAGCCCGCCGTACTCGGCGACGTTGTTGGTGGCGCGGCCCACCGACGCGGCGCGCTCGGCCAGCACCCGGCCGGTGTCCGCGTCCCGCACCAGGGCGCCGTAGCCGGCCGGCCCCGGGTTGCCCCGGGACCCGCCGTCGGCCTCCACGACGAACCGGCGGCTCACAGCCCGGACTCGGCCGTGCGGACCAGGATCCGCCCGCAGTTCTCGCACCGGACGACCTCGTGCGGGTCGGCGTTCCCGACCGCCGCCAGCTCCCGCCCGTTGAGCTCGATCCGGCACCCCTGGCACTGGCGGGCGCGCAGCATCGCCGCTCCGGTCGTGCCGGTCTGGGTGCGAACGCGGTCGTACAGCGCCAGCAGCGGGGCGGAGAGGCCACCGGCGACGGCGGCGCGCGCGCTCTCGTGCCGGCTGATGCCGTCGGCGATGTCGGCGAGCGCGTCGTCGCGCAGCTGCTCGGCCCGCTCCAGCGCGCCCCGCGCCTGCTCCCGCGCCTCCTGCGCCGCCCGCAGCGTGGCCTCGGCCGTCTCGAGGCGCTCCATCAGCTCGAGCTCCTGGTTCTCCAGGGTCGCCTGGCGGCGCGCGAGCGACTCCATCTCCGACTGCAGGCTGCTGGTCTCCCGCGCGCTGACCCCGCCGACGTCCAGGCGCTGCTGGTCGCGGGTGGCGCGCTGCCGCACGGTCTCGACGTCGGCCTCCAGGCGGGCGACCTCGCGCTGGAGGTCACGCACCTCGGTCTCGGCCCGGACGACGTCGTCGGCCAGCGACCGCTCGGTCTCCGCCGCCGCCTCCACCGCCACGGCCTCCGGCAGGGTCCGCCTCCGGTGGGCGAGCTGGGTCAGGGCGACGTCCTCCGCCGCGAGCTCCAGGAGCTTCTGCTGTTCGAAGTGGTCGGCCTTCACGCCGCCAACCTACCTGCGGCTCGACCGCGGCCTGCTCACCGCAGCGCGAGCTCGGCCTCCACCGCCGCGACCGCGGCGTCGGGCGACGGCAGGCCCCCCGAGGCCAGGACCACGCCGTCGACGACGAGGGACTCGACCGCCATGCCAGCCCGCACCGACCGGCGCAGCGCGGCGCCGCGCAGGCCGCGTCGGCGCCCGGCGCCGACCAGCTCCGGCAGCAGCCACAGCCAGTTCGACGGCGACACCACCTCGATCGCGACGTCGTCCGGGAGCCGCGCGCGCAGCGCCCGGTACACCGCACCGACCGCGTCGTCCGCCGGCGGGACGTGGCAGTGCGAGCCACCCTCGTCGAAGGGCCGGACGTCCCCGCTGCAGCAGCCGCCGGACGCGGCCGCCGCGCGGGAGCCCCGGACGAGGACGACCCGCGGGGTCACCGCCGGTCGTCCCGGTCGGGACCGCCGAGCGGACGGTCCGACACCGCCTCGTCGGGGTTGGCGCGGGCGACGACGGACTCCCGCCCGCCGCCGGTCCCGTCGGCGTCCACGACCGCCGGGCGCTCCCGCCGCGCCGCGAGGAGCGCGATGACCGCCTCGACGATCAGCCAGACCGCCAGCACGAAGATCAGCGCGTCCAGCGGCGCGAGCACCCACTGGTCGTCCCGCACGAAGTTGCGCAGGTTGACCAGCAGCGCCCAGGTGGTCATGACCAGCAGGAACACCAGCGGGATCAACGCCGCGATCGGGTTGCGCCCGCGCCGGGTGATCCAGACCGCGATGACCGAGAGCGCGAGCCCGGCAGTGAGCTGGTTGGTCGTGCCGAACAACTGCCACAGGACGCCGAAGGTGTACCCGGCCTCCCCGCCACCGGGCAGCAGCGCCATGGCCAGCGGGATGACCACGGCGATGGTCGTCGCCACCGTCAGGTTCCGCGACAGCACCCGCGCCCCGATCAGCTCACCGATCTCCTGGACGACGTAGCGCTGCAGCCGGACGCCGGTGTCCATCGTCGTCGCCGCGAAGCTGATCACGACGACGGCCGCGAAGATCGTCGCGATGTCGAGCGGGATCGCCAGGTTGTTGGCGAAGGTGGCGACACCGTTGACGAAGTTGCCGACGGCGCCGCCCGAGGCCGTGGCGAAGTCGGGGTAGAGCGCCTCCCAGTCCGCCTGCGAGGCGGCGACCCCGGCGGTGGCGGCCAGCACGGCGCCGGTGGCGAGCGAGCCCTCGCCGACGGCGCCCATGTAGCCGACGTACCGGGCGTCGGTCTCCTTGTCCAGCTGCTTGGAGGTCGTCCCGGAGGAGACGAGCGAGTGGAACCCGGAGATGGCTCCGCAGGCGATGGTGATGAAGAGGAACGGGAAGAAGCTCGGCGAGCCCTCGGGGACGTCGTTGACGACCGGCGCCTGGATGGTGTTCATGCCGACGATCAGGCCGAGGCCGATGACGCCGAGGGCGATGAACAGCTGGTGGCTGTTGATGTAGTCGCGCGGCTGCAGCAGCACCCAGACGGGGATGCGGGAGGCGATCCAGGTGTAGATGAACAGCAGCACCACCCAGACGTTGCGGGTCTGCTCCACCCCGAGCGCCTCGGCGAGGCCGTCCAGCGAGATCGGGTAGGCGTTGCCGACGAGGATCAGCGCGTACAGCACGATCACGCCCACGATCGACGGCAGCAGCGCCGAGGAGCGGGTCCGGTAGATGTACACGCCGATGGCGATGGCCAGCGGGATCTCCAGCACGATCGGGATGACCGCGCCCGGGTTGGCGACGAACAGGTTGCCGATGACGACGGCGAAGACCGCGTTCACCAGGGTGAGCAGGAAGAAGATGATCACCAGGAACAGCCGCCGGGCGCGGCCGTTGATGACCTCGCCGGCCAGGGTGCCGATGCTCTTGGCCTTGTGCCGCACCGACACCGCCAGCGAGCCGAAGTCGTGCACACCGGCGGCGAAGATCGTCCCGAGCACGATCCACGTCAACGCCGGGCCCCAGCCCCAGAACACCGCGATCGCCGGGCCGACGATCGGCGCGGCACCGGCGACCGAGGTGAAGTGGTGGCCGAAGAGGACGTGCTTGTTCGTCGGCACGAAGTCGTTGCCGTCGTTGAACTCGTGCGCCGGGGTGACGAACGCCGGGTCGAGGGCGTACACCTTCCGGGCCAGGTAGCTGGAGTAGTACCGGTAGCCGAGGAAGAACAGCACCCCGACCACGGCGGCCACGACGAACGCGGGCACGGCGAACCCCCAGGTCCACGGGCGGCCTCGTCGCCGCCGTCGGAGGGAGTAGACATCCAGGCGATGGACACCACAAGTGTGGGAGCGCTGCACGCCGCAGGCGTGGCCGAACTGTTGTGGGCCGTGCCCGGCGCGCCACCCGGGGCCACCGGCGTCGTCCCCCTCGTGCTCGGCGGGCGGCCGGCGGTCGCCCTGCCCTGGGCGCACGTGGCCACCGCTCGCGCGGTCGCGGCGGCCGGCTCGGCGGCGCTGGTCCTCTCCGACCCGCGCCTCACCGGGTCCCGGTGGTCACCGCTGGCGCTGACCGGCCGCTTCACGCTGGTCGAGGACGGGACCGGCGACCTCTTCACCGAGGACCTCCTCGACCAGGAGCTGCGCAAGCACCCGCCCTCGCGGGCCCTCGCCGACTCGCACATGCTCCGCCGCGAGCACTGGTGGTACCTCCCCCGCCTGGTGCTGCTCCTCGACGCGGCGGACGTCGTCCCGGTCGACCGGCGGGAGGGTCCCGCCGACGCCGTCCTCGCCGTGGACGACGGGGGGCTCCACGTGCGCACCGTCCGGGTCGACGACTGGGACGCCGATCCGCTGGAGCTCCGCGGCGCTCCCGCGGGCGTGAACGGCCCCGCGGTGCTGGTCGGTCAGGAGCTCTCGGTGCCCGACGTCGAGCGCTGGACGGTGCACACCACCTCCGGGCGCTTCGCCGACGGCCGGATCACCGAGGTGCGCCCGGCCGCGACCCGGCAGTTGGAACCGGTCCCCGGCCTGCTCGCCCGGATCCGCCGGCAGCGTTCCCTCGAGCGGACCTGCATCCAGGCACTGCGCGCCGCCGGTCACGCCTGAGCCGGACCCCGCCGGTCAGCCGGCCCGGTAGGCCCAGGGGTCGGTGCGCGGCGCCGCGACGGCGACCTCCACCGCGCCGTCGAGGTCCCGGCGCAGCACGTCGGCGGCGACCGGCAGCCAGGGCCACTCCGAGGCGTAGTGCGCCACGTCGCAGAGCGCGGGCCCGGGCACCTCCAGCGCGTCGGACACCGGGTGGTGCTTCAGGTCGCTGGTGAGCAGCACGTCGGCCCCGGCCGCCGCGGCCGCGCCCAGCAGCGAACCCCCGCTACCCCCGCATACCGCGACGGTGGCGATCCGGCGGTCGGGGTTGCCGGCCGCCCGCACACCACCGGCCGTGGCGGGCAGCGCCGCCGCCGCGTGCTCGGCGAACCGGCGCAGCGTCATCGGCTCGGGCAGCCGGCCGACCCGGCCCAGGCCCGCGCGCGGGTCCGCGGCGGAGGGCTCCAGGGGGACGGCGTCCTCCAGCCCGAGCGCCGCCGCCAGCGCGTCGTTGACCCCGTGGCGCGGGGCCCGGTCGGCGTTGGTGTGCGCGACGAAGAGCGCGGCGCCGGCCCGGACCAGCCGGTGCACCAGCCGGCCCCGAGGGTCGTCGGCGGGCACGCCGTGCACGGGGGTGAGGAACAGCGGGTGGTGGGTCACCAGCAGCTGCGCGCCGGTCCGCACCACCTCGTCGACGACCGCCGCCGTCGGGTCGACCGCGAACAGCACCGAGCCCACCTGCTCCGCCGGATCGCCGCAGACCAGGCCGACCGCGTCCCAGCTCTCGGCGAGGGCGGGGTCGTAGCGGGCGTCGAGGGCGGCGAGGACCTTCCCGAGCTGCACGGTCACGGCTGGTCAGCGTAGGCGGGGGTGCGCAGGACCGGGCCGGCGGAATGCCAAGCTTCCGCCGTGCGAGAGCGGCGGGGTCGGGAGCGGTCGCTGCGCGCCCCGGCCTGGCTCGAGGAGCTGGTGCGCACCACTCCCCCGCCGGTCCCGTGGCGCGACGTCGCCCGGTTCGCCGTCTCCATCCCGGCGCCCCTGGTCCTCGCCGTCGTGGTGGGCGGCGGGCTGGAGGCCGGCGGCGCGCTGGGCGCCGGCGTCTTCGGCACGATGGGCGCGCTCGCGGCGACCCTGGCGCCCCAGCCCGGCCCCCTGCGCGAGCGGCTGCGCCGCAGCGGCGCGGCCACGCTCTTCGGGATGCTCGGCCTGCTCGCCGGTCAGCACGCCACCGGCGGCGGCTGGACACCGGTCGTCGTCATCGCGGTGCTGTCGGCCGTCGCGGCCCTCGTCAGCGCGGTCAGCGCGACCCTCTCCCTGGGCGCGCTCCAGCTGCTCATCTACACCGCCCTCGCGTCGGGGCTCGTGACGCCGCTGCCGGCCGCGGCCGAGGTCGGCTCCTTCCTCTGCGGCGCGGCGTGGGCCGTGGTGATCACCCTCGTCCAGGCGCGCACCGAGCCGCTGGACCCCGACCGGTCCGCCGTCGCGGCGGTGTTCACCCGCATCGGCGAGCTGCTCGCGGCGGTGGGCAGCGATGCGGCGCCCGAGGCCCGGCGGGCGCTGACGGGCGCGCTCAACGAGGCGTACGACCGGGTCATCCGCAGCCGCAGCCGGTCCGCCGGCCGCAGCCGCGAGCTCTCCGAGCTGGCCGGCGTCCTCAACGCCGCGGCCCCCCTGGTGGAGGGCGCGGTCGCCACGGCCTCGGCGGGGGTCCCCGCCGATCCGCAGGACGTCGTCGCCGCGCACTCCCTCGCGGCGGCGGTCTCCGGCAGCGGGCAGCTCACCGACCAGCGGCCGGCGCCGCTGGCGCAGGGGCACCCCGCGGTTCGGGCGGTCCGGCACGGGCTGCGGCTGGTGTGGAACGTCGTCGGCGACCCCGAGGAGCGCGCCGGTGCCGCCGCGCCGGCCCCGCGGCCGGACCTGCGCACCCGCCTGCACGACCTCGGCGACCGCACGCTGGCCAGCGCCGACGCCCGGGCCTTCGCCGTCCGCCTCTCGCTGTGCATGACGATCGCCGAGATCGCCCGCCAGTACCTGCCGATCGAGCGCCCCTACTGGGTGCTGCTCACCGTCGCGATCGTCCTGAAGCCCGACTTCGGCTCGGTGTTCACCCGGGCCGTGCAGCGGGGCGCCGGGACGCTCCTCGGCGTCCTGATCGGGTCCGCGCTGCTGGCGGCCCTCCCGCGCAACGGCTGGGTGCTCGTCGCGCTGGCCTGCTCGGCCGCGGTGCTGCCGTGGGCGCGCAACGCCAACTTCGGCCTGTTCTCGGTCTTCCAGACGCCGCTGATCATCCTGCTGCTGGACCTCGCGCTGCCCAGCGACCCGGGACTCGTGGGCGCCCGCCTGCTCGACACCCTGATCGGCTGCGCGATCGTGCTGGTCTTCGGCTACCTGCTGTGGCCGCAGACCTGGCGCGCCCCGCTCGACGAGGCGCTGCGCGAGGCCGCTCGCGCCCTGGACGCCTTCGTCGCGGCCGCCTTCACCGGCAGCCCGACCGAGCGCCGCCGCGCCCGCCGGCGCAGCTACCGGGCGCTCACGGAGCTGCAGACCCAGCTGCAGCGGCGGCTGGCCGAGCCGCCGCCGATCAGCACGCGGGCAGCCGCCTGGTGGCCGGTGATCGTCCAGCTGGAGCGCACCTCCGACGCGGTCACCGAGGCGGTCATCGCCGGCCGCGGCGGTGAGCCCGCCCCCGACCTGGCGCAGGTGGCCGCGCTCCGCCGGGCCATCCGCGGGCTGGAGGACGACGTCCGGGCCCGGTCCGCGCCCGACGACGACGCCGAGCTGCACGCCGAGGGCGTGCTGGGCCCGGTCGCCCGGGAGGTCGACGCCGCCCGCCGCCTGGTGCGGGAGGCCGCTCCCGGGCGGCGCGGCAGCGGGCACTGACCGCTCCGGTTTGCGCCCCCGGCCCCGGGCGCCTGGGATGGCGCCGTGCCCGTCGACCCCCCGCTCCTGACCCTGCCCTCGCTCGACGGGCCGCCCCCACCGGGCTCGCGGACGGTGACCACCGACGACGGCGTGGACCTGCACGTCGAGTTCGACGGGAGGGAGGACGCCCCGCTCACCGTCGTCCTCTGCCACGGGTTCACGGCGCGGCTGGCCGAGTGGGAGCTGCAGCGCGCGGCGCTGCGGGACCGGGCGCGGCTGGTCCTCTGGGACCAGCGCGGCCACGGCCGCTCCGGCTGGACGCCGCTCAGCCGCGCCACCATCGACCGCACCGGCCGGGACCTCGGCCAGGTGCTGGACGCCGTCGTCCCGACCGGGCCGGTGGTGCTCGCCGGGCACTCGATGGGCGGGATGAGCATCCTGGCACTGGCCCGGCAGCGGCCGGAGCTGTTCGGCACCCGGGTGGTCGGCGCGTTCCTGCTCGCCACCTCCGCCGGCGGGCTGGCCGACACCGGGCTGACCGGGTTCCTGCTGAGGGTGCTGCGCCGGCTCCGGCTGCTGACCCTCTACCTCTGGCTGCTTCGGCTGATCGCCCCGTCGCTGGAGAAGCGGCGACGGCGGGGCACCTTCCTGGGCCGGCGGGCCATCCGGCGGCTGCTGTTCGGGCGGGACGACGCCGACCGCCACTCGGTCCGGATGGTGCAGCAGCTGCTCGAGGAGACGCCGCTCCCGGTGACGATGGCCTTCTACGCGACCTTCCTCGACCACGACGAGAGCGCGGCGCTGGAGGTGCTGCGCCGCATCCCCGTCACCGTGGTCGCGGCGACCCACGACCGGCTGACCCCGGCGGCGCACGGCCGGCGGATCGCCGAGGCCGTCGGGCCGGGCGCCGAGCTCGTCGTGGTCCCCGGGGCCGGGCACAGCGTCAACCTGACCCGCACGGCCGTGGTCGACCGCGCCTTCACCGACCTGCTCGACCGGGTGGACGTCGAGGGGCGCAAGGCCGGTTGACCCGCTCGAATCCGGGCATCGCAGGATGTGGTCGCCGCCACACCGCGGATTTGCGTGCACGGAGAGGCACACCTAGTTTCGGCGGCCACCGACCTGGACGTGCGAGGCCCTGGTCCGAGCAGAGCGACCGGGGCGGCGAGGAGTGAAGACGTGGACCGCATGAGTGCCCTCGACAGCGGGTTCTACTTCGCCGAGAGCGAGAACACCCCGATGCACGTGGGGTCGGTGGCGGTGTTCGAAGGCCCGGCCCCCACCTACGGAGACGTCGTCCGACTGCTGCTGAGCAAGCTCCCGCTGGTCCCGCGCTACCGGCAGCGCGTGCGCCAGGTGCCACTGCAGCTCGGCCGCCCGATGTGGGTCGACGACCCGCACTTCCAGATCCTGTACCACGTCCGGCACACCGCGGTGCCCTCCCCCGGCGGGGACGAGCAGCTGCGCAACCTCGCCGGCCGGGTCCTCGGCCAGCGCCTGGACATGGCCAAGCCGCTCTGGGAGCTGTGGCTCGTGGAGGGGCTGGCCGACGGGCGGTGGGCGCTGATCTCCAAGGTGCACCACTGCATGGTCGACGGCATCGCCGGCACCGACCTGATGCAGCTGATGTTCGACCTCGACCCCGACGCCACCCACGCCGAGCCGCGCGACTGGACGCCGCGGCGGGACCCGTCGTCGGCCGCGCTGGTGGCGGGGGCGGTCACGGAGGCGGCGACCGCCCCGCTGCGCACCCTCACCGGCCTGCCGAGCGTCGCCACCGCCGTCCGCAACGCGCGCGGCCTCACCCAGACCGGCCGCACGCTGGCCCGCACGGTGCCCTCGCTGGCCAAGCAGGCGATCACCCCCACCGCCCGGTCGCTGAACGGGCCCATCGGCCCGCACCGGCGCTGGGCGTGGACGCAGGGCAGCCTCGCGGAGTTCAAGGAGGTGCGCACGGCGCTGGGCGGCACGGTGAACGACGTCATCCTCACCGCGATCACCAAGGGGTTCCGCGACCTCCTCCAGGGCCGCGGTGAGCTGTCCTCCGAGAACCTCGTGGTGCGCACGATGGTCCCGGTGTCGGTCCGCTCGGCGAGCCGGCGCGGCTCGCTGGACAACCAGGTCTCGTGCGTCTTCGTCGACCTGCCCGTCGGCGACCCCGACCCCGCGTCCCGGCTGCGGAGCATCCGTGGCCAGATGGACGAGTACAAGCGGGCGATGCAGGCCGTGGACGTGCCGTCGATCATCGCGATGGGCGACTACGTGGCTCCCAGCCTGCTCTCCCTCGGCGTGCGGGCTGGCATGCAGGCCGGCCAGATGTGGTGCCAGGCCGTGACCACGAACGTGCCGGGCCCGCGGGTTCCGCTGTACGTGCTGGGCAAGCGCATGTGCTCGGCGCACGCCTACGTGCCGATCGCCGGTGGCATCCGCTGCTCCATCGGGATCTTCAGCTACCTGGACACGATGACCTTCGGCCTCAACGCCGACTTCGACGCCTTCCCCGACGTCGACGTCCTCTCCGGCGGGATCCGCCGGGGCATCGAGGAGCTGCTCGAGCTCGCCCGCGCCGCGGCGGCGACTCCCCCGGTGGACCAGCCCACCGGCGGGAAGGCCACGACCTCGGCAGCCGCGCGGTGAGCCCTGGCAGGAAGCGCGCCCGCGAGAGCGGGCTGACCGTCGCCGTCACCGGCCCGACGGGCACCTTCGGCGCCGGGCTGGTCCCGCTGCTCCAGGACGACGACCGCGTCGACTCGGTCATCGGGATCGCCCGCCGGCCGTTCGACCCGGCGGAGCGCGGCTGGACGAAGATGCGGTACCGGCAGGGCGACGTGCGTGACCCCGAGGCGCTGCGCCAGGCCTTCGCCGGGGCCGACGTCGTCGTCCACCTGGCCTTCCTCATCACCGGCAACGCCTCCCGCGAGACGACCCGGTCCATCAACGTCGACGGCACGCTCAACGTGTTCCGCGCGGCGGCAGCGGTCGGCGCGCGGCGGTTCGTCTACGCCTCCTCGGTGGCCGCGTACGGGTTCCACCGGGACAACCCGGAGCTGATCTCCGAGGAGTGGCCGGTGCGCCCGGCGGCCCGGCTGTTCTACGCGCAGGAGAAGGCGGAGCTCGAGCGCCTGCTCGAGGAGGAGTCCGCGGTCGCGCCCGACCTGGGCCTGTACCTGCTCCGCCCACCCGTCGTGCTCGGCCCGCAGGCGGTCGGCGCCAAGGACGTGCTGCCCGGCCCGTTCGCCCTCGTCGGGCGCCGGCTCTTCGGCCGGCCGCGGCGGCTGCCAGTGCCCGTGCCGCTGCTCGTGCCGCAGCACCCGCTGCAGTTCGTGCACCAGGACGACGTCGGGCAGGCGCTGCTGCTGTGCGTGCTCGGCGCCGGCCCGCCCGGTGCCTACAACATCGCCGGCGAAGGCGTGGTCACCGCGGCCGACGTCGCCCGGGAGTTCGGCGCGCTCGCCATCCCGCTGCCCGCCGCGCCGGCGCAGGCCGCCGCCCGGGCGATGTCCCGGCTGCCGTTCCTGCCGCCGGTGGCGGAGTGGATCGAGGCGGCCAGCCGGCCGGCGATCATGGACACCACCCGGGCCCGCGAGGAGCTCGGGTGGCGACCGCGCTACACCGGGCTGGAGGCGCTGCGCGACACGCTCAGGCCCGGGAGCCGGTGAGCTGGGCGTCCCGCATCCAGGCGCGCAGCTCGGCGACCAGCCGCTCGGGCTCCTGCAGCTGCGGGACGTGGCCCACGCCGGTCCACTCGGCGTAGCGCCACGCGGGGTGCCGGCGGGCGAGGTCGCGCGCGGCCTCCACGGGGACCAGCCGGTCGCGGTCGCCGTGGACCAGCAGCACGGGGACGTCGATCGAGGCCATCGCGGCCCGGTAGCGACGCGGATCGGCGAGCACGCGCAGCAGTGAGCGGGCCGCGGCGAGGAACGCGCGGTCCATGCCCTGGACGTCGCGCCGCTCCTCCAGCAGGGTCACCGACCGGTCGATGACGTCCGACGGCATGCGGCGCGGGTCGACGCCGACGAGCTCCAGCATCTCGTGCACGCGGGCCAGCGCCGAGGTCCGCTGCCGCCGCCACCACAGGAAGCGCTCCCCGACGAAGGGGACCGCGTACAGCGCGAACATGACGGCCACCCGGGGATCGAGCGCCCGCCGCGACCCCGGGAGGGCGGGGTCGAGCAGCACCAGCCCGCGCACCGCTTCCGGCTGCTCCCCCGTCGCGAGGATCGAGATCATGCCGCCCATCGAGTTGCCCACCAGCACCGCCGGCTCGCCCACCACCTCGGTGAGGAACCGGTGCAGGACGGCGACGTTGGCCGGCACGCTGGTCTTCCGCCCGCCCGGCTCGCTGCGCCCGAACCCGGGCAGGTCCAGCGCGAGCACGCGACCGTGCTCCCGCAGCGCCGGCGCGACGAGGTCCCAGTTCAGGTGCGAGCCGCCCAGCCCGTGCACCAGCACGACCGGCGGCCCGTCGTCCGGACCACCGAAGTCCAGGTAGTGCACCGGACCTCCGAGGTCCACCGTGCGGCTCTGCCCGGGCATCGCGTCCTCGGCCATCCTGCCTCCCTCTCGTCGTCCGTACGGTGGCACGAGGTGCCAGCGGGCGCAGCACCGCCCCGTCGCCGCCGTGGACGGAACGCGAACGTGCGCTATGGCGCAGGACACAGTTCGGCAACATGTGCCCGCGCGTATCCGGCCGACAGGTGTGAGCCAGGCCGCATCTTGGTACGGCCCATCCACGAACGGACGGCACCAGGAGGAACGACGTGGCACGACTGCAGGGTGACGGTCCGGCACTCCCGCTGTACCTGAGCGAGCCCACCAGGGCCTTCGCGGACTACGGCCTCTACCTGGCGGCCCGTCCGCTGACCCAGCGGCTGCCCAAGGGCGACGGCCACCCGGTGCTGGTCCTGCCGGGCCTGCTCGCCGACGACACCTCGACGCGTGTGCTGCGGGCGACGCTCCGGCGGCTGGACTACCGGGTGCACGGCTGGGGCCTGGGCCGCAACATCGGCCCGACCGCGATCTGCGTGAACGGCCTGCGCGACCGGCTCGACTACCTGCACAACCGCTACCGCCGCGAGGTGACGCTCATCGGCTGGAGCCTGGGCGGCATCTTCGCCCGCGACCTCGCCCGCCAGTGCCCCGACGCGGTGCGCCAGGTGATCACGCTGGGCAGCCCGTTCCGCATCGAGCGGCACACCCAGACCCGCGCCTCGAAGGCCTTCGACCGCTACGCGCACCTGCACGTGGAGCAGCGGCAGTTCCCGCTGGAGACCGAGGGGTGCCCATTGCCCGTGCCGGCGACGTCGATCTACTCGCACTTCGACGGCATCGTGCACTGGCAGACCTGCCTGAACACGCCGGGCGAGCGCTGCGAGAACATCGCCGTCATGGCCAGCCACCTCGGCATCGGCCACCACCCGGCGGCGCTCTGGGCGATCGCCGACCGGCTGGCGCAGCGCGAGGGCGAGTGGGCCCCGTTCAAGGCACCGGCGTTCCTGCGGCCGGCCTTCCCGAAGCCCGCCGAGCCCGCGGCGCCCGGCCCGGTCGACGTCGCCGCCGCCTGACCGGGCGACGGCACGGGTGGGCGCGACAGGGTTCGAACCTGCGACCGCTCGGTTGTAAGCCGAGAGCTCTACCGCTGAGCTACACGCCCCGCGCGCCAAGCTTAAGGACCCCGCTGCCCCCCACCACTCGCACGCTCGCGGCGGGTTCCTGCAGCGGGGCCACCCGGGCGCCCGGCTTCAGGCCGCGAGCGCGGCGACGGCGTCCTTCCAGCCGGACTGCTCGCGCGCGTCGCCGGGGCCGTTCACCTCGGCGAACGCGATCGCACCCTCGGCGTCCACCAGGAAGGTGCCGCGCACGGCCATGCCCGCCTTCTCGTTGAAGACGCCGTAGGCCTTCGCGACCTCGCCGTGGGGCCAGAAGTCCGAGAGCAGCGTGAACTCGAGGTTCTCCTGCGCCTTGAACGCCTTGAGGCTGAAGACCGGGTCGGTGCTGATGGCCAGCACCGTCACGCCCGCGTCGGTGTAGTTCGTCAGCTCGTCACGCAGCTGGCAGAGCTCGCCGGTGCAGATGCCGGAGAAGGCGAACGGGTAGAAGACCAGCAGCACGGGGGTGCCCCGCAGTTCCGCGAGGGACACGACCTGCTTGTCCTGGTCGGGCAGGCTGAACTCGGGGGCGCGATCGCCGACGGAGAGGCTCATGCCGGTGATCGTGCCTCAGCGGCGGCTGCGGGCTGCCTTCGGGGTGACCAGCCGGATCCCCGACCAGTCCTTCGCCGCGGAGATGCTGGTGGTCTGCGAGAGGCCCGCCGTGGGCGCGACCTCGGTGACGTCGCCCGGCTCGACGTGCCCGGGCCGGCCCGACTTCGGGACCAGCAGCCAGACGACGCCCTCGTCGGCCAGGGAGGTCAGCGCGTCGGTGAGGGCGTCGAACAGGTCGCCGTCGTCCTCGCGCCACCAGAGCACGACGACGTCGGCGACCTCGTCGGTGTCCTCGTCCACCATCTCGCTGCCGGAAGCCTCGACGATCGAGTCGCGCAGGTCCTCGTCGGCGTCCTCGCTCCAGCCGAGCTCCTGCACGACCATGCCCGGCTTGATGCCCAACCGGGCCGCCATGCCGGTGCTGTCGACGCTCATCCCTGCTGCTCCTCCATGGGTCGGCCTGCTGCTGGCCTGGTGTGGGGTGGACGGTGCCCGGCCGGGCCGGTGACCGCGCGGGAGCGCGTCACGGGCGGACCGGGCGGGCGACGGACGGACACGCGGCGGAGATCGACACGACCAGCGGGAGAACCACCCGCACCCCGGTCATGTCACCCCTCTCGCTGTCGTCGATGCGCCCGCCACCCGGCCCTCGTGGGCGGGTGTCCGGACGGTGCCGTCTCGTCGAGGCACCGCAGGCGGAAGCGTAGGGCATAGCGGGCGGGGCGCAAGCCTGCGTGCACCGGGCGCACCGGGCGCACCGGGGCGTTGCCGGGGCGTGTCCGTCCGACACGACTTCACCGGTACATCGCGCCGCGACGTGACGAGGGCGACGTCGTCGGGAGACGATGTGTCCATGAGCGCACCGCAGCAGCCGGACGGCGACCCCGCCCGCGCAGGACAGACCCGCGCGGTCATCACCGACGGGCTCCCCAGCCAGCTGGTCGACACCGACCCCGACGAGACGCAGGAGTGGCTGGAGTCCCTCGACGCCGTCGTCGACCACGCCGGCCGCAACCGGGCGAGGTACCTGATGCTCCGCATGCTGCAGCGCAGCCGCGAGCAGCAGGTGGGCGTGCCGGCCCTGCGCAGCACCGACTACATCAACACGATCCCGCCGGAGCAGGAGCCGTGGTTCCCCGGCGACGAGGACGCCGAGCGGCGCATCCGCGCCTACATCCGGTGGAACGCCGCGATCATGGTCCACCGCGCGCAGCGCCCGGGGATCGGCGTCGGCGGGCACATCTCCTCCTACGCCAGCTCCGCCTCCCTCTACGAGGTGGGGTTCAACCACTTCTTCCGCGGCAAGGACCACCCCGGCGGCGGTGACCAGATCTGGTTCCAGGGGCACGCCTCCCCCGGCATCTACGCCCGCGCTTTCCTCGAGGGCCGGCTGACCGAGGACCAGCTCGACGGCTTCCGCCAGGAGGTCAGCCACCCCGGCGGCGGGCTGTCGTCCTACCCGCACCCGCGGCTGATGCCGGAGTTCTGGGAGTTCCCCACCGTCTCCATGGGACTCGGCCCGCTGAACGCGATCTACCAGGCCCGGTTCAACCGGTACCTGCACGCGCGCGGCATCAAGGACACCTCCGACCAGCACGTCTGGGCCTTCCTCGGCGACGGCGAGATGGACGAGCCGGAGTCGCTCGGCGTCATCGGCCTGGCCGCCCGCGAGGAGCTGGACAACCTCACCTTCGTCGTCAACTGCAACCTGCAGCGCCTCGACGGGCCGGTGCGCGGCAACGGCAAGGTGATCCAGGAGCTGGAGTCGTTCTTCCGCGGCGCCGGCTGGAACGTGGTCAAGGTGATCTGGGGCCGGGAGTGGGACCCGCTGCTGGCCGCCGACCGGGACGGCGCGCTGGTCAACCTCATGAACTCCACGCCCGACGGCGACTACCAGACCTACAAGGCCGAGGACGGCGCCTTCGTCCGCGAGCACTTCTTCGGCCGGGACGCCCGCACCCGCAAGCTCGTGGAGAGCATGAGCGACAAGGAGATCTGGGGCCTCTCGCGCGGGGGGCACGACTACCGCAAGGTGTACGCGGCGTTCAAGGCGGCGGTGGAGCACAAGGGCCAGCCGACGGTCATCCTGGCCAAGACCATCAAGGGCTGGACCCTGGGCAGCCACTTCGAGGGCCGCAACTCCACCCACCAGATGAAGAAGCTGACGGCCGAGGACCTCGCCGCCTTCCGCGACCGGCTCTACCTGGACATCCCCGACTCGGCGCTGGACAAGACCCTGCCGCCCTACTACAAGCCCGACCCGGACTCCGACGAGATGCAGTACATGCTCGAGCGGCGCCGGGCCCTGGGCGGGGCCGTGCCGCGCCGCCGCTCGGAGTTCAAGACGCTCAAGGCGCCCGAGGACAAGGCCCTCGACGTCCTGCGCCGCGGCTCGGGCAAGCAGGAGGTGGCGACGACGATGGCGTTCGTCCGCCTGCTCAAGGAGCTGCTCAAGGACTCCGAGCTCGGCCCGCGGTTCGTGCCGATCATCCCGGACGAGGCCCGCACCTTCGGGATGGACTCCCTCTTCCCGACGCAGAAGATCTACAACCCGGCCGGCCAGCGCTACACCTCGGTGGACCGGGAGCTGATGCTCACCTACAAGGAGTCCGAGCAGGGGCAGATCCTGCACGAGGGCATCAACGAGGCCGGCTCGACGGCGTCGTTCACGGCCGTGGGCACCTCGTACGCCACGCACGGCGAGCCGATGATCCCGATCTACATCTTCTACTCGATGTTCGGGTTCCAGCGGACCGCCGACTCGATCTGGGCCGCCGCCGACCAGATGACCCGCGGCTTCCTCCTGGGCGCCACGGCCGGGCGGACGACGCTCAACGGCGAGGGCCTCCAGCACGAGGACGGCCACTCGCTGCTGATGGCGCAGACCAACCCCGCGGTGGTGAGCTACGACCCCGCGTTCTCCTACGAGGTCGCGCACATCACCCGGGACGCGCTGGCCCGCATGTACGGCGAGGACCCGGGCGCGCCGCTGGGCGGCTCCCGCTCCCCCGACGTCATGTACTACCTGACGGTCTACAACGAGCCGTTCAACCAGCCGGCCGAGCCCGAGGAGCTCGACGTGCAGGGCCTGCTGGCGGGCATGTACCGCTACGCCGAGGGCCCGCGGGCCGAGGACGGCGCGGCCGGCGAGGTCAAGGCGCAGCTGCTCGCCTCCGGCGTCGCCGTGCCGTGGGCGCTGCGGGCCCAGGAGCTCCTCGCGCAGGACTGGGGGGTGAGCGCCGACGTCTGGTCGGTGACCTCGTGGAACGAGCTGCGCCGCCAGGCCGACGAGTGCGAGGAGCACAACCTCCTGCACCCGGAGGAGGAGCCGCGGACGCCCTACGTCACCCAGCGGCTGCAGGAGACCGTGGGTCCGGTCGTGGCGGTGTCGGACTGGATGCGGGCGGTACCCGACCTCATCGCGCCGTACGTGCCCGGGGGCATGGCGACGCTCGGCACCGACGGGTTCGGGCTCTCCGACACCCGCCCGGCGCTGCGGCGGCACTTCCACGTCGACGCCGAGTCGATCGTGGTGCGCACGCTCGCCTCGCTGGCCGACGAGGGGCAGGTCGACCGGGCGAAGGTGCGCGAGGCCGTGGAGAAGTACCGGATCCGGGACGTGCAGGCCGCCCCGGCCGACGAGCGGTCGGACCCCAGCCCGGCGACCTGAGGAAGTGGCCGGGGAGCGGGGCCCGTCGCGGGCCCCGCTCCCCGTCTCAGCCCTGCTCGCGGTGGCGTCGGATGACGTCGGCGTAGACGCGGCCGCTGTCCTTCACGGTGCGCCGCTGGGTCTCGTAGTCGACGTGGACGAGCCCGAACCGCTGGGCGTAGCCCCGGGCCCACTCGTAGTTGTCCAGCAGCGACCAGGCGAAGTAGCCGCGGACGTCGACGCCGTCGTCCACGGCCGCCCGCACCGCGGCGAGGTGGCGGACCAGGTAGTCGATGCGCTCGGGGTCGTGCACCCCGCCGTCCTCGGCCACCTCGTCCGCCCACGCCGAGCCGTTCTCGGTGATGACCAGCGGCAGGCCGGGCGCCCGCTCCCCGATCCACCGCAGCAGCCGGGTGAACGCCTCGGGGCTCACGCCCCAGCCCATGGACGTCGTCGGCCCCTCGGGGTCGAGCTCGACGACGCCCTCGCCGCCGATGAAGGACGTCGGATCCTCCGGGTCCCGGACGCCGACCTCGACCGTGGACTCGAAGTAGTAGTTCACGCCGAGCCAGTCCAGCGGCGCGGCGATGGTCTCCAGGTCGCCGTCCTCCACCGGGAGCGGCGCGCCGGCCCCGGCGAGGTCGGCGACGACGTCCTCGGGGTACGCGCCGGTGACCACCGGCAGGAGGAACATCCGGTTCTGCTGCCCGTCCAGCCTCCGCGCGGCGTCGACGTCCTCGGGCCGGTCGCTCGCCGGCGTCATCGGCGTGAAGTTCAGCGTGATCCCCAGGCTCTCGGCGCCCTGGTCGCGCAGCACGCGGCTGGCCAGGCCGTGCCCGAGCAGCAGGTGGTGGGTGGCCCGCGCGGCGGCCACCGGGTCGCGCTGCCCCGGCGCGTGCTGGCCGGACATGTGGCCCAGCAGCGCGCTGCACATCGGCTCGTTGAGCGTGGACCAGTGCCGCACCCGGTCGCCCAGCGCGTCGTGCACGATCCCCGCGTAGTCGGCGAAGCGGGCGGCGGTGTCGCGCGCCGCCCAGCCGCCCTGGTCCTGCAGCGCCTGCGGGAGGTCCCAGTGGTAGAGCGTCAGCCAGGGGTCCACGCCGTTCTCGAGCAGCTCGTCGACCAGCCGGCGGTAGAAGTCCAGCCCCCGCTGCTCGATCCGACCCGCGCCCTCGGGCAGCACGCGCGACCACGCGACCGAGAACCGGTAGGCCGAGAGCCCGAGCTCGACCATCAGCGCGACGTCCTCGGGGTAGCGGGTGTAGTGCTCGGCGGCGACGTCGCCGGTGTGCCCCTGGAAGGTGCGGCCGGGGGTGTGGCTGAACGTGTCCCAGATGGAGAGGCCGCGGCCGTCGGCCTGCACCGCGCCCTCGATCTGGTAGGCGGCCGTGGCGGCGCCGAAGGAGAACCCGGGCGGGAAGACCAGCCCGGAGGCCAGTTCCGGTCGGAGGTCGGTCGAGGACATGGGCGCGCTGCTCCTTGGCGGGTCGGTCGGTCCGGGGCGCTGGTCGGCGGCGTGCACCCCGATGCGGTGAGAACGTTCTCACACCCGCCGCGCCCACGCCCGGCCCGGACGGGCGGTCCACGCCGCGGACCTCGTGCGGGGATCGATCCGGCACTACGGTGACCACCCGGCGGCCGGCGCGGGCGCCACCGGGAACCGCCGAGGAGGTGCCATGACCACCGATGCGCGGCCGGCGAGCCCCACGCTGCACGAGGTCGCCGAGCTGGCGGGGGTCTCCCGGGCGACCGTCTCGCGGGTGATCAACGACTCCCCGCGCGTCAGCCCGGAGGCCCGCCGGGCCGTGGAGGCCGCCGTCGAGACGCTGCGCTACGTGCCGAACCGGGCGGCCCGCAGCCTGGTCACCCGGCGCACCGACACGATCGCCCTGGTCCTGTCGGAGTCCGACACCCAGGTGTTCTCCGACCCGTTCTTCGCCAGCATCGTCCGGGGGCTCTCCGGCCGGCTGGCCGACACCGAGCTGAACCTCGTGCTGCTGGCCGCCCGCGGGGAGCGGGAGCAGGCGAAGATCGGCCGGTACGTGCGGCAGGGGCACGTCGACGGCGTGATCCTCATGTCGCTGCACCGCGACGACACGCTGCCCGACATCCTGGCCACGGCCCACGTCCCGGTGGTGCTGTCCGGGCGCCCGCTGGACGGCCGCGCCATGGCCTACGTCGACGCCGACAACGCCGGTGGGGCCGCCGCCGCCACCCGGCACCTGCTCGGGCTGGGCCGCGGCCGCGTCGCGACGATCACCGGGCCGATGGACATGGTCGCCGGGCTGGACCGGCTCGCCGGCTACCGGGCCGCGCTCGCCGAGGCCGGCCGCGCCGGGGCGCCGGAGCTCGTCGCGGAGGGCGATTTCACCGAGGCCGGCGGCCGGCGCGCCATGACCCGGCTGCTGGCCGACGCCCCCGACCTGGATGCCGTGTTCGTCGCCTCCGACCCGATGGCCTGCGGTGCGCTCCAGGCGCTGCGGGCAGCCGGCCGGAAGGTGCCCGAGGACGTCGCCGTGGTCGGCTTCGACGACGCGGCGGTGGCGGCGACCTGCGACCCGCCGCTGACCACCGTCGCGCAGCCGCTGGACGAGATGACCGCGGCGCTGGTCGACCTGCTGCTGGGGCAGATCGAGTCGGGCGAGGGCGCCGGGGAGAGCCGGCTGTGCGCGACCTCGCTGGTCCGGCGCGCGTCGGCCTGAGCGCGGCCCCTCAGCCGGACAGGGCCTGGAAAGCCATCTGCGCGTAGAGGGCGACGCCGGCCGGCAGCGGCTCCTCGTCGAAGACGACCAGGTTGGAGTGGTTGGGCGGGGCCGTGGCGGGGTCCACACCGTGCGGGCGGGCGCCGAGCCACGCCATCACGCCGGGCACCCGCTGCAGCACGTAGGAGAAGTCCTCGGCGCCCATCAGCGGGGCGGGCATCAGCACCGCGGCCTCCCGGCCGAGCAGCTCGGCGGCCGTCGTCAGCACGCGGGCGGCCATGCCCGGGTCGTTCATCGTCACCGGGTAGCCCTCGGCGTGCTCCCAGTGCAGCTCGAGCTCGTGCGCGGCGGCCACGTGGGTGGCGATCCGCTGCACCGAGGCGACGACGTCGGCCCGCCGCTCGGCCGAGAGGGTCCTGATCGTCCCCTCCAGGTAGGCGGTGTCGGGGATGACGTTGTTCGTGGAGCCCGCCTCGATGTGGGCGACGGTCACGACCGCCGGGTCGAAGACGTCGACGCGACGGGTGACCATCGACTGCAGGGCCAGCACGATCTCGGCCGCCACGGGGATCGGGTCGGCCGCCGCGTGCGGCTCGGAGGCGTGCCCGCCGCGCCCGCGGAGCGTCATGCGCCACTGGTCGGCCGCCGCCATCACCGGGCCGGGCCGGAGGTTCACCGTCCCGCTGGGCAGGGTCGAGGAGACGTGCAGCGCGAACGCGCCGCTGACCGGCGCCTCGGGGACGACCTCGAGCAGGCCCTCGTCCAGCATGTAGCGCGCGCCGTGGAACCCCTCCTCCCCGGGCTGCGCCATGAAGACGACCTGGCCGGCCAGCTCCTCCCGGTGGGCCGAGAGCACCCGCGCCGCGCCGACCAGCATCGCGACGTGGGTGTCGTGGCCGCAGGCGTGCATGACGCCGGGCACCTCGGACGCGAACGACAGGGCGCTGTCCTCGTGCACCGGAAGGGCGTCCATGTCGCCGCGCAGCAGGAAGGTCGGCCCCGGGCGGGCGCCGCGCAGCACGCCGACCACCGAGCTGGTCGTGGTGCCGGTGGTCACCTCCAGCGGCAGCTCGGCGAACGCCTCCAGGACCGCCGCCTGCGTCCGGGGCAGGTGCAGCCCGATCTCCGGGTGCCGGTGCAGCTGCCGGCGCAGCTCGATCGTGCGGTCGGCGTCGGAGTACGCCGCGGCGAGCAGGTCGGAGGGACTCGGCATGCCCCCCACTCTCACACGGCCCAGGCCGGCCGGGCGGCGTCGACCTGCCAGACGACGACCGCCGCGGGCTCGGCCACCCGCACCGGACCGTCGCCCCAGCGCGCCACCTCGGTACCCGCGACCAGCACGAGCCCCGGCGGCACCGCGAGCTCCTCCCCCGGCACCGCGTGCCCGACCCACAACCGCGCGTCGCGCCGGCCCAGGTCGACCGCGCCCGCGGCCGACCGGTGCACCGCGTGCGCGGCGGGCTCCGCGGGAGCGGCGCTGCGCAGGTAGCACTGCAGCACCCGGGCCCCCTGCGCGCCGGCCACCTCGTCGTGGGCCAGCCCGTCACCGGCGCGGAGCACCGCGACGTCGCCGGCGGTGACGGTGACCCCGGCGCCCCACCGGTGGTGCAGCGCCCCGGCCAGGACGACGGCGACGACGTCGACGGCGCGGTGCTCGTGCCGGCCGTAGCCCTGCCCGGATCCCAGCCGGTCGTCGGCGATCCGCAGCAGCGGGCCCAGCGAGCCGTCGTCGGGGGCGAGCACCACGCGGGAGTCCGGGCCGGCGGGCGCGCCGTCCCCACCGCCCCGGAGGGCACCGACCGGGGGAACGTCCACGGCCTCACTCTCCCCGATCCGGACGGGCGTGACACGCTGACCCGGTGAGCCGGGTGAGCAACCACCCGCCGAGCGACGCGACGCTCCGGCGGCTGGAGCGGGCGTCGGGGTCGTTGGCCACGCAGGCCGTCGCCCGGATGGACGAGGACCTGCCCTGGTTCCGCGCCATGCCGGCCGACCAGCGCTCGTGGGTCACCCTCGTGGCCCAGGCCGGGATCGCCTCCCTCGTCGAGTGGTGCCGCAGCCCCGGCCGGCCGCCGCGGCTCACCGGCGAGGTGTTCGGCGCCGCGCCCCGCGAGCTGGTCCGGGCGGTGGCCCTGAAGCAGACGGTCGACCTGATCAAGGTCACCGTGGAGGTGATGGAGGAACGCGTCACCTCCGTCGCCGAGCCCGGGGACGAGGAGACCCTGCGGCTGGCCGTGCTGCAGTTCAGCCGCGAGGTCGCGTTCGCCACCGCGCACGTCTACGCGAGCTTCGCCGAGAGCCGGGGCGCCTGGGACGCGCGGCTGGAGGCTCTCGTCGTCGACGCGCTGGTGCGGGGCGAGCGTTCGGAGGAGCTCTCCGGGCGGGCCGCGGCGCTGGGCTGGGCCGCGGGCACCCCGGCGCTCGTCGTGGTCGGGGCGACGCCCACCGGAGGCGAGGACCCGCACGGGGCCGTGCGCCGGGCCGCCCGCAGCCTGCACTGCGACGTGCTGGTCGGGGTGCACGCCGACCAGCTGGTGGTCGTCCTGGGCGGCACCGGCGACCTCGACGCGGCGGCCGATCGGGTCGCCGACGAGTGCGGCGACGGGCCCGTGGTCACCGGCCCGGTCGTGGACGGCCTGGGGCGCGCCGCCGTCTCCGCCGCGGCGGCGCTCGCCGGGCTCCGGGCCGCGGGCGCGTGGCCGGAGGCGCCGCGCCCGGTGGCGGCCGACGCCCTGCTCGCCGAGCGCGCGCTCGCCGGCGACCCGCTGGCCCGGACGGCGCTGCACGACCACGTGGCCGCGCCGCTGCGCGCCGCGGGTGGCGGGGTGCTGGAGACGGTCCGGGCCGTGCTGAGCACCGGCGGCAACCTGGAGGCGAGCGCGCGGGCGATCTTCGTGCACCCCAACACCGTCCGGTACCGGCTGCGCCGCGCGGCCGAGCTGACCGGGCTCTCCGCGACCGACCCGCGGGGCAGCTGGACGCTCCAGGTGGCCCTCGCGCTCGCCGCCCTGGACCGCGACCGCTCCCTCTGGCACTGAGCGCGACACCGGGCCCGCACGTCCGGTTCCCACCACAGGCGAGCCCTCCGACCCGCCGTATTGCCGCGTGTGTTGGAGGGTTCCCACAAAGAACGGCCGTGGGCTTTTGCCCCCGTCGCCGCGCGGGGAAGCGGTGATCACTGGCACGGTGGAGAGGTGCTCGCCGTCCTCGCCCCGGGTCAGGGTGCGCAGAAGCCCGGGATGCTGACCGACTGGCTCGACCTCCCCGGCGCCGAACCGTTCTTCCGCTGGGCCGGTGCCATCGCCGGTGCCGACCTGCTGTCGCTCGGCACGACCGGGGACGCCGAGGCGATCAAGGACACCGCGGTCACCCAGCCGCTCGTCGTCGCGATGAGCCTGTTCGTCGCCCGCGAGCTGGGCGGGCTGCCCGGCCCGGTGTCGCACACCCCGCACACCGGCCGCGACGTCGTCATCGCCGGGCACAGCGTCGGGGAGCTCACCGCCGCTGCGCTCGCCGGCGTGCTGAGCGTCGAGGCGGCGATCGCGCTGACCGCCGTCCGCGGCCGGGCCATGGCCGCGGCGTGCGCGCAGACGCCCACCGGCATGTCCGCCGTCCTGGGCGGCGACCCCGACGAGGTCCTGGCCGCCCTGGAGCGGCACGGTCTGACCCCGGCCAACATGAACGGCGCCGGGCAGGTCGTCGCCGCCGGCCCCGTCGACGGGCTGGCCGCGCTGAAGGCGGAGCCGCCGGCCAAGGCGCGCATCATGCCCCTCCCGGTGGCGGGCGCCTTCCACACCGCCTACATGGCCCCGGCGCGCGAGGAGCTCGAAGGGCTGGTCGGCGGCCTCCGCCCGGCCGACCCGAGCCGGCTGCTGCTCTCCAACGCCGACGGCGCCGCCGTCGACTCCGGCGCCGGGGTGCTGGCCCGCCTGGTCAGCCAGGTGACCAGCCCGGTGCGCTTCGACTCCTGCCTGGCCACGATGCGCGACCTCGGCGTCACCGCCGTCCTGGAGCTGCCGCCGGCCGGGGCCCTCGCCGGGCTGGCCAAGCGCGAGTGGAAGGGCGCCGGCATCGAGGTGCTCGCCGTCAGCTCGCCGGCCGATCTCGACCGCGCCCGGGAGCTGATCGCGGCCGAGCGCGGCCGGGCCGAGGCCGAGCACCTGCCCGACTGGCGCATGGTCGTCGCCCCGGCCCGCGGGACCGTGAGCCCCGCCGAGATCGCGGAGGGCACCCACCTCCCCGCGGGCACCCCGCTCGGCTGCATCCGCGGCCGGCGGGAGGAGGTCAACGTCTCCGCCGGCTACGACGGCGTGCTCGCCGAGTGGCTGGTGCACGACGGGGATCTCGTCGACGCCGGCGACCCGATCGCCCGGCTCTACCCGGAGGTGACCACGTGACCAGGCTGAAGCTGTCCCAGGGCGCCGCGGGCGCCCGGATCGTGGGGTTCGGGAGCTACCGCCCGCGGCGGCGGGTGACCAACGACGACCTCGCCCAGCGCATGGACACCAACGACGAGTGGATCCAGGCGCGGGTCGGCATCGCGGAGCGCCGGTGGGCCGAGCCCGACGAGACGCTGGTGGAGATGTCGGTCGCGGCCGGCGGCAAGGCCCTGGCCGCCAGCGGGTACGACGCCGGCGACATCGACCTGGTGCTGCTCGCGACCACCAGCCCGCCCAAGGCCATCCCGGGCCTCGCGCCGCGGATCGCCCACCAGCTGGGCGTCCCCCGCCCGGGTGCCTTCGACGTCAACGCCGGCTGCGCCGGGTGGTGCTACGCGCTCAGCGCCGCGGCCGACGCCATCCGCAGCGGCACCGCGCGCAACGCCCTGGTCATCGGTGGGGAGCGGCTCACCGACTACACCAACCTCGAGGACCGGGCGACGGCGGTCATCTTCGCCGATGGCGCAGGCGCCGCGGTGGTCACCGCGTCGGACGAGCCGGCCATCGGCCCGGCGGTGTGGGGCAGTGACGGCGACCTGCACGAGGCGATCGCCATCCCTCCGGACGAGACCGGCATGAGCATGGCCGGACAGGCCGTCTACCGCTGGGCGACGACGAAGCTCACCGACACCCTCGTCGAGGCGATGCGCCGGGCCGGCGTCGGGCCCGAGGACATCGACGTCTTCGCGCCGCACCAGGCCAACCTGCGGATCATCGAGCTGATGGCCAAGCGGCTCAAGCTCCCCGAGCGGACCGTCATCGCCCGCGACATCGTGCGCTCGGGCAACACCTCGTCGGCCTCCGTGCCGCTGGCGTTGGCGGCGCTCATGGAGAGCGGCGAGGCGAAGAGCGGTGATCTGGCCCTGCTCCTGGGGTACGGAGCCGGTCTGACCTTCGCCGGTCAGGTCGTCGTCCTGCCGTGAGCTCAGCGGCCGGGAGCCCCACCGCTCCCCCCAGATCCCCGGGACACCCGTCCCGGACGTCGACGGCACCCCGCCCCGGGGTCGCCGTCCCATCCGAGAGAGAGGACCCCGCGTTGGCAAGCAGCCAGGAGATCCAGGCCGGACTCGCCGAGATCCTCGAGGAGGTGGCCGGCGTGACCCCTGCCGACGCCACCCCGGAGAAGTCCTTCACCGAGGACCTCGACGTCGACTCCCTGTCGATGGTCGAGATCGCCACCGCCGTCGAGGACAAGTTCGGCGTCGCCATCCCCGACGACCAGCTCGCCAACATCAAGACCGTCGGCGACGCCATCAGCTTCATCGAGAGCAACCAGTAGAAGGACCCCCTGCCCCCACCACTCGCACGCTCGCGGCGGGGCCCTGCAGGGGGCCTCGCCGCGAGCACCCGTACGAGGAGACATCCCATGAGCCCGTCCACCACCGACGTCGTCGTCACCGGCCTCGGGGCCACCACGCCCCTCGGCGGGGACGTGACCGGCACCTGGGACGCCCTGCTCGCCGGCCGCTCGGGCGTCAGCCGGATCACCGAGGAGTGGGTGCAGGAGTTCCCGGCCCAGCTGGTCGCCCGCCTCGCGATCGACCCCGCTGAGCAGATCGACCGCGTCCGCGCCCGCCGCCTGGACCGGAGCCAGCAGGTGGCGGTCGTCGCCGCCGAGCAGGCGTGGGCGGAGTCCGGCGCAGCGGACTCGGGGGTCGCCCCCGAGCGGATCGCCGTGGTCTTCGGCACCGGCATCGGCGGCGCGCTGACGCTGCTCGGGCAGGACGACGTGCTCGAGCAGAAGGGACCCAAGCGGGTCTCGCCCTTCACCATCCCGATGCTGATGCCCAACGGCCCGGCGGCGGCCGTCGGCCTGGCCATCGGCGCCAAGGGCGGGGTGCACGCCCCCGTGAGCGCCTGCGCTTCCGGCGCGGAGGCCATCCGCTGGGGCCTGGACCTGCTGCGCTTCGACCGCGCGGACATCGTCCTCGTCGGCGGCGCCGAGGCCTGCGTCCACCCGCTCCCCATGGCCGGGTTCGCCGCGATGCGCGCCATGTCCACCCGCAACGACGAGCCCGAGCGCGCTTCCCGGCCGTTCGACAAGGGCCGCGACGGCTTCGTGCTCGGCGAGGGCGCGGCCGCGCTGGTCCTGGAGCGGGCCGACTCCGCCGCCGCCCGCGGCGCCCGGGTGCACGCCCGGCTCGCCGGCGCCGGCGCCACCGCCGACGGCTACGACCTCGTCGCCCCCCACCCCGAGGGCGAGGGCGCCGGCCGGGCGATCACCGCCGCGTTGCGCGACGCCGGCCTCTCCCCCACCGACATCGGGCACGTCAACGCCCACGCGACCTCCACCCCGGTCGGCGACACCGCGGAGGCCGCCGCCATCCACTCGTCGCTGGGCGAGCACGTGCTGGTCAGCGCCACCAAGAGCCAGACCGGTCACCTGCTGGGCGCCGCCGGCGCGCTGGAGGCGGTGTTCACCATCCTCGCGCTGCGCGAGCAGGTGGTCCCGGCGACGGCGAACCTCGACGACCCCGACGACGACGCTGCCGTCCAGGCCCTCGACATCGTGCGCCGTGAGCCGCGCAAGGCCCAGCTGAACGCGGCGGTCAACGACTCGTTCGGCTTCGGCGGTCACAACATCGCGCTGGTCTTCACCACCGCCTGACGAAGGACCCCGTCCCCTCACCCTTCGCAGGCTCCGGGCGAGCCTCCGGACGGGGCCACATGACCCGGAGGTACCCGTGACGACAGTCCAGGCAGCGCCCGCCGTGACCGCGCCCGACCCCCGCGACCCGGAGGACCGGCTGCGGCGGTTCTTCGACGAGGGCTCCCTGCAGCTGCTCGGCACCCACGACACCTCCGGGGTGCTGGCGGGCCGCGGCACGGTGCAGGGCAGCCCCGCCATCGCCTTCTGCACCGACGCCACGGTGATGGGCGGGGCGATGGGCATCGACGGCTGCCGGCACATCGTCGACGCGATCGATGCCGCCCTGCGGGAGCGGGTGCCGGTCATCGGCATCTGGCACTCCGGCGGGGCGCGCCTGGCCGAGGGCGTGACCGCCCTGCACGCGGTCGGCGAGGTGTTCGCGGCGATGGTCCGGGCGTCGGGCCGCATCCCGCAGATCTCGGTGGTGCTGGGCCCGGCCGCCGGTGGGGCCGCCTACGGGCCGGCGCTCACCGACCTGGTGATCATGGGGCCGGCCGGCCGGGTGTTCGTGACCGGGCCCGAGGTGGTTCGGTCGGTCACCGGCGAGAACGTCGACATGGAGAGCCTGGGCGGCCCCGACACCCACGGGCGGCGGAGCGGCGTCGTGCACGTGGTCACCGACTCCGAGCCCGCAGCGCTGGAGACGGCACGGCTGGCCGTCGACCTGCTGGCCGCGCAGGGCAGCTTCGCCCCGGCCGCGGACCAGACGGGCACCGACCTGGGCGCGCTGCTGCCCGAGCAGACCAACCGCGCCTACGACGTGAAGCCGCTGGTCTCCTCGATCCTGGACGAGCCGGGGCTGGAGCTGCACCCGCGGTTCGCGCCCAACGTGGTCACCACGCTCGGCCGGCTGGCCGGGCGCACCGTCGGCGTGGTCGCCAACAACCCGCTCCGCCTGGGCGGCTGCCTGGACTCGGCGTCGGCAGAGAAGGCGGCTCGGTTCGTGCGCATGTGCGACGCCTTCGGCGTCCCGCTGGTGGTGCTGGTCGACGTCCCGGGCTACCTGCCCGGCGTCGGGCAGGAGTGGGACGGCGTCGTGCGCCGGGGGGCCAAGCTGCTGCACGCGTTCGCCGAGGCGGTGGTCCCCCGCGTCACCCTGGTGACCCGCAAGTCCTACGGCGGCGCCTACATCGCGATGAACTCCCGCTCCCTGGGCGCGACCGCGGTGTTCGCATGGCCCGGGGCCGAGGTCGCCGTCATGGGCGCCAAGGCGGCCGTCGGCATCCTCCACCGCAAGAAGCTGGCCGCGGCGCCTCCCGGCGAGCGCGAGGCGCTGCACGCCCAGCTGGCCGAGGAGCACGAGCGGATCGCCGGTGGGGTCAACCGGGCGCTTCAGATCGGCGTCGTCGACGAGGTCGTCGAGCCGGTGCGCACCCGGCAGCGGCTCGTCGAGGCGCTCGCCGCCGCCCCGCACGGCCGCGGGGCCCACGGCAACATCCCGCTCTGACGTGGAAAGGCCGTCCCGGCGCCGCTTCCCCGACGGCGCCCGGACGGCCCGCTCCAGGCTACGACGACTCCCCGACCAGGCCGGGAGTGTCGTGCCCCGATCGTGACCTTCAGACCACCTGGTGGAGCCAGGTCACCGGGCTGCCGTCGCCGGCGTGCCGGTAGACCTCCAGGTCGGCGTCCCAGGCCGCGCCCAGCAGCTCGTCCACCCCGTGCCGGAAGGCCTCGATGGAGGTCGCCGTGGCCGCCAGGTGCCGCAGCTGCTGCTCGGTGACGATGAGGTCGCCGTTCGCGCTGGTGGGCGCGCGGAAGACCCCGTGGCCCGGCACGTAGGACATGCGCTCGCCGTCGTTGCCGTGGCTGGCTTCCTCGGTGACCTCGAAGCGCAGCATCGGCCACGCGCGCAGCGCAGCCACGAGCTTGGCGCCGGTACCGGGCGAACCCGTCCACGCCACTTCGGCACGGTATGCACCGTGCGCCGCAGGCTGCTCAGCCCACGACAGGGAGACCGGCGCGCCGACGACGCGTTCCAGCGCCCACTCGACATGCTGGCAGAGCGCCTTCGGGCACGAGTGCACGAAGACGACACCCTGGGTTGACCGTCGCTGCACCGGGCACCTCCATCGACTCGATCGGTCTCGTCTTCCCCTACGGACCCATCGATTCGGTGACGCGCCGTTATCGGCAGTGGCGGAGCAGGGCTCCCGCGACAAGTCTGCACGATGGAGGCCCCATCGCGCCAGCCCGGCTGTGACTCCTGGGACGCAGGTGGCATCGCTGCATCAGATCGGCGCCTTGTTGCTGGTCAGCGGCCAATACCATCTGTGACCGAGCACGTCCAGCCATGTCAGCGTATTCACAGGTCCACGCGCTCGGCGGGCGCCGTGCCGGTCGGCTCGCCCTCTGCTCCGCGCCCAGGTGGTCGACCCTCCGATCACTGAGCGTAGTTGCTCGGTGGGACGCGGGCGCCGCGTTCACGGCCTGCGACCAGCCGATCCGGTCGGGCGATCGTTGACTCTGCGTGGCGACTGGGCGACACGGCGTGGACGGACGAGGGTCCGGCGTCCAGCACGGCGGGCTCGTCGCCGCCCAGCCGGGCCACGGTGTCGGCCTCGCGCACGGCGCCGGCGAGCGCCGTCGCCACCGCGGAGAGCGGGACGTCGCCGGCCGCGGGGCCCTCCCGGTAGGCCGCCGGCGCGGGGAGCCCGCGCGCCGGCTCCGCCACAGCCGCCGACCCCGAGAGTCCTCCCGAGCCCGCCGGCGGTGCCTGGCGCCGTCATCCTCGTGCGCGTGACCGGGGCCACGATCGGCGATGCCTGCACCGCGCGACGTGCGGGTAGGGCCTGCGCCGTGGGCGCGCACCAGGGCATGGCCGAGGCCGGTCGGGACGTCGTCGCCGGCATGGTGCTGGAGGCGTGGGACGTCTTCCTGGCCCAGGCGGAGTCGGTGGACCTCGACCGCTCCTCACGCCTGCCGGGGTGGCGGGCGCACGAGATCTGCGTGCACCTGGGCTGCTGGGACGACCACGCCGCCCTGCGCGACCTCGTCGCCTCGGCGCGGGCCGGCGCGACCGGGACGCCGCCTGACCCGGACGCGGTGAACGCGCGGGTGACCGCAGCCCACCGCGGCGCCTCGCGGGAGGAGGTGCTGGCCGCGGTGCGCCGCAACCGCGAGGCGACCGCCCGGTACCTGGCCGAGGAGCCCGTGGAGCTCGACACCGCGCCCGCGGTCTCCGTCGTCGGCCGGCTGCCGCTGCTCAGCGTCGTCCTCGGCCAGGCGTACGAGCTCGCCGTCCACGGGCTGGACCTGGTCTCCTGCGGCGCGGAACCGCCGCCCACCTCGGTGCTGCAGTCGGGGCTGGCGGCGCTGACGGACGTCACCGGCGCCCTCGCGGCCTCGACCGGCATCTCCGGGCGGGTCAGCCTGGTCACGCCCGACGGCGGCTGGGGGTTCACCTCGGCGGGCGGCGGGTGGGAGGTGCGCCGGGTGCCGGCCGGGGTCGTCGAGGGGCCGGCCGTCGAGGCCGCCGCCGCCCTTCTGCTCGATGCCGCGTCCGGGCGGGTCAACCCCGTCCCGGCGGCGGCCCGCCGCAGGCTGAAGGTGCACGACGTGCCGGGCCTGCTGCAGCTGGCGCCGATCGTGCAGCAGGTGCCGGGCATCCCGGGCGGACCGATCCTGCAGCTGGCCGCCCGCACCGTCGGTGGCGCCGGCGGCGTGCTCGGGCGGCTGTTCGGCCGCGGTTAGGCGTTGCCGCGCGCGGGCCGCGTCGTCCGGCCCCGGCACCACCAGGCGGTGCCGGCAGCGAGCGCGACGAGGGCGCAGACGGTGCCCGGGACGACGACGGAAGCGCCCAGGTGGGCCAGGAGCACGCCGGCCGAGGCGCCGACGCCGACCTGCAGCACCGTGCTCGGGACCAGCCCCACGGCCGTGGCGGCCACGAAGGGCACCAGCTGGACACCCGCCAGGCCGGCCCCGTAGTTGACGCCGACGAAGGGCACGACCGGCACCAGCCGGGTGACCAGCACCGCAGCGAACGAGCGCCCCGCGACCAACCGGTCCAGGCGCGGCCCGGCCAGCCGGGCGACGGCCGGGCGCCCCAGCCCACGGGCGAGCCCGAACGCCAGGACGGCGGCGAGCAGCCCGCCGGCGAACGCCACGGCCAGCCCCGCCGCCAGCCCGAAGACCGCGCCGAGCAGGGCCGAGACGACCGACCGCGGCACCGGCGCCAGCAGCACGAGCGCCACGGCGCCCACCAGCACCGGCCAGGCGGCGACGCCGGCGCCCGCCACGGCCGCCCGCAGGTGGTCCGCCGACGGCAGGTCCAGCGTCAGCGCCGCTGTCGCACCGCCGACCAGCAGGACGCCGAGGACGGCTGCCCGCAGCCAGGTCCGATCCACCGCCGTCCGCACGCCCCGATCCTGCCGCACGGGGCGCGCGGGACCGGTCAGCTGCAGCTGCCGCCCAGGGAGATGCCGCGCTGCGCCAGCCACGGGACGGGGTTCGTCCGGTCGGCGTAGAGGCCGCCGCGGTGCACCTCGAAGTGCAGGTGCGGACCGGTGGACTGGCCGCGGTTGCCGACCTCGGCGATCTGCTGCCCGCCGCTGACGACCTGCCCCGGTGACACGAAGAACTGGTTCACGTGCCCGTAGACGGTGATGACCCCGTCGTGGTGCTGGATCGCGACGGCGAGCCCGAAGCCGCTGGCCGGCCCGGCCTGCAGCACCACGCCCGGCTCGGGCGTGTAGATCGGGGTGCCGATCGGCGCGGCGATGTCCACGCCGAGGTGCATCGTGCCCCAGCGCGCCCCGTAGCAGGAGGTGACCCGGCCCTGGGTGAGCGCGGCACCGCTACCACCCGGCGCGGCCGCCACCGTCATGACCGCGGCCTGCTCCGCCGCCTGCGCGGCGTCGTACGCGCGGGCGGCGTCCTCGGCGCCCCTGACCTCGAGCAGCCGGATCTCCGCGTCCCGCAGCTGCTGGTCCAGGCTGGCCTTCTCCGCGGTCAAGGCGTCGAACTCGGACTGCGCCGCGGCGAGCAGACGGTCGGCCTCCCCCTGGGCCTCCTGCGCCGTGCGGGCGGCGGCGTCGCGCTCGGCGACGGCGGCCTTGGCCTCCTGGTCGAGCCGTGCCTCGCGCGCCTCGGCGATCCGCAGCTCCTCCAGGACCCGGGCGCGGTCCTCGCCGAGCAGATCCAGCGTCGCGGCCTGCTGCAGCAGCTCACCCGGGCCCTCGGCGTGCAGGACCATCTCGAGCTCGGTGAACGCCTCGTCGCTGCCCATGTAGGCCTCCCGGCCCAGGGTGGCGACGTCGTCCTGGGTGCGGCCGACGGCCTCCCGGACGGCGGCGAGCTCGGCGGCGATCGCGTCGGCGTGCTGCCTGGCGCGGTCGAGCTCGGCCTGGGCGGTGAGCACGGCGCCGCTGGCCTCCTCGGCCTGCAGCGTCATCTGCTGCAGCCGCTCCTCGGCCTCGCGGACGCGCTGCTCGATCGTCGCGACCTCGGCGGCGACGCGGTCGTGCTCGCTCTGCGCTCCACTCGGGGCCGCCGACGAGGACTGCGTCCCGATCAGGGACAGGGCCAGCAGCGCGGTGAGGGCGATGGTCGCCCGGCCGGCGGCGCGGCGTGGTCGCCGCAGGCTGCGGCGCAGGTGGTGCATGGTCGCCAAGGCGACGGTCTCCGTTCCTCGGTCCGCCTACCAGGTCAGCTGACGGGTTCGGGCCGGAACGTGCCCTACCAGCCTGCCCGTGGAGGCGCAGGCGGGATTCACCCCAGAGAACATGGGTCCCCGGTCCCCGCGGCGGTCAGACCGCGGAGTTCGGCGGGGCCCGCCCGAGCCCCCGGGTTCGGGAGCGGGATCGGGTGGGCCGCGAGAGACGGTACAAGCTAAACCTGGATATGTCACAGGCGCATAACGAACCATCTCGGTCCGCCACTCGGGTCCCGAGTCGCGACGCGGGTGACGTACCGGCGTCTGGCAGGCTGCTAGAGCCGGGGCGGTAGCTCAGCCGGTCAGAGCATGGGACTCATAATCCCTGGGTCGTGGGTTCGAGCCCCACCCGCCCCACTCGGCGCCCTCTGGGCGAGGCCCGGACATGAGGAGTGTCACGTTCCCGGGTCGTGCGGTTCGGGGTCCGCCGTCCCGGGCTCGTCGCCGAGCAGTGCCGCGGCGCGCGGGTGCCACGCCGAGCCGCCGGCCGCGACGGCCCGGATGTGACCGGAGAGCTCGGCGGGATCGTCGTCCTTCAGCAGGTAGCCGGCTGCGCCGATCGCCCGGGCCTCGCGGACGCTGGCCGGGTCGAGGCCGCCGGTGAGGAAGACGATGCGGACCTCCGGGTGAGCGGTCCGCACACCACGGGCCGCCGTCAGGCCGTCCATCACGGGCATCTGCAGATCCAGGAGCAGGACGTCGGGGCGCAGCTGCCGCACGGCGTCGGCGACCTCCGTCCCGTCCGCGCACTGCCCGACCACGGCGATGCCGCCGGCCGCCTCGAGCAGCTCGGTGAGCGCTTCCCGCAGGAAGGGGTGGTCGTCCACGACCACCACCCGGATCTCGGACACCTCTCGTCCCGCCTTCCGTGCCCCCCGTGCGTCACGGAACGCGCGGACCGCGTGCGCGCCTTCCCGGCTGCCGTGCAGGGCCGTGCCGCGCCCGGTCGCCGTCACCGGCCTCCCTCCGCGCCCGACGGATCCGCACAGCGTCATGGCACCGGAGCGGTGGCGCATGGTCCCCCCTCTGGTCACGCCCCCGCCTCCCGTCCGCCCCGCGCCGGAGGCTCTCTGACTGATACGCGGCAGGACGCGGTGCATGACGCGACGCATGACGCGGCACCGGTCGGTCCCGCGCTGGAAGAGGCGCGGATCCCTGGTGCATGACGCGGGATCCGCGCCTCGTCACGTCGTCCTGGACCTGCGCGTCATGCGGTGCGCGTCGCCGCGTCCTCACCGGTGCACGGGGAACCGGCAGGAATTCGAGGTGTGCCATGACCACGGACCAGCATGCGCGCGTCAGGTCCGCGGGACTCCAGGACGGGCCGCCCCAGCGCCAGGAGCGGCTCCGGCGGCTCGCGCGGATGCGACGGGCGGCCGGGCACCTGGTGACCGCCGAGATCCTCGAACGCCGCGCCGATCAGGCCACGAGCCCGGTGCTGGCGTCGCTGCTGCGCGAGCGCGCCGGTGAGCGACGCTCGCTGGGAGAGCGGCTCCTCGCGCCCCCGGCTGAAGCCCGGCCCGAGCCGTGCGCGGGAGGGGAGGCGGTGCGCGTCCGCCGGTTGTAGCGTCCGGCCCATGGCAGCCGCGGGGCCGGCTGGCTCCGAGGAGGAGCGACCGGGGTCGGTCGAGTTCATGGCGCTCGTGCCGCTCGTCCGGCGGATCGTCGCGTCCCGGGTCCGGGACGCCGCCACCGTGGACGACCTGGTGCAGGAGACGCTGGCCCGCGTGCTGGCCGCGGCCGGACGGATCGAGCCGGGGATGCTCGAGCCCTACGCGATCGTCACCGCGCGCAACGTCGTCACCTCGCTGTGGCGGGAGCAGGACCGGCAGCGGCGGAACCAGCACCGCGTCGTCGACCTCCACCCCTCCGCCGCACCGGACGAGGACGTGCTGGCGCGCGAGGACCGGGACGCCGTGAGCGCCGCGCTGCGCCGGCTCGGCGACCGGGAGCGGGTCACCCTGCTGGCCCACGAGGTGGCCGGGCAGGACACCCGCTCGCTCGCTGCCGAGCTCGGCTCGACGGCCGGCGCGGTGGCCGCCCAGCTCAACCGCACGCGGGCACGGCTGCGCGTGGAGTACCTGCTGGCCCTGGAGACGGCCGACCCGCCGACGGACCGGTGCCGGCCGGTGCTGCTCGCCCTCTCCAGCGGCGACCGGCGCCGGCAGCGGGAGATCGACGCGGCGAGGCACCTGCTCGGGTGCGACTTCTGCGCCGGGCTGAGCGGCCCCCTCATGGAGCGCGGCCGGGCCCGGGAGGACGAGGTGCGCGTCCCCGTGCGGGCCGACGCCGACGTCGTCGCCGCCCGGCAGGCGGCCCGCGAGGTGGCGGCCCGGATGGGGTTCCCACCGACCGACCTCACGGTGATCGCCACCGCCGTCTCCGAGGTGACCCGCAACGTCGTGCGGTTCGCCGAGGCCGGCGAGGTGGTCGTCGACGTGCTCGAGGAGCCGCGGCGCGGGATCCGCGTCGTCGTGCGCGACGTCGGCCCGGGCATCCCCGACGTCGAGCAGGCGCTGCAGGACGGCTTCAGCAGCTACGCGGGCCTGGGCCTGGGCCTGCCGGGCGCCCGGCGCCTGATGGACGAGTTCACGGTCGTGTCGGAGGTGGGTCGCGGCACCACCGTGACCATGACGAAGTGGTGGGGAGAGCGATGACCGGCAGCCAGGACGGGAACGCGACCAGGGTCTCCGAGGCCGCGTCGCCGGGGAGGCCCGGGGACGAGGAGGTCCTGCTCCCCGAGCTCGTCGCGCACCTGCGCGAGCACCGCACCCGGTTGCGCCAGGAGTGGACGACGCGCATCGGCGAGGCGCACCTGCTCCAGGCGATGACCAACCAGGAGGTGGCCGCGGAGACCACGTCGGTCTACGACAACTACGTGGAGGTGCTGGAGACCGGCAGCGTGGAGGCCCTGCAGCACTACGCGCGGGACCTCTCGGAGCGGATCATCCCCAGGGGCGTGGAGACGCACGAGGTGGTCGGCATCGTGCTGCTCCTGCGCGACGTGCTGGCCCGCTCGCTGTTCGAGAAGTACCAGCGCGACTTCGGCCTGCTCAACCGGGTCCTGGACGCCTACGAGCCGGCCGCCAACCGCATCGCGAACACCGTGGCGGTGAGTTTCGTCGACGAGCGGGAGCGCGTCATCCGGCAGCAACAGGACGCGATCCTCGAGCTCTCGACGCCGGTCCTGCCCGTCCGGGAGCGGCTGCTCATCCTCCCGATCATCGGGGTGCTCGACAGCGAACGCGCCAAGCAGCTCACCGTGCAGCTGCTCAGCGGCATCCGCACGCACCGCGCCAAGGTCGTCGTCATCGACATCACCGGCGTCCCGGCGATCGACCAGACGGTGGCCAACCACCTCGTCCAGACCGTCGACGCCTCCCGCCTGATGGGGGCCAACGTGATCATCACCGGGTTGTCGCCGGACATCGCCCGGACCCTGGTGACCATCGGCGTCGACCTGAGCAAGATGGACACCGTCGGTGACCTGCAGGGAGGGCTCGAGGAGGCCGAGCGGATGCTCGGGTACACGTCGGTGCACCGCGACGGGTCGATCGGGCCATGAGCTCCGGGCCGCGGCTGTTCTCCATCCTCAAGCAGGGCCCGACGCTGATCGCCTCGATCCACACCGCGCTGGACGACTCGCAGCTCGAGCGCTTCCGCGAGGACCTCGTCGACCGCATCGGACGTGACCGCGCCCGCGGGGTGATCATCGACCTCGCGGCGCTGGACGTCCTCGACTCGTTCGCCACCCGCATGCTGCGGGACATCGCCGAGATGGCGCGGCTGCGGGGCGCGCGGACGGTCGTCGTCGGCATCCAGCCCGACGTCGCGTTCGTCATCGTGCGGCTCGGGATGGACACCGGCACGCTGGAGACGGCCCTGGACCTCGAGGAGGGGCTCGAACGCCTGGCCGGCCGCGGGGCCCCCACGGTGGGCCTCATCAGGTGACGGCCCTCGACGACCTGCGCCGCGACCACCGCGCGGCCTTCCTGCGCCACCTGGGCCACCGGCGCGAGTCCTCGCTGCACGCGGGCTACGAGCTGGGGCGGTCTGCCCTGGCCGCCGGCATCAGCCTGCTCGAGGTGATCCGCGTCCACCACGACGTCCTCATCGAGGTGCTCGGCACCACCCGGCCCGAGGAGGTGCAGGCGGTCGCCGAGGCCGCCTCGGACTTCCTCCTCGAGGTCGTCGCGAGCTTCGACATGTCGCAGCGCCGGCCGCCGGGCGGCCGGGGGCGCCCGCGGCCTCCTCACTGACCGGGGCGCGGGCCGAAGCGCTCCTCCAGCGGCGCCCGGTCGGCGACGTCGAGCAGGTCCACCACTTCCGACAGCCCCCGCACCGGCTCATCGGGGTCGACGACGTTCACACCGATGGAGTACAGCGGCTGCAGGGGGCTCTGCCACACCAGGCGCACTGCCTCGTCGCGGATGGCGGGCGCATCCGCGCCGGGCTCCGCGGTGACGTCCACGGTGCCGCTCGCCGGGTCGGTCGCTGTGTCCTTGTACCGGACCTCGACGGCGGCGACGTCGTCCCGGGCCAGCAGCTCGTCCTCGATCGCGGCACCGATCGCGGCGGCGTCCGACGATGGTGCCGGCGGCGTGCCACCGCCACCGCCACCGCCTCCGCTGCCACCGCCGCCGGAGCAGCCGGCCACGGCGAGCAGCACCGCCGCGGGCACGAGCAGGCCCCCCGCCCGTCCCGAGCAGCGCACGGACCGCTCACCCCCTGCTGATCGAGTAGACGCGGGCCACGACGGTCACGTCCTCGCCGGGCCCGGCCAGGAAGGGTGCCGCGCCCGCCCGGTAGGCCGCAAGCGAGGGGTCCGCGCTGCGGTCGACCAACCGGGCGCCGTGCAGGTAGGCGTTCCGGAGCCCGTGGTCGGCGCCGAGGCTCCCGTTCCGCCGGTCGAAGGTCACCGTGGTCACGTTCGCGTCGTCGTCGTTGTCCCGCCCGTCCAGGTGCGGGACGACGTCGTGCTCGTTCTCCAGGGCCAGCACCTGCACCCCGGCCGGCACCGCCACCCGGCCGATCGGCGAGCCCGCGGTGAGGACGCACCGGACGTCGTAGGGGAAGTCGGCGGTGCCGGCGCCGTGCGCCGCCTGGGCGGCCACCATGCCGCCCTGGCTGTGCCCCACGAGCATCACCGGGTCGGCGGGCCCGGCGCCGGCCCGCCGCAGCGCCTCGGCGATCGCCCGCTGCCGGGTCGTGACGTCGCCGCCGAGCACCCGCACGTTGGTGCCCAGGTCGTGGGTCGCCGCGTTCACCGGGCCACCGGGCAGGTCCCAGTCCTGCGTGCCGGGGATGTCGACGACGTAGGCGGTGGTGCCGTCGGCGCGGGTCAGCACCCGGACGCCGATGTGGTCGCGCTCGGGCCCGGACTCCTCCGAGCGCAGGTCGAGGGCCGCCAGCAGGTCGGCGACCCCGCGGGGCGGCCGGACCGCCGCCGCGCGGACGTCGTCCGGGCGGTCCTGCACGACCGGCACGCCGTCGGGCCACAGCCGCCCCAGGCGGGCGGCCGCTGACCGGACGTCGCCTCCGCCGAGCCACGGGGAGAGCAGGCCGCCGGTGGTGAGGCCCAGCCGCGAGGCGGTGCCGGGAGCGGCGTTGACGACGTGGTCGACCAGGCCCGGGTGCTCGGTCAGCCAGCGCTCGGGGTCGTCGGCGAGCTCCCGGACCTCCGCCACGGTGCCGCCCGGATCGGTGAGGAGCTGCCCGGCGCCCAGGACCAGGAGGGCGCCGCCGGTGACCTCGGGGAAGAAGCCGGCCGCCCAGTGCAGGTCGTCGGCCAGCTCGGCGAGGGCGGCGTCGGCGGCCGCGTAGGCCTCGACCGCCGCCCGCAGCGTGGCCGCGCGCGCGGCGAACGCGACGGCGAGCGCCGAGAGGCCACCCGGCCCGTCCAGCGCCTCCAACAGCGCGGCCTGGAACCGGGCGACGCCGGCCGGGTCGAGCACCGCCGAGGCGAGCAGGTCGGGATCCACCAGCAGCGGGTGGCAGGCCGCGCTCGTGGCGGCCAGCGCCTCGCCGAGGTCCAGGCTGCCGCCCGCCAGCGCAGCGAGATCGGCGAGGTCGGCCTCCACCCCGCCCGCTCCCCCGCGGACCTCGATCTCAGCGCCCACCGGGTGCCTCCAGGAGTGCGGCCACGGTGGGCGCGATCCAGCTGCCCAGGTCGGCCGGCTGGACGGGCACGAGGTCGACCAGTCGAGCCGGCCCCTCCCCCAGGCACGGCCGCAGCCCCACCCAGCCGGCGTCGGTCGCCAGCCAGGACACCTGCCCCGCCCCGGCGCCGGAGCCGACGCGGCCCAGGACGAGGCAGTCCAGCGCCCCGCCCGTCCGGCGCCCGAGCTCGCGGTCCAGCTCCGTCACCGCGAGGCGACCCGAGGGCGCGGCGACCCCGCCGGCCGCCGGTGCGCCGCTCACCGCCCCCACCTCGGGCACGGCCCGCGCCAGCTCCGCACCCAGCCGGGCGGCGGGGGCCACCGACAGCTCCACCCCGCCCCCGGGCAGGGACAGCACGCCGACGACCACCCCGGCGCCCAGGGCGAACCACCCTGCCCGCTCCCCCACCGGCCCGGCCACCTCCAGGCGCACGGTGAGCAGCGGCCGGGCGAGCACCGCGAGGTCGGCGGCGACCGCCGGCACCGGTCGCACCGGCCCGTCCCCGGGCGCTGCCAGCACCCCGTCGGCGAGCAGCGCGGTGGTGGCCGCCTCCCGCTCGGCGGCCCCGAGCGCTGCGGGAGCGAGGGCCCGGGGCGCACCGGGCAGCCGGCCGGCCGCGAGGACGGCCCACCCGGCGGCGGGGATGGCCAGCCGCCGGGCCGCGACGCTCACCACAGGCCCGCGCTGCTCAGCCGGGCCGACACCGTGCGCCACGCGTCGGCGCCCGCCTCGGGCAGCTCCGCCACGACGTCGCCGAGCTCCTCGAGCAGGTCGCCGCCCCGGGCGGCCTGGTCGGCCAGCCACGAGCGGACCGACCGCTCGGCGCGCGCGATCGCCGCCAGCCGGGAGCGCACCTCGTCGGCGTGCCGGCGCAGCAAGCCTGCGGCGTGCTCGATCGCGTCGGCCGCGGCGTCGACGTCCGCGCAGTCCCGCACGTGCCGCTGCCGGTACGCCTCGGCGGCGTCGGACACCCAGCGGGTGCGGGCGCCCGCGCGCCGGTGCTCCTCCCCCGCCGCGCGCACCGCCCTCGCCCGTCCGGCCAGCTCGTCGGCCAGCCCGTCGAGGGCATCGGGATCCCCGTACCCGCCCACCTCGGCCTCCTCCCGGTCCCCTCACCAGGGCGGAGCCTAGGAACGTGGGCGCCCTCCCCGCGGCCCTCGGGCCGGGCCTGTGGGCAGCCGCCGGAGCTGTTGATGGATGCTGACCCGGTGACCGGCGTCCCCGTCCCCCGTGCCCTCGTGCAGGCAGTCCTCGACATCCCGCTGCACCGGTTCCTCGGCGTCGAGCTGCGCGACGACGCCGATCCGGCAGCGGGGATCCGGTTCCCGGTGGGCCCGGCCGCCCAGAACCCGGCCGGGATGCTGCACGGTGGCGTCGTCTACGCCCTCCTCGACGTCGCCTCGTTCCTGGCGCTGCTCCCCCACCTCGGCGACGGCGAGCACGCGGTCACCCACGACGTCTCCGCATCGCTGCTGCGGCCGGTCGGCGCCGACTCCGCCGTGGAGGTCACCGCCACCGTGCTGCGCCGCGGCCGGGCGGTCGCGTTCATGCGCGCGGAGGCCACCGTCGACGGCGTCCTGGTGGCCACCGGACAGGTCACCAAGACCGTCGTCGCCCCCCGCTGAGCCGCCTCACCAGAGGGAGAGCGAACGCCGGAAGATGCCGGCGAGGTCGTCCTCGGTGACCGCGCGCGGGCAGGTGGCGAGCAGCCGCTGCTGCTTCATCGCGCCGTCGACCAGGTCGGGGATGTCGCCCTCGCCGAACCCGACCGCCCCCACGCCGTTCGGGATGTCGATGTCGCGCATCAGGTCGGCGAGCACCGTGGGCAGGAACTCCGCGGCGTCCGACGGGCGGTCGGCACCGGGCGCGAGCAGCTCGGCGGCGCGGACGTGCCGCTCCGGCGAGGCCTCGAAGGTGAAGCGGAACGCCTCGGGCGCGGTCAGCGCGACCGACATCCCGTGCGGCACCATCGCCTCGCCGGCCGGGTAGTCCTTGGGGTGGAAGTCCTTCACCTGCCCGGCGATCGGGTAGGCGTTGGCGTGCGGGATGTGCACCCCGGCGTTGCCGAACCCCATGCCGGCGAAGGTGGCGGCCATCGCCATCTCCGCGCGGGCCTGCGTGTCGTCGCCGTTGCGGACGGCCGTGCGGAACGACCCGGCCAGCAGGCTCATCGCCTTCTCCGACCACATGTCCGAGATCGGGTTCGAGCCGCAGTAGGGCACCCGCTGATCGGGCGACTTGTGCTCGTACGTGGTGTACCAGCGCGCCGTGTAGCTCTCCAGCGCGTGGCAGAGGATGTCCATGCCCGACGCCGCTGTCACCCCGGCCGGCTGGCTGCGGGTGAGGTCGGGGTCGATGACGGCGAGGGTCGGCCGGAGCCGGGCGTGGCTGATGCCGGTCTTCACCCGGGCCGAGATCACGTCCATCACGCAGATCGTGGTGCTCTCGGCCCCGGTGCCCGTCGTCGTCGGGACGGCCACCAGGGGCTTGAGCGGGTTGGGCGGCGCCTGCCCCTTGCCGACCGGCACGTTGACGTAGTCCATGAGCTCGCCGGGGTTGGTCGTGAGCAGGTTGATCGCCTTCGCGGTGTCGATGCTCGACCCGCCACCGACGGCGACGAACGCGTCCCAGGGCCCCGACGACCGCGCCTCCTCGATGGCGGCGACCAGGCTGACGTCGGTCGGCTCGACGTGGACGCCGTCGAAGACCCGGGCCTCGATGCCGAACTGCGCCATCTGGTCGGCCACCCGCTGGGGGTGCCCGGTGGCCGCCACCCCGGGATCGGTGACGACGAGGACCCGGCGCACGCCGAAGCGGCTGAGGTCGAAGCCGATCTCGTCGGAGGCGCCGTTGCCGAACTTCAACTGCGGCGCCCCGTAGGTGAAGACGGACTCGGGGGTGCCGGGCACGGTGCTGGTCACGGGGTCTCCCTGGGGCTGGGACGGCGCTCCGGGCGGTGCGCGGTTGCACCGAATGTTGCACGCCGGTTGTGGCTGGCACCACACCGGCGAACACTCCGAGGCACTGCCCCGCCCGTCCGACGGACGGGCCTCCGCCCATCCCCTGGAGGCACCTGTGACCGACAGCCCCGCGACCGCGCCGTACCTCGGTGAGCTGCTCAAGGACGCGCCGACCAACTGGGGCAAGTGGGGGCCCGACGACGAGGTCGGCGCGCTGAACTACCTCGGGCCGGAGCAGGTGCTCGCCGCGGTCAAGCTCGTGCGCTCGGGCAAGGTCTTCACGCTGCAGCGGCTCATCGGCGACCCGAAGGGCGACCCGGTCTGGCCCGGCCGCACCCCCGCCGTCCGCACCCAGGTGCTCGACGAGAGCGACTGGGACGAGGGCGGCAAGGGAGCCGACTACCCCGGCGGGCTGCACTACGCCGACGACAAGATCGACGCCTACCTGCAGGGCTCGACGCAGTACGACGCCCTCGGCCACCTCTGGTACGACGGCAAGATCTGGAACGGCTACGACGCCCGCACCACCGTCGGCGGGCTGGAGAAGGCCAGCGTCGAGCCGATCGCCCAGCGCGGCGTCGTCGGCCGGGCCGTCCTGCTGGACATGGCCCGCTTCCGCGGCAAGGCCACCCTCGACAAGGGCGAGACCTTCACCCACGAGGACCTCGTCGCCTGCGCCGAGGCCCAGGGCACGCCCATCGAGAAGCGCGACATCCTGGTCATCCGGACCAACTTCCTGCAGCTGTTCCACGAGCAGGGCGAGGCGTTCTACGAGGGCTTCAACGAGCCGGGGCTGGTCTACTCCCCCGAGCTCGTGCAGTGGTTCCAGGACATGGAGATCCCGAACCTGGTCACCGACACGATCGCCAACGAGGTCACCTTCGACCCGAACAACGGGGTGGCCCTGGTGCTGCACAACGCGCTCATGCGCAACCTCGGCGTGACGCTCACGGAGATCGCCGACCTGGAGGCGCTGGCCGCCGACTGCGCCGAGGACGGGCAGTACGCCTTCCTCTACGTGGCCGCCCCGCTCAAGGTCGCCAAGGCCGCCGGCACCCCGGTCAACCCCGTCGTCATCAAGTAGCGCCCCCATGAGCGCCTACGACGAGCGACCCTGGCTGGCGCTCTACGGCGACCAGCCGGCCGACTACGCGATCGAGTTCGAGACCGCCCTGGAGATGTTCCGGGCCGGCGTCGAGCGTGACCCCGACGGCGTGGCCCTGCGGTACTTCGACGGGGCCATCACCCGCCGCGAGCTCGACGAGCTCAGCGACGCCCTAGCCGTCGGGCTGCTGGCCCGCGGCTTCGGGCCGGGTGATCGGCTGGCGGTCTACCTGCAGAACGTGCCGCAGTTCGTCATCGCCATGGTCGCCGCCTGGAAGGCCGGCGGGATCATGGTGTCGATCAACCCGATGAGCCGGGCCCGCGAGCTCTCCTACCTGCTCGAGGACTCCGGCGCGACGGTGCTGCTGTCGCTGGAGACCCTCTACGAGCAGGTGGCTCGCGAGGTGGTCCCCTCGACCGGTGTGCGCCTGGTGCTCACCACCAGCGAGCTGGAGTTCCAGACCCGGGACGACGACCGGCTGTTCGCGGGCACCACCCGGCAGCGCCACGAGGGGACGACGGACTTCTCCGAGTTCGTCGCCGTCCACCGCGGCCAGGTGCCCCCGCCGGTCGGCCTCCGCTCCGACGACGTGGCGTTCCTGACCTACACCTCGGGCACCACGGGCGTGCCCAAGGGCGCGATGAACACCCACCGGAACGTCGTCTTCACCGCCCAGGTGTACCGGGACTGGGTGCACGCGGGCCGGGACGGTGCGATCTTCGGCGTCGCCCCGCTGTTCCACATCACCGGGCTGATCGGGCACATCGCGGTCAGCCTGCTGGTGCCGGCGCCGCTGGTGCTGGCCTACCGGTTCGAGCCCCAGGTCGTGCTCGACGCCTTCGCCGAGCACCGCCCGGCCTTCACCATCGGCGCGATCACCGCCTTCACCGCGCTGCTCAACGCCCCGGGGTTCAGCAAGGACCACTTCGCCTCGTTCACCTCCCTCTACTCCGGCGGGGCGGCCATCTCCCCCACCGCCGAGCAGAACTTCCTGGCCGCCACCGGAAAGCAGGTGCACAACGCCTACGGCCTGACCGAGACCACCTCGCCGATGACCGTGACCCCGTTCGGGTCGCCGTCCCCGGTGGACCCGGTGTCGGGCGCGCTGTCGGTCGGGGTGCCCGCCCCGAACACGGTCGTGCGCATCCAGGACGACGAGGGGCGCGACCTGCCGCTGGGCGAGGTGGGCGAGATCGTCGCCGAGGGCCCCCAGGTCGTCGCCGGCTACTGGGGCAAGCCCGAGGAGACCGCGGCCGGGCTGCCCGGCGGGGCGCTCAAGAGCGGTGACGTCGGCTTCATGAACGCCGAGGGCTGGGTGTTCATCGTCGACCGCAAGAAGGACATGATCAACGCCTCCGGCTACAAGGTCTGGCCCCGCGAGGTCGAGGACGTCCTCGCCGAGCACCCGGCCGTCCGCGAGTCCGCGGTGGTGGGGGTCCCCGACGAGAAGCGCGGCGAGACCGTCAAGGCGTTCGTGAGCCTGAAGCCGGGAGCGAGCACCACGCCGGAGGAGCTGATCGCCCACTGCAAGGAGCGGATGGCGGCCTACAAGTACCCGCGCAGCGTGGAGCTGGTGGACGAACTGCCCAAGACGGTCACCGGCAAGATCCTCCGCCGGGAGCTGAGGGGACGATAGGGCGGCCGCAGGGCGGCCCCCGCGCGCCGTGTCCACCCGGCGCGATCAGCCGCCCTGCGGGATGCCCTGCTCGGCGGCCCACGCGCTGCTCACCATGTCGTACAGGTCGCGTCGCGCGGTCCAGCCCAGCTCCCGTGCGATGCGGTCGACCCGGGCCACGATCCGCGCGGGGTCGCCGGGCCGGCGGTCGGCGGCCTCGTACGGGATGGCCCGGCCCGTCACCGACTCCATCATGGTGAGGACCTCGAGCACGCTGCTGCCGCGAGCGCAGCCGATGTTGTACGTGGCGACGCGCTTGTCCTCCTCGAGCGCCTGGGCCGCGCGGACGTGCGCGTCCGCGACGTCCCGAACGTCCACGTAGTCGCGCACGCAGGTGCCGTCCGGCGTCGGGTAGTCGGTGCCGAAGACACGCGGCCGCTCCCCGGCGCGCACCGCCCGAAAGACCAGGGGGAAGAGGTTGTGCGCGCCGGTGTCCCGCAGCTCCGGGCCGGCGGCGCCCACGGCGTTGAAGTACCGGAGGTTGATGACGCCGAAGCCGTGGGCGGCGGCCGCGGCGTTCAGGATCCGCTCGCCGTAGAGCTTGGAGTCCCCGTAGGGGCTCTCCGGCAGGGTCGGCGCCGCCTCGTCGACGACCTCGGCGACCGGCGTGCCGTAGACCGAGCAGCTCGACGAGAAGACGATCCGGTCCCCGCCCGCGGCCCGCACCGCCTCGATCAGGCTGATCACGCCGACGACGTTCTCCCGCGCGTACAGGAGCGGATCGGCCATGGACTCGGTGGGCGACTTCCTGCCCGCCAGGTGGACGACCCCGGTGGGGCGCACGCGCTGCACGACGTCGGCCAGCGCCGCCGTGTCCACGACGCTGACCTCGTGCAGCTCGACGCCCTCCGGTACCCGTGAGCGCAACCCCGTGGACAGGTCGTCCACGACGACCGGTTCCCGCCCGGACCGCAGCAGACCGTGCACCACGTGGGCACCGATGTAGCCTGCGCCGCCGGTGACCAGCCATCGCGTCCCTGCCATGGCGCGCACGGTATCCGGGGTGCTCACCCGCCGAGGGGAGGTGCTCGACCCCGCGCCTTGCCACCCCCGTCCGAGGGTGATCAGGTTGAGTGGTCGCCGCTCCCGGCTCAGGAGACGGCCCGGGGGTCTGGAGGAACGCGTGGCGCGTGTCGTCGTGACCGGTGGTGCCGGCTTCCTCGGTTCCCACCTCTGCGAACGGTTGCTCTCCGAGGGGCACGAGGTCGTCGCCCTGGACAACCTGTCCACCGGGACCCCGGCCAACGTGCAGCACCTCCTGCCGCTGCCGAACTTCAGGCTGGTCACCTACGACATCACCAACTACATCCACGTGCCGGGGCCGGTCGACCACGTGCTGCACTTCGCGAGCCCGGCATCGCCGATCGACTACCTCCGGTTGCCGATCGAGACGCTGAAGGTCGGCGCCATCGGCACGCTGCACGCCCTGGGGATGGCGCGGGAGAAGGGCGCCCGGCTGCTGCTGGCCTCGACGAGCGAGACCTACGGCGACCCGCAGGTCCACCCGCAACCCGAGACCTACTGGGGGCACGTCAACCCGGTCGGCCCCCGCGGGGTCTACGACGAGGCCAAGCGGTACGCCGAAGCGCTCGCCACCGCGTACCGGACCTTCCACGGGGTGGACACGACGATCGTGCGGATCTTCAACACCTTCGGTCCGCGCATGCGACCGGACGACGGCCGCGCGATCCCCACGTTCATCCGCCAGGCCCTGTCCGGGGAACCCCTGACCGTCGCCGGCGACGGCACCCAGACCCGCTCGGTCTGCTACGTGAGCGACCTCGTCGACGGCGTGCTCCGCCTCCTCCGCTCCCAGCACCCCGGTCCGGTCAACATCGGGAACCCGTTCGAGATGTCCGTCCTCGACCTCGCCCGGATGGTGCTGGAGGTGACCGGCTCCCCGTCGCCGATCTCGTTCATCTCCCGGCCGCAGGACGACCCCCACGTGCGGCAGCCCGACATCGCGCTCGCCCGGGAGGTCCTCGGCTGGGAGCCCTCGATCCCCGTCCGGGAGGGTCTGGCCACGACGGTGGAGTGGTTCCGCGACCAGGAACCCCGGCGTGCCGCCTGAACCGGTCACGCCGGCGGCCGCGGAGGGGCTGGCCGCCGGGTTCGACGTCCCGGCCGAAGGTGTCGTCCCGGGAGCGCCCGACGACCCGGTCGCCATGCCTCCGGGGCCCCGTCGGCGCCGCCTGTCCGCGCGGGGCAGCCTGCGCATGCGCCGTCCGGACGGGTCACGCCACTACCGCGCCCTCGCCGTCGCCGACGTCGACCTGGACCGCCGCACGGCCACCCTCCTCCCCGCGCTGACGGCGTTCGAGCAGCCGGCCGAGGGCGTGCACGCGCTCGTCTGGTTCCACGGCGAGCCCATCGGCGAGATCACCGTGCCGGGCGACCCCGCGACCGTGCTCGCGGCCCTCCCCCGGGTCGCCGCCCGGGAATGCGCGCGCGCCGTCGCGGAGCACCTGCTGAGGGACTGCCTGGCCGTTCCGGGCGGCGTCGCGGAGGCGTCCTCCCACGGCCTGCCGCGGGTGGGCCACCCGGACCTGCCGCCGGTGGACGGCTCCGTGGTGACGGTCGCGATCTGCACCCGTGACCGACCCGACGACCTCCGCCGCTGCCTCGAGGCCGTCGCCGGTCTCGACACCCGCCCGGCGGACGTGCTGGTGGTCGACAACGCCTCCCGGGACGACCGCACCCGTCAGGTGGCCGAGGAGTTCGGGGTGCGCTACGTCCGCGAACCCCGGGCCGGCCTGGACTGGGCGCGCAACCGCGCCCTCCTCGAGGCGGGGACGCGCATCGTGGCCTTCACCGACGACGACGTGCTCGTCCACCCCTGCTGGTTGCGGGGCATCGTGCGCGCGTTCGCGGAGGAGCCCGACGCCGTCGTGGTGACCGGGCTGGTCGCACCCGCCGAGCTCGCCACGCGCGCGCAGGTGCTGTTCGAGGCGTTCGGGGGGTTCGGCCGCGGCTACGCCCGCCGGTGGATGTCCGTGAGCGTCGCGTCCGGCGAGGTCGCCGCCCAGTTCTACCCCGGCACCGGTGTCGCGGGCACGGGAGCCAACATGGCGCTCCTCCGGGAGGACGCGCTGGCGCTGGGTGGCTTCGACCCCGCGCTGGACGTGGGCACCCCCACCGGGGGCGGCGGGGACCTCGAGATGTACTTCCGCGTGCTGGCCTCCGGCGGGCTGCTCGTCTACGAGCCCACGGCCGTGGTGCGCCACGTGCACCGCCGGACGATGCCCGAGCTCGCCCGCCAGATGGCCGGCAACGGCACCGGCGTCTACAGCATCTTCGCCGGGGCCGGTCCCCGGTACGGGCCCGCGCAGGCGCGCGCGCTGCTGGCCTTCGGCGCCCGGTGGGCGGGTCGTCACCACTTGCGCGGCAACCTCCGCAGCCTGCTCTGGCCGCGCGTGTGGCCGGGGGCGGTGGTGCGCGCGGACACCCGCGGGATGCTCGACGCGCTGGGCGGGCGGCTGTACGCGCGCGCCCGGGCGCAGGCGGAGGCGGAGTCCGCACGCCACCCGCACGAACCCACCGCGCCACCGCTGGTCCACCCGCGCCCGACCCGTCGCTCCCCGCGGAGCCCGGATCCGGCGATCCTCGTCGACCTGGTCGCCGGGCGGCTGCCCGACCCGTCCACGCTCCGTCCCGTCGAGGACCACCGACGCGCGCGGCGGTTGCGCGTGCGGGTGGAGCGGGACGGGCGGCCGCAGGCCGACGTCTCGATCCGGACCGCCGGCTCCCGCCCTTCGCCGGCCCGGCTCCGCTGGGAGATCGTCGGCCGGCTGGGTCCGGCGGTGCTCACCCCGGGAGCGTCCTGGCAGGACGTAGCCCTCGGGGAGGACGGCGCGCTCACCCCGGCGGACGCCCGGCCGGCAGGCGCCACGGGAGCGCCGGACGCCACCGCGATCAGCATCCTGCTGGTGACCGGGGGCGGTCCCGCCACCGTGCCGGCCGGCCTCGCGGCCCTGCCGGCCACGAGCGGCCGGGTGCTCCAGGTGGTCGTCGTGGACACCACGCCCGGCGGTGGCCCGCCCGTGGCCACCGACAGCCCCGGGGTGGAGCTCGTGCACGCACCGGGGCTCGGGCGCGCCGCAGCCTGGAATGCGGCGCTCCCCCACCTCCGGGGCGAGGTAGTGGTCTTCCTCGACGACGACGTGACGCCCGCCGACGGCTGGCTCGAGGCGCTGGTCGGCCCGTTCGGCGACCGGTCCGTGACGGCGGTGACGGGGAACGTCCTGCCGGCGGACCCGGGATCTCTCGAGGCCCAGCTGCTCGAGGACCTGGGCAGGCTGGACGGGGGCCCGCACCGGCAGGTCCTCGACCGGTCGTGGGTGCGCACGGGGCGGGGGCCGGCGCCGACGTGGCGGATCGGGACGCTGTCCAACGCGGCGATCCGCCGGGAGGCCCTGCACCGCCTGGGGGAACTCGACCCCGCCCTGGGAGCCGAGGCCGGCACCGAGTACCTGCACCGGGTCCTGGTGGCCGGTGGACGGGTGGTCTACGAGCCGACGGCCGTGGTGCTGCGCGACCACGGCTCCTCGGGCTCGGCCCTCGGCACCCGGCTGCGGGTATCCGCCGCCGAGCACGTGGGCTACCTGCTCGACCTGCTGGTCCGCCACCACGACGTGCGCGGCCTGGCCCGGCTCGTCCTGGCCCTCCCCCGCGAGTACGCGCGCCGCGCCTGGTGGGTCGTCCGGCTGCGCGACGACTACCCGGTCCGCCTCCTGCGGGCGGAGGTCGGCGGGTCGCTGGCCGGCATCCCCCGGTGGATCCGCGCACGCGGGCGGACACGGTGAGCCACCCCCCGGCGTCGCCTCCCGCCGGCCGGTCGCGGCCGCGCACCCAGAGGTTGCGGCGCACCGTGCAGGTGGTCCTGCACCTGACCGCGCGCGAGTTCCGCATCCGCTACCAGGCCGCCTTCCTCGGCTGGTTGTGGGCGCTGGCCCCCGCCGTCGCCCGGTTCCTCGTCCTCGGGCTGGTGTTCTCCGCGCTCTTCTCCGGCGGTGGGCCGGACTACCTGGCCGAGCTGGCGGTCGGGGTCCTCGCCTGGAACTGGTTCAACGCGGGCGTGTCCAACGCCTCCACCAGCGCCGTCGACCGCAGGGACCTGCTCGGGCACCCGACGCTGCCGCGGCAGGCCGTGCCCACGATCAGCCTCCTCACCGACGCCTTCGACTACCTCGCCGGCCTGCCGGTGCTGCTCCTGGTGGTCTGGATCGACACCGGGCGCCTCCCGGTGACCGCGTTCCTGCTCGCCTTCCTGCTCGTCCTGCAAGGCCTGCTCATGCTCGGCATCGGGATGGCCGCCTCCGTGGCCGACGTCCGCTGGCGGGACGCCCGCCTGGCGGTCCAGCTGGTGCTCTCCGTGGGCTTCTTCCTGACCCCGGTCTTCTACACCGCCCAGGCGGTCACCGACGACCTCCTGCAGACCCTGATCGACTGGAACCCCGTCGCCGCGCTCATCACCGCGCAGCGGCAGGTGCTGGTGGACGGCACGGTGCCCGGCGCGGCGCAGATGCTCGTGGTCACCGCCGTCTGCGCCGGGGTCTTCGTCCTCGGCTGGGCCCTGCACACGCGCACCTCCGCGAACTTCCTGGACCACCTGTGAGCGAGCCGGTCCTGGTGCTCGAGGGGGTGGGGAAGCGCTACCGCCGGGGCGGGGCGGCGACGCTGCGCCAGCGGTTCACCGGAAGCGCCGGCCGGAGCCGGTGGGAACCGGTTCTCCGGGACGTCGACCTGACGCTCCGGCCGGGGGAGGTCGTCGGGGTCGTCGGCCGCAACGGCGGGGGGAAGTCCACGCTGCTCCGGATCGCGGCGGGGCTGACGAAGCCATCGAGCGGGACGATCCACCGCCACGCCGCCGTCTCCGGCCTGCTGACGCTCAACGCCTCGGCCAACGACGAGCTCTCCGGCGCCGACAACGCCGTCACGGCGGCGGTGCTGGCCGGGCTCAGCCCCCGGCAGGCCCGCGGCCGCCTCGACGACATCGCCGAGTTCGCCGAGCTGGACGAGGCGACCCTGCGTGAGCCGCTGCGGACCTACAGCGACGGCATGAAGCTGCGCCTCGCGTTCGCGGCGGCCGCCGTCACCGACCCGGAGCTGCTGCTCATCGACGAGGTGCTCGCGGTGGGCGACATCGCCTTCCAGGAGAAGTGCCTGACGCACGTGGAGCGGCTCCAGGGGCGGGGCTGCGCCCTGCTCGTCGCCTCGCACGTCATGGGCCAGCTCCGCCGCCTCGCGACGGACGTCGTCTGGCTGCGCGCCGGGACGGTGCACGCCCGCGGCCCCGCCGCGGAGGTCCTGGACGCCTACGAACGCTCGCTGGACGAGCGGGCGGGACCCACCCAGGAGCTGCCCGACGGCGGCTATCGCAAGGGGGACGGGCGCGTGCTCGTCACGGGGATCTCCTGCACCGGGGCCCAGGACGCCCCGGCCGGCGCCACGGTGCTCGGTGGAGGCTTGACCGTCCGCATCCGGTACCGCACGGTCGACGACGCGGTGAGCAGCGCGCTGTTCAGCGTCTCGCTGCGCCGGGTGGGGACCGACGCCCCGATCGTCGACCTGACCACCGAGGCGAGCCGGGCCGGTTCGGTCCCGCTGGCCGGGACGGGCGAGGTCACGCTGACCCTCGACCGGGTGGACCTGGAGCCCGGCGCCTACTGGGTCGACGCGGGTATCTACTCCCCCGACTGGGAGGTGCCCCACGACTACCGCTGGGACAGCGTGAAGGTGCTGGTGCTCGGCACCACGACCAGCGGCTCCGTGCAGCCGCCGCACCGGTGGAGCGCCACGTGACCGGGGGACCGGGCAGGGACGGGGGAAGAGGAGCACTCATGGGTTTCCTGGGCAGACGTGCCACCGGTAGGACCGGCCGAGCCGCGGACGGCGGCTTCGCGGAGGTCGTCCACGTGCTCTTCGACGACCGCGGGCGGGTGCCGACCGGCGACTGGGCCGGACGGCTCACCCTGCTGGTCCTCTGGGCCGGGGACCGGCCGGTGGCCCAGAAGTGGGTGGCGCCCGCGGACGATCCCGAGGCGGCCCTCCGAGACCTGTTCTCGTCGGCCGCGCCGGTGCCCGCACCGGAGGCCCCGGCCGCGCGGCCGACCCCGACGGTCAGCGTGGTCATCTGCACGCGTGACCGGCCGGAGGAGCTCGCCCGCTGCCTGGCCAGCCTCCCGCGGCAGAGCCACCCGCCGGACGAGGTCATCGTGGTGGACAACGCCTCCACGGGGCCGCGGACGCGGGAAGTGGCCGTCGCCGCGGGGGTCCACTACGTGCGCGAGGACCGCCCCGGGCTCGACATCGCCCGCAACACGGGGCTGCTGGCGGCCCGGTCGGACCTGATCGCCTACACCGACGACGACACCGAGCTGCACCCGCGCTGGCTGGAGCGGCTGGTGGCCGCCTTCGAGGACGACGAGGAGGTGTTGGCCGTCACCGGGCTGGTGCTGCCGGCCGAGCTCGACACGGAGGCGCAGTGGATCTTCGAGTCCCGATGGGGCTTCGGCCGGGGGTTCATGCGGATCGACTTCGGGCCGGACTTCTACCGCGCGAAGCGCCCCTACGGCTGCCCCGCCTGGGAGATCGGCGCCGGCGCCAACATGGCCTTCCGCCGCTCCGTCGTCGACGAGGTGGGTCTGTTCGACGAGCGGCTGGACGTCGGCGCCGCCGGGTGCTCGGGCGACTCCGAGTACTGGTACCGCATCCTGGCCGCCGGCCGGACCTGCCGATACGAGCCCTCGGCGGTGGTCTTCCACCACCACCGCGCCGGCATGGCCGGGCTCCGGAGCCAGATCTTCCACTACATGCGCGGCCACGTCACCGCACTGCTCGTGCAGTACGAGCGCACGGGTGATCTCGGCAACCTGCGGCGCGCCTTCCTGAGCCTGCCCTCCTACTACCTGCGCAGGAGCGTGCGGCGCGTGACGAGGGGGCGGGAACCCGGCGACCGCGTCTTCGGACGCGAGGTCAGCGGGGCGCTCGCGGGTGTCGTGTTCTACCTCCGCAACCGGCGTACCCGCACGCGGCCGGCCGCGGTCGGGGGCCCGAGGTGAGCGGCGGGCACGACCGGAGTGACGACGCGGTGACGGTGGTGATCCCGACGCGCGACCGTCGTCGGCTGGTCCTCCGCGCCATCGACTCCGTCCTGCGGCAGCGGGAGGTGCAGGCCGAGGTCGTCGTCGTCGACGACGGGAGCCAGGACGGGACGGCGGACGCGGTCGAGGGCCTCGCCCACCCCCGTGTCCGGCTGGTGAGGCACGAGCGGAGCAGGGGCGTGTCGGGTGCCCGCAACGCCGGGCTGGCCGAGGTCCGGACGCCGTGGGTCGCCTTCCTGGACGACGATGACCTGTGGGCGCCGGGCAAGTTGCGCGCCCAGCTCGCGGCCCTGCGCGCGGTCCCCGGGGCGCTGTGGTCCTGCGTGGGGGCGCTCCACGTCGACGGCGACCTCCGGGCGACGGAGTACGCCCCGGCCCCGGCCTCCGGGCGGCTCCTCGGGGAGCTGTCGCGCCGCCCGGCCGTTCCGGGGGGCGGTTCCGGAGTCCTCGTCCGCACCACGGAGGCGAGGGACGTGGGCGGCTTCGACGAGGAGCTGTCCATCCTGGCCGACTGGGACTTCTACGTCCGTCTGGGTGCCGGCTCGCCCGTCGCCGCGGTCGACCAGCCGCTGCTGGCCTACTACGTGCACTCCGACAGCATGTACCACGACCCGGACGGGGTGGTCCGGGAGCTGACCCGTCTCCGGCACAAGCACCGCGACCTCGCCGGTGGCGAGCGGTTCGACCCGGACCTGGCGCACTGGTACGTCCGGGTGGCACGGATGGCCCAGTTGCTGGGTGCCCCCGGCACGGCGGTCCGGCTGCTGGGCAGAGGCGTGGCGGAGGCCGGCATCGTCCCCGTGAGCCGGCAGCTGGCCCGCCGCCTCACCGGCCAGCTGGGCAGCGACGCGCGCGGGGTCGGTGCGGCCCCCGCGCCGCCGCCCGAATGGCTGGCCGCGTACGCCGGCTGGGCACGATGACGACGGGGCCCGCCGTCACGGTCGTCATCCCCACACGGAACCGCCTGGACCTCGTCCGCCGGAGCGTGTCGTCGGCTCTTGCCCAGGACGGTGTCCCGGTGGACGTCGTGGTCGTGGACGACGGGAGCGACGCCGCCACGGCCGGAGCCCTGGACGCCCTGGCGAGCTGCCGGGTGCGGATCATCCACCACCCCGCGAGCCTGGGTGTGTCCCGGGCGCGGAACGCGGGGATCGCCGTGGCCAGGACGGCGTGGGTGGCCCTCTGCGACGACGACGACTACTGGGCCCCGGACAAGCTGCGCAGCCAGCTCGAGGCCCTGGCCGCCGCGCCGGGAGCCGGCTGGTCCTCCGTCGGGGCGGTGCACGTGGACGACGCCTTCCGCCCCCTGCACTGGCACGAGCCACCGACGCCCGAGACGACGCCCTCCGTGCTGGCGCGCACCGGCGGCATCCCCGGCGGTGGGTCCGGCGTCCTGGCGGCGACCGCCCTCGCCCGGCAGGTCGGTGGGTTCGACCCAGCGCTCAGCATCCTCGCCGACTGGGACTTCTACTACCGGCTCGCCCTGGCCGCACCGGTTGCGCCGGTGAACAGGCCGCTCGTCGGCTACTACCGGCACTCCGACAGCATGTTCCACGACCCGGTCGGGTTGGACCGGGAGCTCGTGGCCATCGAGCGGAAGTACCGCACCGGTGCGGCACCCATGGACCTCGACCACACCAGCTGGGCGGTGCAGCTGCTGCTGATGGCCGTCCGGTCCCGGGATCCCCGCGTGGTGGCGAAGATCCTGCGCAGCCGGGTGCTGCGGCAGGCCCGGAAGCCCGCCCTCGCCCGTGCCGCCATCGCCCGCGTGCGCGCGGGGGCGGACAAGGACCGGCGGCACTGCCCGTCCGCCTGGTCGGGCGAATCGCTGGAGTGGGTGACGTGGACGGTCTGACCGAGCACCGCTGACCACGGATTACCCGGAGGTGCCGCTGCCCGGGCGCCGACCGGCCAGACCGGGGGGACGTGCCGACCCCCAAGAGTGGGTGAACGGATCGGTTCCGACTCCGGACCAGCTCCGGGACGCCGTGCCGCCGGTTAGCGTTCGACCGCTCCTCCCCGGATGTTCCCCCGGCTCGCAGACCCTGGCGGTGATGACGATGACCACCTCGCCCCCGCCGGCGCCTGGAGCCGATCCGGGCGGCGACCCGCGGTCCGTCTCCCCTGCCCCCGGAGCCGGCTGCGGGCCACGGCGACCGACGCCGTTCCCGCGCGATCCCTCCGCCGCCCGGCCGGTGGCACCGCCGGTGCGCCGGCGCGTGGTCCCGGCTCGGTCGGCACCACGGCCGTCGCCGCCGGCCCGGTACCAGGCCCAGCTGCTGGCCCGCCGCCGGCTGCGTGCGCTGGCCGCCATGACCGGCGGCGTGGGCTCCGCGGCCCTGCTCGCCCTGACCGGGTTCGGGGCACCGGTGCCGGTGGCCGGCGCCGTGGAGGTGGCAGCCGACGACCGGGTGGACCCGCAGGCCTGGGTCCTGCCCGAGGGCGCCGGCATGGGGCCGCTGGTGATCCCGACCATCGGTGCGCTCCCCCCCGGCTCCGCCGACTGGTTCCTCCCTGGCGCGCCCGCCGCGGCCGCCCCCGTCGCCGATTCCCCCGCCGTCTCCGTCAGCTCCGTCCGGAAGGTGGTGTCATCGGCCGAGCGCGCCCTCGACGCCGCCGTCGACGCCGCCCTCGACGCCGAACTCGACCTCGACTCGGGCCCCGGCCCCTCCGCGGCGCCGGCGGCGCCCACGACCGCGCCGCCCCCGTCCGCGGCGGACCGCGGTGAGTCCCGGGACCAGGCCGTCGCGCCGCCCACCCACCCGGCACCGCCCGCCGGGTCCACGGCCCCGGCGACGACCCTGCCGCCGTCCGGACCGTCCTCCTCGGTACAGCCCTCCCCGGCGACCACCCCACCGGCGACGACCCTGCCGCCGTCCGGACCGTCCTCCTCGGTGCAGCCCTCCCCGGCGACCACCCCACCGGCGACCACCCCACCGGCGACGACCCTGCCGCCGTCCGGACCGTCCTCCTCGGTGCAGCCCTCCCCGGCGACCACCCCACCGGCGACCACCCTGCCGCCCGCGAACCCCTCACCCACGGAGCCGACCCCCGCGGCCCCCTCACCCGCCGTCCCTACACCCGCCGTCCCGACGCCCACGGACCCGACACCCGCGGCCCCCTCACCGGCCGACCCGACGCCCACCGACCCACCCCCGGTGGAGCCACCCCCGGCCGCGGAGCCGCCGCCTGTCGAGGAGCCGCCGCCTGTCGAGGAGCCGCCGCCACCCGCCGTGGAGCCGCCGCCCGCCGAGCCGGTCGAGCCGGCGCCGGTGGAGCCGCCGCCGGTCGTGATCGTCCCGGGATCCGCCGTGGACGTGCCCGACCCCGCAGGCGGTTCCGCCCTCACCGTCACCGTGGAACACGTCCTCGCGGGCGCGTCCTGCGCCGACAGCTCCGTCGTCGCGGGCATCGGCACGCTGGTGGCCGTCCGCATCACGGTGACCACCGGCGCCGACCTGGCCCCCCTGGGTGGGGAGCGCAGCGTGGGGCCCGGCGACTTCCGCCTGGTGGGGGACGACGGGAGCGTGGCCACCGGCGGCGCACCCGCCGGCTCCTGCGACACCGGTGCGGCGGCCTTCCCGGGCGGTCCGCTGGCGCCGTCCTCCGCAGTCACCGGCACCGTGGTGCTGGACGTGCCGGCGCGGTCGGGCACCGTGGTCTTCCGCCCGGCCTGGCTGTGAGCCTGGTGAGGCAGCGGGCCGGGGTGCGCTGCGGCAGGGTGGGGGCATGACGACGCCGGAGCCCGAGACGCCGCAGCCCCGCGACATCGCCCTGGAGCAGGAGTCGCCCGAGATGGCGGCGTCCCTGGAGGCGCAGAGCGCCCCGCGCGAGGCGCCGCAGGGCGACGAGGGGGACCTCGAGGGCCACCCCTCCTAGGCCTGGGAGCGGGCCCCGCCGGTGAGCTGCCGGGCGGGGATGCGGCCCTCGGCCACGTAGTACAGCGTCGTCCCGGCTTCCAGCGGGGTGTCCCACGTCGGGCTGACCGCGAGCCCCTGGGGGCCGCGCACCGCGAGCACGGTCGCGCCGAAGGTCGCGCCGAAGTGGCGCTGGCACTCGCCGAACGTGCCGTGCGGGAAGCCCCGCGGCACCGTCAGCGAGTAGGTGTTGCGCCCGCCGTGGGTCATCAGCTCGCTGTAGACCTGGGTGATCCCGGGGTCGTTCGCCTCCTCGGTCAGCAGCGAGGGCATGTGCCACTGCACGGCCTGCACCCCGGCGCTGACGTAGCTCAGCGTCTCCCGCCGCTCGAGGTCGCGCAGGGCGGCGACGAGGTGGACCCCCGGCCGGGCGTGCTCGACGGCGACCGCGACGGCGAGCGTCTCGTTGTCGTCCCGGGCGTCGATGACCACCGTCCGCGCCGCCGGCACGCACGCCCGCCGCATGACGTCCTCGTGGGTGAGGTCGCCGCGGACGAAGTGCACCGCCGGCACGTCGGGCATCGGGTTCTCGCCGACCTCGTCCCAGGCGCAGAGCACCACCTGGGTCCGCCCCTCGGCGGTGAGCTCGGCGACGATCCGCTCGGTGCGCCCGGGCCAGTAGCCCAGCAGCACCACGTGGTCGGACATGTCCAGGGGGACCACACCTCTCAGACGCCGGCCCCGCAGCGACTGCAGGGCCTCGGACAGCTGGGTGAACAGCAGGGTCAGGGTGACGATGCCGCCCACGATCACGTAGGCGCCGATCAACCGGCCGCCGGTCGAGCTCGGGAAGACGTCGCCGTAGCCCACGGTCGCGGCGGTGACGAGGAAGTACCACCAGTAGGTGCCCGGCGCGGTGATCCCGCTGTCCGCCGGCTCGACCAGCGCCATCGCCAGCCAGCTGGAGAGGAAGACGAACGCCGCGACGGCGAGCGGCAGCCGCCAGCCGCTCAGGCGCAGCCGGACGAACCGGGCGAAGTGGACGAAGAACGGCAACGGAGCTCCTGGGGCGGGAACCGGGACGACGCAAGCTACCGCGGCAGGCCCCCTCCCAGCACCGCGCCGATCGGTCCGGCCGGCGCCTCTGCCGGTCGATGCGTGATAGCACGCTGCACGAGGGGCAGCATCCGCCGGTTCGCCGTACGTTCGGGGTCGTGACCGTCGACAGCCCAGACTTCTACGCCATCGAGGACCTGCTCGAGCCCGCCGAGATCGAGCTCCGCGACCGGGTGCGCGCCTTCTGCGACGCCGAGGTCACACCGCACATCAACGACTACTGGGAGCGCGCGGACTTCCCGTTCGAGATGGCGCAGAAGCTCGCGGGGGTGGGGGTCGTCGGCGGCACCATCGAGGGTTACGGGTGCCCGGGGATGAGCAACGTCGCCGCGGGCCTCGTCGCCGCCGAGCTCGCCCGCGCCGACGGCAGCATCGGCACCTTCAACGGGGTGCACAGCTTCCTCGCGATGCAGTCGATCGCCGTGCTCGGCGACGAGGAGCAGCGGGAGCGCTGGCTGCCGGAGATGGCGCGGCTGGAGAAGATCGGCGCCTTCGGCCTCACGGAGCCCGCGCACGGCTCGGACGCCGTCGCCCTGGAGACCTCGGCCCGCCGCGACGGCGACGCCTACGTGCTGAACGGGCAGAAGAAGTGGATCGGCAACGGCTCGATCGCCGACTACGTGATCATCTGGGCCCGCGGTGAGGACGGCGCGGTGGGCGGCTACGTGGTGGAGAAGGGCACGCCGGGCTACGAGGCCACCGTCATGACCGGCAAGACGGCGCTGCGGGCGGTGTGGCAGGCGGAGATCACGCTGACCGACGTCCGGGTGCCGGCGGAGAACAAGCTGGCCAACTGCCACTCCTTCAAGGACGTCTCCCAGATGCTCGACCGGACCCGGTACACCGTGGCCTGGCGGGCGCTGGGGCTGGCGACGGCGTCCTACGAGCTCGCGCTGGCCCATGCGCTGCGGCGGGAGCAGTTCGGCCAGCCGATCGCGGGGTTCCAGCTGGTCCAGGACAAGCTCGCGCGGATGCTCGCCGAGATCACCTCGATGCAGCTGATGTGCTGGCGGCTGTCCAAGCTCGCCGACTCCGGCCGGATGACCGCGGCCATGGCGTCGCTGGCCAAGATGAACCACGCGGCCAAGGCCCGGGCGATCGTCGCCGACGCCCGCGACATCCTCGGTGGTGACGGCATCCTCCTGGACCACCACATCGCCCGGCACCACGCCGACATGGAGGCGATCTTCACCTTCGAGGGCACCGACTCGGTGCAGGCGCTGATCGTCGGGCGGGCGATCACCGGGCTGTCCGCGATCAGCGGCCGGAAGCCCGAGAAGCGCTGAGCCGGCCGGCCGGGGGTCAGCGGGCGGAGGTCAGCCGGCTGTCGACGGCGGTGATGCGCGCGCACTCGGGGCAGCCGGTGCGGCCGACGCCGACGCGCTCCCACCTCTGCGAGCCCCAGACCTGGACGATGGCGCCGCAGACGGCCAGCTCGACCTCGCCGTCCAGCTCGGCCGGCGGGCGGTGCGCCTCGACGGCGTGCCACGGGTAGCTCTGCTCGGTCCGCTGCCCGGCCGACCAGCGGTCGGGTCGGGCGAATCCCACGGCGTACGTGTCCACGGGTCACACGTGCCCCAGATCACTCCCGCTCAATCCCCTCGATCGGGCGAACACGGCTCCGGTTCGGGCGCAACGCGAGGCCCGACCCGCACGCCGGTGCGGGCGGCCCGCGCGCGCTACCGTCGGAGGCCTCGCGCGGGAGGTGCACGCAGATGGATCCGATCAGCCTGCTGGTGGGCGCCGGGCTGCTGGGCGCCGGCTTCCTCGCCGGCCGGATGGGCCGCCGCCGGGGCAGCGCCCCGCCGCCACCGGTCACGCCGCTGTGCGGCTGCGGGCACACCCTGAGCCAGCACGACACCGGGACCAACACCTGCTACGCCGAGCTGCGCCGGGACACCTACGACAAGCGCGGCCGCTGGTCCGGGCACAGCTGGGTGCCGTGCACCTGCCGCCAGTACGTCGGCCCGCGGCCGATCGACGAGGTGTTCGTGCCCCGGGTGCTCCCACCGGGCGACTGACACCTGCGCCTCGCGGGCATGCAGGTCGGGTGAGCACTCCGTCCGGGCGCCCCCGCGCCGCCCGCACCGACGACCTGCTGGCCCTCACCGAGCCCGTCCGCGCCGTGATGAGCGCGGGTGCGCTCGCCGCCGGCACCCCGCTGCTGCGGTGGGCCCCGCGCGGCGAGCCGCACCCGGTCGTCGTCCTGCCGGGGTGGCTGGCCTCCGACGTCTCCACCCGGACGCTGCGCCGCTGGCTGGGCCGCCTCGGCTACCCGGCCGTCGGCTGGGACCTCGGCCGCAACCACGGGCCGCGGCCGGAGGTCGTGGACGGCGTCCGCGACCTGGTGCGGCGGCTCGCCGACGAGCACGGAGGCCCGGTGAGCATCGTCGGGCAGAGCCTGGGTGGCATCTTCGCCCGCCGGCTGGCCGAGCGCTCGCCCCGTCTGGTGCGGCAGGTGGTCTCACTCGGCTCCCCGTTCGCCGCCGTGACCTCCCGGGCGCGCCCTGCCGGCACGCGCGCCGGCACCTACGGCGAGCTGCGACGGCTGCGGGCGGTGCAGGACGTGCGCCCCGCCCGGCCGCTGCCGGTGCCGAGCACCTCGGTCTACTCGCGGTGGGACGGCGTCGTCGACTGGCGCACCTGCCTCCAGCAGGAGGGACCGACCAGCGAGAACGTCGCCGTGCACGCGAGCCACCTGGGCATGGGGGTGGACCCGGCCGTGCTGTGGATCGTCGCCGACCGGCTGGCGCAGCCCCAGGACGCCTGGCGGCCGTTCCAGCGGCCCACGCGCCTGGGCCTGCGGGCGCTGTTCCCGGAGGCGTGAGGAGCGCGGCGGAACCGGGACAGGGGTTCCGCCGCGTCGTCCCCTCAGCGGTGCAGCAGCTCCCCGAACCGGGCGCAGGACTCCTCGATCGCCTTGTGGGCGGCCGGCGAGATCGTCCCCATGTCGAAGAAGCCGTGGATCATGCCGTCGTAGCGGAGGACCTCGGCGGTCACGCCCGCCGCGCGCAGCGCCTCGCCGTACGCCTCGCCCTCGTCGCGCAGCGGGTCGTACTCGGCCGTGACGACGACCGCGGGCGGGAGCCCGGAGAGGTCCCCGTGGTGCAGCGGCGACAGCCGCGGGTCCATGGCGTCGTCCCAGCCCTCGGCGTAGTGCCCGTAGAACCAGTCCATGGTGTCCTTCTCGAGGAAGTAGCCCTTGGCGTTCTCGATCCGCGACGGGTACTCGCCCTCGGCGTCGACCGCCGGGTAGATGAGGAACTGGGCGGTCATCGGCGTGCCGTCGGCGTGCAGGGCCTGCGCGACGACCGCGGAGAGGTTGCCCCCGGCGCTGTCGCCGGCGACGCCGAGCCGCTGGTCGCCGCCGAACTGGTCCAGGTGGGCGGCGATCCAGCGGGCGGCCGCCACGGCGTCGTCCACCGCCGCCGGGAACGGGTGCTCCGGGGCGAGCCGGTAGTCGACGGCGACGACGACGGCGCCGCTGCCCCGGCAGACGTTGCGGGCCATGTTGTCGTGGGTGTCCAGGTCGCCGATCACCCAGCCGCCGCCGTGGAAGAACACGACCGTGGGGAACGGCCCCTGACCCTCGGGGCGGTAGACGCGGGCCTTCAGGTCGCCCTCGGCACCGGGAACGGTCCGGTCCTCCGTGCTGGCCACCGGCACCAGCTGCTCGGGGGTGCGCGCGCCGTGGGTGAGCGCCAGGTAGAGCGCCCGCCCGGCCTCGGGGGTGCCTTCGTACATGGGCGGCAGCCCGGCCTCCTCCATCATGGTCAGCATCGCGGCGATGTGCGGGTCGACGGGCACGTGGTCTCCAGATCTGTGCGGGTGGGAGTGGGCGGGGCGGGCGGTCAGCGGTAGACCAGCGACCCGTCGTCGAGGTCGACGGCAGGCAGCGCCGTCCGTTCGTGGGCGTACTCCAGCAGGTGGGTCCACGGCTCGCGGTCCCCCTGCTTGAACATGCGGTCCACCGAGCGCATGACGTAGCCGGAGTTGAAGTTCTCCGGATCGGCCCAGGGCCGCAGCGGCATGTCCGCGTCCTCGGGGCGCAGCGTGGGGACGACGACGGAGGCGCCGCGTTCCTCCAGGTGCGCCAGGAGCCGGCAGACGAGCTCGCTCACCAGGTCGGCCCGCAGCGTCCAGCTCGCGCGGAAGTACCCGAACACGTACGCCATGTTGGGCACGCCGCTGATCATCGTGCCGCGCCAGGTGACCCGTTGGGTGAAGTCCACCGGTTCGCCGTCCACGGTGAACGCGATCCCGCCGAAGAGGCACAGGTCGAACCCGGTGGCGGTCACCACGATGTCGGCCTCCAGCTCCTCGCCCGAGGAGGTGCGGATCCCGGTCTCGGTGAAGGTGTCGATCGTGTCCGTGACGACCGAGGCCTTGCCCTCCCGGATGGCGGTGAACATGTCGCCGTCGGGCAGCAGGGCGAGCCGCTGCTGCCAGGGCCGGTAGGTCGGGCTGAAGTGCTTGGCGATGTCGAAGCCCTCCGGCAGCAGCGGACGCATCGCCTCGATGAGCATCTCGCGCAGCTCGTCAGGCGACTCGAACGACATCCGCGTGATCTCGTCGCCCTCGGCGATGTAGGCGCGGCGGAGGATCTCGTGGGTCCAGTCGTCGGGCACGTCGAGCGCGCGCAGGGTCTCGGCGAGCTCGTGCGTCCGGGGACGGGCGAAGAAGAAGGTCGGGGACCGCTGCAGCATGGTCACGTGCGCGGCGGTCTCCGCCATGGCCGGGACGATCGTCGCCGCGGTCGCGCCCGAGCCGATGACGACGACGCGCTTGCCGGTGTGGTCGAGGTCGTCCGGCCACTGCTGCGGGTGCACCACCACCCCGCGGAAGCGGTCCGTCCCGGGCCACTCCGGCCGGTAGGGCTGCCCGTGGTCGTAGTAGCCCTGGCACATCCACAGGAAGTCGGTGGTGAGGGTCAGCTCCTCGCCGGTGTCCTCGCGGCTGACCCGCACGGTCCACCGCCGCTCGGCCGACGACCAGCTCGCCGAGGTCACGCGGTGCCGGTAGCGGATGCTCCCGGCCAGGTCGTCCTCGGCGATGACCTCGTCGAGGTAGGACAGGATCTCGGCCGAGGTGGCGATCGAGGCGCCGCGCCAGGGCTTGAACTGGTAGCCGAAGGTGAAGAGGTCGCTGTCCGACCGGACGCCGGGGTAGCGGTGCGTCCACCAGGTGCCGCCCCGGTCGTCGAGGGCGTCGAGGACGGTGAAGGTCCGTCCCGGGAAGCGGTCCTTGAGGTGGTGGGCCGCCCCGATGCCCGAGATCCCGGCACCGACGATGAGCACGTCGACGTGCTCGGTCGTCGACGTCCTGGCGGGTTCCTGCGCGATCGCCGTCATGCGTGATGTCCCCTCCGTGCCCGACCGTGACGTCCGCGAACGTAAGGGCGGGACCGCGGTGTGAGCCATGGCACAATCGGCCGCACCTTGATGATTTCGGCCAACTCCGTCCACGCCGCGGCCCGGGGCACCGGCAGCGCGGCGCTGCTGTGCGCGCTCGCGGAGGAGCACGGCCTGGACCGGGCCGACCTGCTCGCGGCGGCCGGCGTCACCGAGGCGCAGCTCCGCGACCCGGCGGCGGAGATCAGCGCCGAGCAGGAGGTCCGGCTGGTGGCGGCCCTGGTCGGCGCGCTCCCCGAGGACGGCGGCCTGGCCGCCGGGGTGCGCTACCGGCTGGCCACCTACGGCATCTGGGGCTTCGCCCTGCTCTCCAGCCGCACGCTGCGGGAGGGGCACGAGGTGGCCATGCGCTTCCTCGACCTGACCTACGCGCTCACCCGGATCAGCGCGCACGAGGAGGACGGCGAGCTCCTGCTCTTCTTCGACGACCTCGAGCTGCCCGACCCGGTGCGCCGGTTCGTCCTTCTGCGCGACAGCTCGGCGGCCCTGCAGCTGTGGCGGGAGTCCCTGGGCCGGCCGGTCGTGCCGCGCCGGGTGGAGCTGCGGCTGCCCGAGCCCGCCGACCCCGCGCCCTACGCGGAGGCGTTCGGCGTCCCGCCGCGGTTCGCCGCGCCGCGGTCGGTCCTGGTCTTCGACGCCGTGCTGCTCGACCAGCCGCTCCCCCAGGCCGCCCCGCTGACCGCCGCGCTGTGCGAGGCGCAGTGCCGCGAGCTGCTGGAGCGCCGTGTCCACCGCCGGGGGCTCAGCGGCCAGGTGCGGGACGTGCTGCTCCGCCACCCGCAGCGGATGCCCGGCCAGGAGGCGGTCGCGGCCGAGCTGCACATGAGCGTGCGGACGCTGCGGCGCCGCCTGGACGAGGAAGGGACGAGCTTCCGCGCCGTCGTCGACCAGACCCGCAGGCACCTGGCCGAGGAGCTCCTCGCGACCGTCGGGCTGAGCGTGGAGCAGGTCGCCGAGCGCATCGGCTACTCGGAGGCCTCGGCTTTCGTGCACGCCTTCCGGCGGTGGACCGGCGACAGCCCGCGACGGTGGGCCCGATCCGCCGCGCGGGACTGAGAGCTCCGCTCGCTCAGGCCCAGGCGGTCCCGGCGGCCAGCACGACGAGTGCCGTGGTCGTCCCGGTCTCCACGGCGGCGCCGAAGACGTCGCCGGTGACCCCGCCGAGCCGGCGGCCGGCGTGCGCGGTCAGCGCCGCCGCGGCCGCCAGCGCGACCAGCACCGCGGCGACCGCCCAGCCGGCGTCGGCCGGGGAGCCACCCGCCAGCAGCCGCAGCCCGGCCGCGGCGGCGAGGAGCAGCAGCGTCGCCGTCCACCGGACCGCGGGCGTTCCCGCCCCGGCCACCAGGACGCCGAGCGCCGAGCCCGCCGCCGGTGGGCGCGCCGCCGCGTGCAGCACCGCCACCCGGCCGGCCGTCGTCGCCAGGACGACGCAGACCAGGCCTGCGGTCCGCGAGGAGTCGTCCAGCACCGCCCCCAGCGCCGCCACCTGGACCACGAGCAGGCAGACGAGGGCGGCCACCCCGAACGCGCCGACGTCGGGCCGCCGCATGATCGCCAGCGCCTGCTCGGCCGGGCGGCCGCTGCCCAGGCCGTCGGCGAGGTCGGCGGTGCCGTCGAGGTGCAGCCCGCGGGTCAGCAGGGCGAGCGCGCCCACCACCACCGCGGCGGCCAGCAGCGGGGCGCCGCCGTCGCTCCCCCGCCACACCGCCAGCGCCGGCACGAACGCCAGCGCCCCGAGCAGCGCGCCCACCAGCGGTAGCCACCGCAGCACGCCGGCGCCGGGCACGCGGGCCGACGGCGGCACCGGCAGCACGCTGAAGACCCCGAGCGCGGCGAGCGGCCCGCCGCGGGCGGGCCCGGTCACCGGAGCCGTTGCGGGATGCCGGCGGTGACCAGCCACACCCGCTGCGACGCCGCCGCCACCCGCGCGTTGAGGATGCCCAGCTCGTCGCGGTAGCGGCGCCCCGAGACGGTCGCCGGCACGACGCCGGAGCCGACCTCGTTGCTGACCGCGACCACCCGGCGGCGGGTGCCCGTCCAGGCGGCGACGACGTCGTCGACCGCGCGGGCCAGCCGCTCGTCCGCGCCCTGCTCCCCGGTCCAGACCCCGCAGTCGTCCATCGCGCGGGCCAGCCAGGTGGAGAGGCAGTCCACCAGCAGCGGCGGGCCCGCCTCCCCCAGCACGCCGACCAGGTCGACGGTCTCGCGGGTGCGCCAGCTCGCCGGGCGGCGGTCGCGGTGCAGGGCCACGCGGTCGGCCCACTCCGGGTCACCGCCGTCGGCGGGCAGGCCGCAGGCCACGTACTCGACCTGCCCGGCGCGGCCCAGCAGCTGCTCGGCGTGCCGCGACTTGCCCGAGCGCGCCCCCCCGAGCACCAGCGTGCGCCGCGGTCGGCGCAGGCTCACGAGACCCGCCCGGCGGTGCGCCGGGCCCGCAGCGCGGTGAGCAGCAGCTGCGCGGCCAGCGCGGCGCCGACGCCCTCGCCGGCCCGCAGGCGCAGGTCCAGCAGCGGCTCCAGCCCCAGGTCGGTGAGGACGGCGGCGTGCCCGCGCTCGCGGCTGCGCTGGCCGGCGACCAGCGCCGTCTGGGCGGCCGGCTCCAGGCGCACCGCGACGGCGGCGGCCACGGAGGTGACCAGCCCGTCGAGGACCACCGGCGCGCCGGCCGCGGCGGCGCCGAGCGTGACGCCGGTGAGCACCGCGATCTCCGGCCCCCCGAGCGCGGCGAGGAGGGTCATCGGGTCGGCGGAGCCGCGCTCCTCCCGGACCCGGTCCAGGGCACCGCGGACGACGGCGCGCTTGCGGTCGAGCATCGCCGCGTCGGCGCCCGCGCCGAGGCCGACGGCATCGTCGGGGTCGAGCCCCAGCAGGCCGCAGGCGAGGGCGGCGGCCACCGTGGTGTTGCCGATGCCCACCTCGCCCAGGCACACCAGGCCGGCGGCGGCGAGCTCCCGCCCGAGGGCGCGGCCCTCCTCGACCAGCGCCGCCGCCGCGTCGACGGTCAGGGCGTCGGCGGTGAGCAGGTCGCCCTGCGGCCCCGGCGGCACCGCGTGGTGCGCGTGCACCCGCAGCCCGGCCTGGCGGGCGGTCGACGCCCCGAGCGACTCCCCGGTGCGGGTGGCGGCCAGCACGTCGGCGGTCACGGTGAGCGGGTAGGCCGAGACCGCGTGCGCGTGGGCGACGGGGTGGTCGCCGGCGACGACGACCAGCGTGCCGGCGTCCGGCACCGACCCGGGCAGGGCGAGGACGCGGTCGACGGCGCGGTCGAGCACCCCCAGCGACCCGGGGACGGCGAGCAGGTCGTCACCGGTGTCGCGCGCGGCGACCACCGCCTCGGGACGCGGCCCCGCGAGGTGGCTGACGGGGGCGGCCGGGCTGTCGTCGGCCGGCCACCGCTCCCGCAGCACGACGTCCTCGAGGGGGGCGCGGTGGGACCAGCCGTGGCGCACCAGCCCGGGCTCGGGCGGGCGCTCGTCGGGCCAGCCCAGGCAGAGCCAGCCGAGGGTCTGCACCCCCTCCGGCAGGTGCAGCAGCGCGGCGAGGTCGGCCGGCTGGAAGAGCGTCACCCAGCCCATGCCCAGCCCCGAGGCGCGGGCGGCGAGCCACATGTTCTGGATCGCGCAGGCGCAGCTCCACAGGTCGGCGTCCGGGAAGGTCGCCCGGCCCAGCACGCCGGTGGCATGGGTGCGGCGGTCGCAGGCGACGACGACGCCCAGCGGCGCCTCCCGGATGCCCTCGAGCTGCAGGTCCAGCAGCCGCGCGCGGCGGTCGGGCGTCAGCAGCTCGGCCTGGCGCAGCCGCTCGCGGTCGGCGAGCACCGCGGCGCGGTCGCGGGTGCCCTGCTCGGTGACGACGACGAACCGCCAGGGCTGCGAGTGCCCCACCGACGGGGCCCGGTGACCGGCCTCCAGCACCGACCGCAGCAGCTCCGGCGGCACCGGGTCGGGCCGGTAGCGGCGGATGTCCCGGCGGGCCGCGACGACCGCGTGCAGCGCCTCCACCGTCGCGGGGTCCAAGGCCCAGCCCGCGGGATCGGCGGCCCGCTCGGCGGCGTGCGTCTGGTCACCGATCACCGGGACCGGCCGGGGCCAGGTCATGCCAACTCCTCCATCGGTCTCGGGAAGACCCTCGCACGAGGGCAGGAGCGCGCGGACCCCCGTTCCCCGCACGCGTCCGGCGGCTCAGCCCTCCGGGGTGGCCAGCTCGCCCAGCGCCCGGCGCAACCCCTCGACACGGGCAGGGCCCAGGGAGGCGGCCAGCGCCGCCTCGTGCGCCCGCACCAGGCCCTCCCAGCGGCGCAGCCGGTCGCGGCCAGGGCCGGAGAGGTGGACGACGACCTTGCGCCCGTCCTCGGGGTGCGGCAGCCGGTAGGCCAGCGCCTGGTCGACCGCACCGTCCACCAGCCGGGTACAGGTCGGCGCGGGCAGGTGCAGCGCGGTCCCGAGCTCCCCCATCGTGCGCCCGCCGCCGGTGAGCGCCCGGAGCAGCCGGTACCCGTCGAGCGTGCCGCCGTCCTCGGCGAGCGCGGCCGCCACACCGCCGGCCACCCGGCGCTGGGTCACCGTCAGCAGCTCGACCAGGTCGTCTGCGGCGGTTACCGCCTCGACGTCACCGCCCGGGAACATGGGGAGACCATACTTCTCGCCGTGACCGCTGCCAGGCCTCTGCTCGATCCGTGGGAGCTGCTGCTCGCGGGCCCGCGGACCGATGCGCTGCACGTCGGGCTGGCGGTGCCGCTGTCCGGTCCGCTCGCCCTGATCGCGCCCTCGGCCCTGGACCTTGCCGGGCTGGCCGCCGACGAGCTCAACGCGGCCGGCGGCGTGGACGGCCGGGAGGTGCGGCTGGTCGCGGTCGACTCCGGGCGAGCGGCGGAGGTCGTCGCGGCCGAGGCGGCGTCGTTGTTCGCGGCCGGGGCCTTCGACGTCCTCGTCGGGTTCCACACCAGCGACGTGCACCGCGCGCTCGAGCGCGCCCTGCCGCCGGGTGCCCGGTACGTCTTCACCCCGCCGCACGAGGGCGGGCGCCCGCGCCCCGGCGTCCTGCGCACCGGAGCCTCCCCCGCGGGGCAGCACGCCGCGGCGCTCAGCTGGCTCGTCGCGCACCGCCGGGCACGCCGCTGGGTGCTGCTGGGCACCGACTACGTGTGGCCCCGGGCGGTGCACCGGGCCGCCCACCGGGCGCTGGGCGCGGCCGGCGCCCGGGTGGTCGGCGAGGCGCTGGTGCCCTTCGGCCCCACGGACATGGGTCCGCTGCTCGACCTGGTCCGTCGCACCCGGGCCGATGGCGTGCTGCTGAGCATGGTCGGCCGGGACCTGGTGACCTTCAACCGCGAGTTCGCGCGCGCCGGGCTGGACCGGCGGGTGGTGCGGCTCTCCGGGGCGCTGGAGGAGAACGGCCTCTATGCCCTGGGCGGCGACGGCACCGGCGAGCTGTACGCCTGCATGCCCTCGTTCGCCTCGTCCGGTGACGGCCCCGATGAGGCGCAGCTGGACCTTCAGGAGCGTCATGCCCGGCGCTCCGGCCCGTCGGCGCCGGTGGTCTGCGCCTACGCCCGGGCCGTCTACGACGGTGTCCGACTGGCGGTCTCGCCCGCGGGATCGGCGCGGTCCGGCCGCCGCGCACCGGCCGCCCGGCTGGCCCGCGCCGATGGGCTGGCGCTGCGCGAGATCCCGGACCTTCTCACAGCCTGAGACAGATACTTCCATCTGGAAGGAATCGGTCCTACTCTGCTCGCGCCCCGGCACCGCACCGGGAAGAGAGACGGAGTCGACCGCCCATGAGCGAGCCCCGCACCACCACCGGCGCCCCCGGGGGCGCCCCCACCCTCGGCGGCGCGAGCCCCGCCGCGAGCGCGCAGGGCGTGGAGTCCTTCGGCTACAAGCAGGAGCTCAAGCGCTCCCTCACCTTCGGCGACCTGCTGGTCTACGGCCTGGTCTTCATGGTCCCGATCGCGCCGTTCGGCATCTTCGGCGGCGTCTTCCAGGCCTCGGGCGGCATGGTCGCCCTCGCGTACGTCGTCGGCGGCCTGGCCATGGCGTTCACCGCCGCGTCGTACTCGCAGATGTCGCGGGCGTTCCCGATGGCGGGCTCGGTCTACACCTACGCCGGGCGGGGCATCGCCCAGCCCGTCGGCTTCATCGCCGGGTGGATGGTGCTGCTGGACTACCTGCTCATCCCGGGCCTGCTGTACCTGATCTCCGGTTTCGCCATGAACTCGATCGTGCCCGGCGTCCCGGTGTGGACGTGGATCGTCGGCTTCGTCCTGCTCAACACGGTGGTCAACTACTTCGGCATCGAGTTCACCGCGCGGGTGAACAAGATCGTGCTGGTGGCCGAGCTCGTCGTCCTGGCCATCTTCCTGGTGGTCGGCGTCATCGCGCTGGCCGGCGGCGCGGGTGGCGGCTGGGACCTCACGCCGATCTACAACAGCGACACGTTCTCTCTGGAGCTGGTGTTCGGCGCGGTCTCCATCGCGGTGCTGAGCTTCCTCGGCTTCGACGCCATCTCCACCCTCGCCGAGGAGAACCGCGACTCGGCGCGCTCGATCGGCAGGTCGATGATCGCCGCACTGGTGCTCGCCGGCACCCTCTTCGTCGTCCAGACCTGGGTCGCCGCGCTGCTCGTGCCCGACCCCGACACCCTCATCGCCGAGGGCGACGCCGCGGGCACCGCCTTCTACGATGCCGCCGGGGTCGCCGGTGGCGAGTGGCTGGCGACGCTGACCGCCGTCGCCACCGCCATCGCCTGGGGCTTCGCCAACTCCCTGGTGGCCCAGGCCGCCACGTCGCGCTTGCTCTTCGCCATGGCCCGCGACCGCCAGCTCCCCGGCTTCCTCGCCAGCGTCCACCCGGTCCGCCGCGTGCCGGTCAACGCCACGCTGCTGGTGGCGGTGATCTCGCTCGTCCTCGGCGTCTACATGAGCACCCGGGACGACGGCATCACGCTGCTGTCCACGCTGGTCAACTTCGGCGCCCTGTCGGCATTCCTGCTGCTGCACGTCTCGGTGGTCGTGCACTACATCGGCCGGCTCCGCAGCCGGAACTGGTGGCTGCACCTGGTGGTGCCGGTCGTCGGCTTCGCGATCCTGGCCTACGTGGTCTACAACGCGCAGGTGGCGGCGCAGGAGCTCGGCTTCGTGTGGTTCGCCGTCGGCGTGGCCCTGATGATCGGTCTGCTGGCCACCGGCCGCCGGCCCGAGCTCCGGACGGAGGAGAAGCTGTGAGCCTCGAGGTCGTCTCCCTCACCCCGACGCCCGACCAGTACCGGTACCTCTTCGGCGGGGGGCCCGAGCCCCTGGTGCGCGTCCGGCCGGGAACCGTGGTCGAGCTGACCACCGAGGACTGCTTCGGCGGCCGGGTGACCAGCACCGACGACCTGCCCAGCCGGGTCTGCGACTTCTCGCAGCTCAACCCGGTCACCGGCCCGATCCACGTGGAGGGCGCCGAGCCCGGCGACACCGTCGCCGTCCACTTCGTGGACATCGCGCCGGCCCGTGACTGGGCCGTCTCGACGACGTTCCCGCACTTCGGTGCGCTGACCGCGACGCACAGCACGGCGATGCTGCACGACCCGCTCGAGGAGGTGGTGTGGGTCTACGAGGTCGACCGCGAACGGAGCACCTGCCTGTTCCGCCCCCGCCGCGGTGGCCCCGAGGTCGAGCTCCCGCTGGACCCGATGCACGGCACCGTCGGGGTGGCGCCGGCCGGCGGCGAGGCGTTCGCGACCATCACGCCGGGCGCGCACGGCGGGAACATGGACACCCCGGAGCTGCGCGCCGGCACGACGGCGTACTTCGGCGTCAACGTGCCCGGCGCCCAGCTGGCGATCGGGGACGGGCACTGCCGGCAGGGCGAGGGCGAGGTCTGCGGCACCGCCGTCGAGGCCGCCATGCGCACCGTCGTCGTCGTCGACCTGGTCAAGGGTGCCGGCACCCCCTGGCCGCGGCTGGAGACCGACGACTTCCTCATGTCGACCGGCTCCGCGCGGCCCCTGGAGGACGCCTACCGGGTGAGCCAGCACGACCTGGTGACCTGGGCCGCCGAGCTCACCGGCTGGGACACCCTCGACGCCTACCAGCTGGTCAGCCAGGCCGGGCTCGCCCCGGCCGGCAACGTCGTGGACACCAACTACACGATGGTCGCCAAGCTGGCGAAGGCCTACCTGGGGCGCGAGGGCGTCGTCGTCGCCGACGGCGTGCACGACCGGCTGCGGCAGACGGCCGCCGCCTACCTCGCGCAGCGCTGAGGACCGGGCGGCCCCGGTGCGTGCGTCGCGCACCTGCGGGTAGGGCCGAGGTCGATGCCTGCACCGACTTCGGAGGAGGACGGACGCATGACCAACGAGACCCCCGACACCCCGGGCCTGAGCGAGACCGCGCTCCGCGAGATGAAGGTCGACGAGCTGCGGGAGCGCGCCAAGGCCGACGGCATCGAGGGCACGTCGTCGATGAAGAAGGAGGAGCTCGTCGGCGCGATCTCCGAGGCCTACCAGCAGGGCCGCGACTCCGCCGGCGGGAGGGGCGGCGGCAACGGTGGCGGGGACGGCGGCGGGGACGAGGCCGGTGCCCCCGGTGACCGCGGCCCCGACGACGGGCACCTCCGCACGGGCGACCAGACGTCGCGGTCGCTGCAGTACTCGCAGGAGGTGACCTCCCTCGAGGAGGACCCGGAGCGCCCGGGGCGCAGCCTGGCCACCTCCAGCCACGAGGTCATCCGGCGCTGGGCCGAGGAGCGCGGTGGCGTCCCGGCCACCGTGGAGGGCACGGAGCACGGCGACCACCTCGGCGTGCTGCGGTTCGACTTCGGCGGCGAGAACGAGAACCTGCGCCACGTCAGCTGGGACGAGTGGTTCCACACCTTCGACGCCCGGAAGCTGAACTTCCTCTACCAGGAGGAGCGCAAGGACGGGAACCAGAGCAACTTCTTCCGCCTGGAGAGCCCGGACCGCGAGGACGCCTGACCGCGCGCACCGGGTCGTGCCCCCCGCGGCGGGGACACGGCCCGGCGCCGGCTCAGGAGGCCTTGCTCGACCCCTGGCGGGCGTCGGCGACGGCGCGGGCGAGCTCGTCGCGCGTCATCTTCGACCGACCGGAGACGTCGAGGTCCTGAGCCATGTCGTAGAGCTCCTTCTTGGACCTGCCCTCCAGGTCCTCCGCCGCCGGGCGCCCGCCCCGCCGGTGCGCCTTCCGCGTCCGCAGCCCGGCGTCGTCCCCGGAGTTCCCCGGCCGGTGCTTGCCCGCGGCCTCCACGCTGGCGCGCAGCGCCGACATGAGGTCGACGACGTTCGAGGCGGTCTCGGGCTCCCCCTGGGTGACCACCTCCTCGCCGCGGCGCTTGGCCTCGATCAGCTCCTCGACCCGCTCGCGATAGGTGTCGCGGTAGTTCGTCGGGTCCCACTCCGTGGTCATCGAGTCGATCAGCGAGACGGCCATGTCGAGGTCGCGGGAGGCGAAGGAGTGGCGGACGGGGAGCTGCTCGATCTCCTCCAGCGGGTCCCGCACCTCGTCGGCGAAGTACATCGTCTCCAGCGTGAGCACGTCACCCTGCGGGCGGACGGCCGCCAGGTACTGCTTGGACCGCATCACGAAGGTGGCGACCGCGACCCGCCCGGCCCGTTCCATGGCCTGCAGCAGCAACGCGTACGCACGATGCGCCTGCTCGTCCTGCGGAGCGAGGTAGTAGGTCCGGTCGTAGTAGATGGGGTCGATCTCGGAGACGTCGACGAAGTCGGAGATGTCGATGACCCGCGACCGACCCGGCTCGATCTCCTCCAGCTCCTCCGGGGTGACGATCACGTACCGGCCGTCGCCGATGTCCTCGCCCTTGACGATGTCGTCGTAGTCGACCTCCTCGCCGGTGTCCTCGTTGATCCGCTTGTAGCGGATGCGCGACGAGGTCCCCCGCTCGAACTGGTTGAAGTGGACCGACTTGTCCTCGGTCGCCGAGTACAGGCCCACGGGGACGTTGACCAGGCCGAACGCCAGGGCGCCGGTCCAGATGGCTCGTGCCACGGCTCCTCCTCCCGACTGATCCGCCAGGCGTACCCCCGGGCCGGCGGCCGTCACCCCGATCAGGCGGTCCGGTCGCCCCGGGCGTCCTCGCCGGCCTCCGCGGTCAGCCGGTCGACCCGCGCGCGGGCGCGGTCCCGCACCTCGCCGGCCCGCCGCGCCCGGCGTTCCCCGGCGTCCCGGCGCCGCTGCGCCCCGCGGAGCTCCTCGCCCGCCTCCGCGGCCTCCCGCTCCGCCTCGCGCAGCTGCTCGGCCAGCTCGTCGACCCGTGCGCGGGCTCGCTCCCGACGGGCGCCTGCCTCCTCGGCCCGTCGCTGGTCGGCCCGCGCCTCCTCCTCGGCCTCGGCCGCCGCCGCCTCGGCCTCCTCGAGCTCGCGGCGCGCCTTCTCCAGCGCGTCCTGGCGCCCCCGCCGGCGCCCCGGCAGCGCCGCCCGGGTGCCGACCGCCGCCGGTCGCAGGCCCCCGCCGGCGCCGACGTCGGCCACCGCCCCCTCGACCCCGATCCGGGCCAGGCCGTGGTGCGACAGCGGCGTCAGGAGGCGACCGGTGAGCACCGCCTGCCCGGCGGTCTCGTCGGCGATCGCCGCCCGGAGGGTGTCCTGCACCTGGCCGGCGACGGAGTCGCTCACCGGGTGGCCGAGGTCCTGGGCGAGTGAGCGCGCCTGCCGGGTCAGCGCCGCGACCACGCGGTGGCGCTGCTGGGAGAGCTCCCGCAACTCGTCGCCGTCGAGGTCGCCCTGGGCCTCGCGCAGCCCCGCACCCAGCTCCACCAGCTCGGCGACCTCGGCCGGTTGCCGGCGCACCAGGGTGTTCACCACCCAGGCCGCGGTCGTCGGCTTGCGCAGCTTGCCGATCACGCCCGCCAGCTCCCGGTCGCCGGCGGCACGGACCTCCTTGCGCCGGGCCTCCCGCGCCTCGACGAAGTCCTCGGGCGGGATGCCGTACAGCTCGTCGGCGACGTCGGCCGGCGTCACGGCACCCGTCTCCCCATGCGCTCGATCATGGCGGCCGACCCCTCGGAAGGCCACCGATCAGGGTGACGCGTAGCCCGCCGGGCGGACCTCCAGCCGGCCGCCCCGGGGGTCCTCCGAGAACAGCAGCGCCCCGCTGCGGTGACTGTCCGGAGGCACGTAGGCGATCGTGGTCGAGGACTCTTCGACTTCGCGGCCGTCCCGGGTGATCGAGCCCGACACCTCCAGCTGCTCGGCCGTGCGGTCACCGGTGTTCTCCACACGGAAGGAGACCGCCCACCCCTCGCCTCGGGGCTCCACGGCCGTCACGCTGACCGCGAGGTCGGGGGCGGCGCCGGCGTCGGTGACCGCCTCGAACCCGACGAACGCGAGCAGGACCAGGACCAGCAGCCCGCCGAGGGTGCCCAGCGCGTACTCCCCCGCCGTCGTCCGCTCCCGGCCCCCCGTCTCCTCCTCCGGCTCGTCCACCGGTTCCTCCCTCACAGGATGAGCCGCGCCGCCGCGGCGCCGATGCTGGCCGGGAAGGCCAGCACAACGGTCTGCGCCACCACGACGGCGGCGCCCGTGCCGTCGAAGCGGCCGAAGGTCCACAGCACGTACGCCGAGACGACGATGGCCGCGGCATACCCGGCTACGGTGAGGGTCAGGAACGACCTGACGAACCCGCCGGTCGACCGCTCCTGCCCGCGGAAGCCGACGGTGTACACGAAGCCGTGCATGACGACCAGGCTGAGGACGACGAGCAACCCGGTACCGACCGTGCTCATCCGGGCGGCCATGAGCACCACCTCCTCTGTCGGCGCGATGTTGGCGGCGAAGACGATGGCCCCGGCGGTCATGAGGAAGACCTCGTGCCCGTACCGGTCCGGCTCCCTCCGCCGGCTGCGCTGCCCGAGCTGGCTGCGGGCGTAGGAGGCTCCGACCGCGGCGGGGAGCGCCTCGATGGCAGTCACCCCGAGCGCGTCCCGCCAGTTCCGGACCGGATCGATGACCCCGAGCACGGAGAGCACGAGCGCGGTGGTGGCCGCGGCCACGAGCAGGGCGACCCCGGCGTCGGCGAGGTAGCCGCCCGCGCCGACTCCCCCGGGCCCGGTGCCGAAGTACCGCGACAGGGCGATCACGAGCGCGACGGTCGTGACCACCAGCAGCGCCAGCCGGTAGCGCTCGACGGTGTGCGCCAGGCGCCACAGCTCCATGGTCATCATCAGCGGCAGCGCGAACAACAGCGCCCCGCCGAAGGCCCGGCCGACGCCTCGGGCGAGTTCGTGGTCGTGGCCCCCCGTCACCCGACACCGGGTCCCGGACGGAAGGAGAGGAGGTCCACGGGCCTCCCCTACCCCGGAAGACCCGATCGCCGCCGTTACGTTTTCCCGACGAAACCGCCGGTCGGTGCCGCGCGGCGGTTGCCCGGGCCGCCGGTGGCAACCCCGTCCCCATGCCCGCCACCTCGATCGACGACGGCTCCGAAACCCCGCCCGTCGCCGCCGGACCGTCCGTGGTGCACCTCGACGACGAGGCCGCCGCCGACGAAGGGACCACCGGCGCGAAGGCGGCCGCGCTCGCGCGGGCGCGCCGCGCGGGGCTGCCGATCGTCCCCGGGTTCGTGGTGACCACCGGGGCCGTGGAGCGGATCGCCGCCGAATCGCCTCTCCCCGACGAGGTGCTGGTGGCCTGGCGCGAGCTGTCGGACGACGGGCGGCGCGCGCTCGTGGTGCGCAGCAGCTCGACCGTCGAGGACCTCGGCGACTCGTCGATGGCCGGCCGGTTCGAGTCGGTGGTCGGGGTCCGGGGCGCCGAAGAGTTCGAGCGCGCCGTGGCGACCGTCGTGGCCTCCCGGGAGACCGCCGCGGAGGGCTCGGACCAGCTCACCGGCCGGGAGCCGTTGGCCGTCCTGGTCCAGCCGCTGCTCGACGCCCGCAGCGGCGGCGTGCTCTTCGGCATCGACCCGGTGTCCGGCCGGGAGGACCGCCTCGTCGTCGCCGCGGTGACCGGTGGTCCCGACCGGCTGGTCAGCGGCGAGGTCGACGGCGACCGCTACGAGCTGGACCGCTCCGGTCGCCGCACGGACGTCCACCGCGGGGACGGCGGGGTGCGGCTGCGGAAAGCGCAGCTGCGGGCGCTGGCCGACCTCGCCCGCCGGACCGCCCAGGTCTTCGACGGCCCCCAGGACGTGGAGTGGGCCTTCGACGAGACCAACCGGCTGCGGCTGCTGCAGAGCCGGCCGGTGACGGCGGAGCCGCGCGGCCGCCCGCGGGGGCCCGTGCTCGGCCCGGGCCCGGTCGCCGAGACCTTCCCGGAGCCGTTGCAGCCCCTGGAGGCAGACCTCTGGATCCCCCCGCTGCGCGAGGCGCTGGGCCACGCGCTGCTGCTGGCCGGCACCACCGACCGTGCGGCGGTGGAGGACTCCCCGCTGGTGACCGTGCTCGGTGGCTGGGTCGCCGTCGACCTCGACCTCCTGGAGAGCCGCACCGAGGCACCCGGCCTCCGGGAGCGGCTGGACCCGCGGCCCCGGCTGCGCCGCCTGCGCGCGTCCTGGCGGGTGGGCCGGCTGCGCTCGGCGCTGCCCGCGCTGGCGCAGGACGTGCTGGAGTCCGCCGACCACGCGCTCGGGGGCGTCCCCCGGCTCGACGCGCTGTCGGACCGCCAGCTCGTCGCCGTGCTGCACCGGGTGCAGCCGGCGCTGCGCTCCGTGCACGCCCACGAGGTGCTGATGGGCATGCTGGTCGACCCCGAGACCCCCCGGCTGACCGGCGTCAGCGCGGCCATGCGGGTGCTCGCGCGCTCCCGGCAGGCCGGGCTGGGCGACGCCGAGATCGTCGCCGCCAACCCCGTCGTCCTGGCGCTGGCCCCGCCCCGGATCTGCGCCGCTCCCGTCCTCCCGCCCGAGGTCGACGCCCCCACCAGCCCCGCGCCCGGGGACCCGACCGACGCCGGGTTGCTGCGCGAGGCGCTCCGGCTGCGGGTGCGCTGGCTGCAGGAGGTCTCCGCGCGCGCGGCCTGGTCCCTCGGCGAACGGCTGGCCGCGGCCGGGCGGCTCGAGGACGCCGAGTCGGTGCGCGGCCTGCGGCTGACCGACCTCGCCGCCGCCGTCCACGACCCCGGCCTGGAGCTGTCCCCGGCCCCCGGCGAGGAGGGGGAACCGCTCCCGGCGCGCTTCCGGATGAGCGACACGGGGCGGCCGGTGCCCGTCACCGGCGCCTCGGGCGGGACCGGCGCCGGTGGTGGCACCGGCACGGGTCCGGTGCACCACGGGGAGGACCCGCCGGAGGGCTCGGTGCTCGTCGTCCGCACCCTCGACCCGTCGCTGGCGCCGGTGCTACCGCGGCTGGCCGGGCTGGTGGCGGAGACCGGCAGCGTGCTCGCGCACCTGGCCATCCTGGCGCGGGAATCCGGCGTGCCGACCGTCGTGGGCGTCGCCGGGGCGCTGGACCGGTTCCCACCGGGGGTCACCGTCAGGGTCGACGGCGCCACCGGTGCCGTCGAGGAGGAGGAGTCGTCGTGAAGAAGCTGAGCTGGCTCGTCGGAGTGGTGGCCCTGCTCGCCAGCGGCGGCTACCTGTTCGTCTACATCTACCGGTGGGAGTGGCACCGCGCCCTGCTCGTGGGCACCCTCTTCCTCGCCACGCTGGTCGGGCTGTGCACCGCCCTGGTGCTGCGTCGGCTGGCCGCCGTGGAGGAGCGGGCCCGGACGACGTCCGCCGACCCGCGGCCGCCCGGGGCGCTGGAGCGCCTGCGCGCGGCGCCGGTGCAGACCCGGCCCTTCCGGTGGCTGTCGCCCGAGGCGCTGGACCGCACGCACATCTTCATCCCGGTGCTCCTCGGCGGCGGCTTCGTGGTCTCCGGCATCGCCTGGCTGGTCGAGCGGGTGGCGGGCAGCTCCGCCCGGGCCGGCGTGGAGCAGGAGCTGGCCGCCGAGCTCGAGGAGGTCGCCTTCCCGGTCACCCCGCTGGTGCCCACGGACGCCGAGCTGCTCGGCTGCGGCGACGACTTCGCCGACGACGCGGCGCTGCGGGTGCTGCTCGGCCCGGCCGCCTCGGCGGTGCCGCGGTGAGGCGGGTGCTCGCCTGGGTGCTGGGCATCGCCGTGGCCGCCACCGGCCTCGTGCTGCTGCGCGCCGAGCTCATGACCGTGGACATCCCGCAGCCGGAGGGCTCCTACACCGACGTGGTCATCGCGGTGCAGATCCGGGAGGACCCGGCCGTGCGCGAGGAGATGACCCGCGGGCTGGTGAGCACCTGCCGGCTGCTGGTGAACGCCGACGTCGTCGAGGACTCCTTCCTGTCGGTGGACGAGGGGGTGTTCGCCTTCCGGCTGCGCCCCGGGCTCGACGAGTTCGACCGGCGCGAGCTCCGGGGCTGCCTGCGCGACACCCGGGTGCAGCACCTGCTCGCCGATGTGCGGCGGCTCGAGACGGTGTCACCGGGGGACGGGGCCCGCGGGTGACCCGCCGGCAGCCGTCACGCGATCGTCAGCTGCCTCCCGGTGTCCCCCGCTCCTCGCGGGTACCCGTGACGGGCATGAGCCGGGTCGAGGAGCACACCCACGTCCAGGGCACCCGCAGCACCGCAGGGATGGGCCGCTTCGGGTTACGGGCGGGGCTCGGCCTCGTGGCCCTGCTCGCGGGGCTGGTCCCCTTCCTGCTCCTCCTGCTGCTCGTCGAGCGGGAGTGGTCGCCGCTGGCGTCGCTGGACGGCGCGGTGGCCGACGACCTGAACTCCGTCGTCAGCGGCTCCCCCGCCCTGGTCTCCGTGCTCCGGGTCGTCACCGACCTCGGGGGCAACGCCGCAGCGATCCTGGTGTTCACGCTGACGACCGTCTTCCTGCTGATCCGCGGGCAGCGCCGGCTCGCCGCCTTCGCCGTGGTCACCGGGATCGGCCTGGCGGTCCTCGTGCCCGTGACCAAGGCGCTCATCGGGCGCGCGCGGCCGATGGTCGAGAGCCCGGTCTCGGAGCTGCCCTCCAACGCGAGCTTCCCCAGCGGCCACGCCGCCGTCTCCCTGGTCACGTGGGGGACGCTGGCCCTGCTCGCCCTCCCGGCGGTCCGCCGGGCGCTGCGCCCCTGGGTGGTCACGGCCGCTGTGCTCGTCACCCTGGCCGTCGGGTTCACCCGGCTCGCCCTCGGTGTCCACTTCGTCACCGACGTCCTCGCCGGGTACGCGCTCGGCGCCGGGATCCTGGCGGTGACGACGGCGGCGTTCCGCGGCTGGCAGCACGACCACCACGCCCGCCCCGACGCGGCGGTCGACCCGCTGGACGTCGAACCGCGGGACGCGTCGCACCTGGCGCCCTCCCGGCAGCCCGCCCTCCCCCGTGGGAAGCGCACGGTGGTCCGGCTCCTGGGCGCCGCGGGTGCGCTCGCCGTGGCGCTGATCCTGCTCGGCCTGCTGGTCACCGCGGTGCTCGGCGACACCGCCCTGGGCCGCTTCGACCGGCAGGTCGTCCAGGCCGTCGTCGAGCTGCGCACGCCGACCTTGACCGACATCGCCGACGCGGTGGAGAAGCTGTCCGGCACCGCCATGGTGATCGCGGTCCCGCTGACCCTCGGCACCGTGGCCCTGGCGGTCACGGGGAGCTGGCGGCCGGTGCTCTTCGTCCTCCTCACCGTGCTCGGGGAGCTCGGCATCTACTTCGTCGTCTCCCGCACCGTGGACCGCATGCGCCCGTCGGTGGCGGACCTGACCTCGGGCCTGCCCACCGCAGCGAGCTGGCCGTCGGGGCACGCGGCCGCCGCGGCGGCGCTCTACGGAGCGCTCGCCGCGCTGGTGATCACGCTCGCCGGCAGCCGCTGGCGCTGGGCGGTGCTCGCCGTGCCGGTGCTGCTGGCCCCGGCCATCGCCCTGGCCCGCATCTACACGGCGGCGCACTACCCCACCGACGTGGTCGCCGGGCTCCTCCTGGGCACGGTGTGGGTGCTCGTGTGCGCCCGGTACCTGCTGCCGGGGGTCGGCGACCAGGTCCGGTACCCCCGGTCGGACGCCGCGGAGCCGGTCCCGGCCGGGCGCTGACGGGCGTCGTCACCGAACCGCAAGGCACGCCGGGCGCTGGACCACCGGGGCGCGGGGTACCCCCACCGACCATGCCGGACACGCACTTCGAACCGTTCGTCCACCTCGTCGACGTCACCCCTCACCGGGCGCTGCTGGCCTGGGGCGGGTTCTGGTTCCGGCGCGACGACCCGGCCGCGCGCTGGCAGGTGGTCGGGGACGGCGAGCTGACCGGGCTGGACGGCGGCCGGACCGCCAGCATCGGCGCGTCGTCGCAGCCGTACGGCGACGCCCTGGTGGAGGTGCTGGACGGGGCCGGCGACGTCGTGGCGCAGGCCGGCACCGACAGCGGCAACAGCGTCTGGGTCGACGGGCTCGCCCCGGACACGGCCTACGGCTACCGGATCACGGTGGACGGCCGCCCCTGGGCGGAGGGGCCGCGGATGGACTGGGGGCCGGCCCCGCGCGGCGGGCTGGACCTGCTGCCGAGCGGTCGCGAGTACCGCATGCGCTTCCGCACGCACCCCTCCCCCGAGCTCCCGGCCGCCCTGGACTTCGCCGTGCTCGGTGACTACGGCATCGGCGTCCTCGCCGACACCGAGAGCGGGCGCCGGCAGCGGCGGGTGGCCGAGGTGCTCGACCGGCTGGTCGACGACCCGGGGGTGCGCCTGGTGCTGACCCTCGGCGACAACGTCTACGCGGGGCCGGGCTCGCGGGGCTCGGAGGGCAGCGGGGGCCGGGACGCCGACTGGTACGGCAGCTTCTACCAGCCGTACCGCTACGCGCTGGCGCAGGTGCCGGTCTACCCGGCCGTCGGCAACCACGACAGCAGCGACAAGGAGACCAGCGACGACCGCGAGCAGATCCGCGACAACTTCCACACCGACGCCCGCTTCACCCCCGAGGTGGCCGGGCCGCGGGCCTCGGTGGACCCCGGCATGTTCTACCGGTTCGCGTTCGGCGCCGACGTCGAGTTCGTCTGCATCGACACCTCCCTGGCCGACCCGCTGCCCACGGAGCACTTCTTCGAGCACCCGCGGCACCACGCCTTCCTTGAGGAGGCCTTCCCGCAGGACGGCCCCGGGCCGCGGTGGCGCGTGCCCTTCTCCCACCACCCTGTGTACTGCGCCGGCCCGCACCACGGGAACACCGGTGCGATGGTCGAGCACCTGGCGCCGCTGTTCGCCCGGGCCGGCGTCCGCGCCACGTTCGCGGGCCACGAGCACAACTTCCAGTACTCGCGGGTCGACGGGACCGACTTCTTCCTCTCCGGCGCCGGCGGGCAGCTGCGCGAGGACCCGCCGGAGGAGTTCGGCCCGGCGGGGACCGTCGCCTGGGCCGCCCAGGCGCACCTGCTGCACGTGCGCATCGACGACGACACCATGACCGTGCTCCCCCTCGCGGCGGTCGACCGCTCCGGCCGGCCGGAGGCCATGACCCCCCAGGCGCCCGACGGGGGCGTCGTCGAGGTGCCCTTCCTCGTGCACCGGGACCGGTGAGCCGCGCGGGATGTCACCACTTCGACACGCCCCCCGGGCCGGCTCCTGGGTAGGGATGCCCCATGACCGATGTGACCTCCTTCGACGGCACCCGCCTGGCGCTGCACTCCTGGGGACCCGACACCGCCCCGGTGATCGTCCTGGTGCACGGCCTGGGCCTGTCCACCGACTCGTGGGGCGAGGTCCCGGAACGCCTCGCCGGGGACCACCGGGTGATCGGGTACGACCTGCGAGGCCACGCCCAGAGCGGGGATGCCACGTCTCTCGACTACAGCCTCCCGGCGCACGCCCGGGACCTGGCCGCGGTCCTCGACGCGGTGGTCCCCGAGGGCGGCTCCGCGGTGGTGGTGGCGCACAGCCTCGGTGGCGGCATCCTCCTCGAGCACGCTCACGCCGGGCTGGACCCGCGGATCAAGGGGGCCGTCTACGCCGGCTCCGGCGGCTCGGGGGTGACCGTGGCCGGCTTTCCGGCGGGTGGCCTGCCGGACTGGGCGCGCGCCCGCCTGCGCATGGCCTGGTTCGCGGTGCTGCGCACCGTGGCGCGAGTGGGGCGGCGCATCCGCCTTCTCGACCCTGTCACCGACCGGCTCACCCGGCGGGCGGCCTTCGCGCCCGGCGAGCCCAGGGAGCTGGTGCGGCGGGTCCGCGACAACTTCCTCACCACCCGCCCGCTAGCCCTCGCCGGGACGACGCTGGCGAGCGTGAGCCATGACGGCGTCGAGCTGGCGCCCGATCTCACCGTGCCCACGCTCGTCATCCACGGGACCTGCGACCCCGAGGTGACCGGGGAAGAGGTCCGGGAACTCATGGACAAGCTGCCCGACGGAGAACTGGTCGAGGTCTCGGGCGCCGGCCACATGCTGGCGCTGACCAACCCCGACGTGGTGGTGGAGCAGGTCGCCCGGTGGGTGGCCGAGATCGCCGCTGAGCGGGACGCCGCGTGACCTCGCCCGCGCCGTCCGTGACCCGGGCGGCGATCATGGCCGGCCGGGGATCGCGTCCCACTCGCAGCGGGTCGCCACGGGCCCCGGGCCGGTTCCTGGGTAGGGGAGCCCGATGACCGACGTGACCTCCTTCGACGGCACCCGCCTGGCCCTCTACTCCTGGGGGGCGCAGGACGCCCCCCTCGTCGTGCTCGTGCACGGGCTGGGGATGTCCGTGGACTCCTGGGGGGACGTCCCGCAGCGGCTCGGCGAGGCGCACCGCGTGGTCGCCTACGACCTGCGGGGCCACGCCCAGTCCGGCGACGCCCGCTCCGGGAGCTACGGCCTGGCGGCGCACGCCGCGGACCTCGCGGCCGTGCTGGACGCCGTCGTGCCCCGGGGCGGCTCCGCGGTCGTCGTCGGCCACAGCCTCGGCGGGGCCGTCCTGCTGCGGCACGTCGACGGCAGCGGGGACGACCGCATCCGCGGCGTCGTGTTCGTCGGCTCCGGTGGCGCGGGGGTGACGGCGCCGGGGTTCCCCGGCCGCCGCCTGCCGGGCTGGGCGCGGGCCCGGCTGGGCACGGTGTGGTTCACCCTGCTGCGCACCGGTGCCCGGTGGGGCCGCCGGCTCCGGCCCGTCCGGGCGCTCTCCGACCGCGGCATCCGGCACTTCGCCTTCGCCCCCGGTGAGCCGCAGGAAGCCGTGGCGCGCATGCGGGACGACTTCCTCTCCACCCGGCCGCTTGCCCTGGCCGGATCGGCGCTGGGCGCCCTGACCGAGGACGGCGTCCGGCGGGCGCACTCCCTCACCGCCCCCACGCTGCTCGTGCACGGCGACCGCGACCCGGAGGTGCCGAACGCGGAGATCCACCGGCTGCTCTCCGCCCTGCCCGACGGGGAGCTGGTGCAGGTGCCCCGAGCCGGTCACATGCTGCCCCTGACCGACCCGGACGTGGTGGTGGAGCAGGTGGCGCGCTGGGTCGACCGGGTCGGCGGTGAGCGGGACGCCGCCGCCTGATCGGCCGCCCGGCGCTCACGCCTGGACCAGGACCTCGATCACCGGGTAGCCGGACGCACCGTCGGGCGCCACGGGGGTGCGCTCGTCGGTCTGCACCTCGCCGAGCCCGTCGGTCGCCCGTGCGGCGATCACGTGCCGCCCGGGCGTCGGGTCCCAGGGCAGGTACCACTGGCGCCAGACGTCGACGTCGTAGGACTCGGCGAGCTCGGCCTCCTGCCACGGGCCGTCGTCGATGCGCACCTCGACCCGCTCGATCCCCCGTGTCGGCGCCCACGCGACCCCGGCGATGGGGCGCCGCGCGGCGGGGACGGTGCTCCCGGATGCGGGGACGTCGATGCGGGCCTGCGTCTTGATCGGCCCCTCCTTGGCCCAGCCGCGCGGGATCCAGTACCCGTCGACGTCCCAGTCGGTGAGCTCGATCGCCGAGAGCCACTTCGTCGCCGAGACGTAGCCGTAGAGGCCGGGCACCACGAGGCGGGCCGGGAAGCCGTGCTCGGCCGGCAACGGCTCCCCGTTCATCGCCACCGCCACCATCGCCTCCTCCACGTCGAGGGCGGTCAGGGTGGGGAACCCGGCGGTGAAGCCGTCGACGGAGCGGCCGATGAGCTGGGTGGCGCCCTCCTGCAGCCCGGCCCGCTCGAGGAGCGCGCGCAGCGGCACGCCCTGCCAGCGGGCGTTGCCGACGAGGTCGCCGCCGACCTCGTTGGAGACGCAGGCGATGGTGATGTCGGCCTCGATCTGCGGCAGCTCCATGAGGTCGGCGTAGGTCAGGGTGAACGGGTCGTCGACCATCCCGCGGATCTCCAGCCGCCAGGTCTCGGGGTCCACGGTGGGCACCCGGAGCGCGGTGTCGATCCGGTAGAACTCCTCGTTCGGGATGAACAGCGGGGTGAGGCCCGGGATGTCGAAGGAGGCGCCGGGAGGCACGGGGCCGGCCTGCCTCACCGGGACCGGCAGCCGGATGGCGGCCCGCAGCTCGTCGAGCCGCTCCCGGCCGGAGAGCAGGTGGCCCCCGACGCCGGCGAGCACGCCGAGCACGGTGGCACCACCGGTCACGGCCAGGAACCGCCGCCGGTCCAGCTCGCTCATCGCGGGCACCGTTCCCGGGTCGGCCGGGTCGGCGGTCGACGAGCGGCCATCCGCCGACACCGCGCGGCGGGGCAGGCCCACGACGAGCAGACCCAGCACCGCGATGCCGGTGGCGGCACCGACCAGCCCCACGAGCACGGTGAGGAAGACGGGGTTGCGGTCGTCGGCCAGCGCGGCCACGACGCCGAGCGTCGCGAACAGGGCGAACCCGCCGGCGGCCAGGATGACGTGGCGCCGGGCGAGCACTCCCAGCGCGGCGCCGATCAGCACGGAGACGAGCAGGACGCCGCCCAGGAGGACGGGCTTGTCAGCGGCGCCCAGCGTCGCGATCGCCCACTGCTCGAGCCAGCCGGGCACGCTGTCGATGACCGCATCCCCGACGGCGATGACGAGGGAAGGAGCGCCGGGGATCAGCCCGGCGACGAGCTCGGCCAGCCCGAGCCCCGCGGCGACCGCCGCCACCCCGGCCAGGGCTGCGCTCCCCCGGCCAACGGGCTGCACCGCGGGCCCACGCCCGCCTGCCGACTGCGTCGTCTCGGTCACCGGAAGAGCGTGACCGTCCCGCATGGGTGGCACACGACCGGATGTGGATCGACGCGGAATCGTCACGGTGGCGGCTGCTCGTGGCGGTGTCCCTGACCGAGTCGGACGAGGATCAGCGCGTCCCGCGGCTCCGGCGGACCGCCATGCCGGCGGCGACGGCGGCACCCACGAGGGCGGTGCCGCCCAGCGCGAGGAACCCCTGGTGCTCGGTCCCGGCCGTGCTGCCGCCACCGGCGGCGACACCGCCGACCGGGGTGCGCTCGACCTGGGCGGTCGTCGGGGCCTCCGGCGCAGGGGTGGGCGACGGCGCCGGGGCCGCGGTGTCGGCGGACGCCTGGGTGACCGTGCCGCAGAGGACGGGCCGGGCCTCGTCGATGCCGGCGTCCGGGTCCTCGATCCGGTATCCCACGAGCACGACGCAACGCAGCCTTCTCAGGGGCGGCGACCGGCCAGCCCGGCCGCCCCCATGCCCCGCAGGGGGCGCCCCACCACGTCCGCGGCCACCTCCAGCGCCCGCCTGCGGAGGCCCCGGTCGCGCCACCGGTCGGCGTCGACCCGTTCGCTGAGCGAGAGGTCGTCGGCGAAGTGGCGGTCGAGCACCCCCACGACCACGGGGTCGTCGAGCACCAGTCCCACCTGCTCGTTGAGCGCGAGCGACCGGACGTCGACGTTCGTCGTGCCGACCAGCGCGACGGCGCCGTCGACGGAGACCACCTTGGCGTGGAGCAGCGAGGGCTGGTAGCGCCAGATCTCGACACCGGCGTCGAGCAGCGGCTGGAAGTCCAGCTCCGCCTGCAGGTGCACCGACGGTCGCTCCTGGTGCGGTCCGCTGACCAGCACGCGCACCCGCACCCCTCGGCGGGCGGTGTCGCAGAGCAACTGGCGCAGCCACCGGGGCAGCCGGATGTAGGGCGTGGTGATCCGGACGTCCTGCCGGGCGGCCTGCAGCAGCGCGGCGATGGCGACGGCCGCCTCGCTCCACCCCGGCTGCGACGACGTCCGGAACACCTGGACGGCCGTGGTGCCCGCCGGCGGAAGCTCCGGGAACTCGTCCTCGGCCGAGACCAGCCCGCCCGGGAGGCGGACCTGCGCCTGCATCCAGGCGGACACGAAGGCCGCGCGGAGGCCCGCGACGGCCGGTCCCCGGACCCGGAAGGCGGTGTCCCGCCAGTCCCCGGGCTGCCGGCCGCTCCCGGTCCACGTGGAGTCGATGCCCGTCCCTCCGGTGAACCCGACCTGCTCGTCGCACACCAGCACGCGGCGGTGCGTGCGCATGTTCCAGGCGGTGACCCGGAAGCTGTGCATGGGCCGATAGAAGTAGACGATGCACCCGGCCCCGCGCAGGGCACGCAGGTCGCCCCGGTCCATGTGCTTGGCGCCGTAGCCGTCGAGCAGGACCCGGACGCGCACGCCGTCCTGGGCGCGCTGGGCGAGGGCTCCGGCGACCTCGTGGCTGATCTCCCCGCCCCGCCAGGAGAACCAGAGCAGGTCGACGCTGCGTCGTGCGGCGGCGATGGCCTCCAGCAGCGCCGGGAACGTCTCGTCGCCGTCCCTCAGGACGTCGACCCTGTTGCCCTCGGTGAAGGGCACGCCCAGCAGCGACTCGACCACCCGCCGGGTGGAGACGCCGGCGACCTGGGAGCCGGGCACCGCCGTCACCCCGCGTACGGGGTCTCGGACCCGCGCGGAGAGGCGTCCGGCACGGTGACGGTGACGTCGAGGCCCGGCACGAGCCGGCGGTCGGCGTCCCTCTGCCGGCGGGCCGTGGCCAGCTGCTCCGGCTCGGCCTCGTTGCTCTCCTCCATCGGCGGGACGACCGACGGGGTCGTCCGCACCGCCACCACCCGTCCTGCGGACACGGGGATCTCCTCTCGCTGGGGGTCGTGCCGGTGGACGGCTACCCGGACCCGCCGGCGGAAACCGCCCGGCCGCCGCTGTCACGGCTTCGACACGGAGCACCGGCCCGGGGCGGTGCGGGCGGGCCGCGCCGTTCACCCCACCGGCCGGACAGCGGACAGGCGCACCCCGCTGGCGGGGCCCGCCGGCATCCGTGACAGGTCGATGCTCAGATCCTGCAGCGGGACGTCGTAGGTCATGGCCGTGGTGAGCAGCCGGACGGCGCGCTCCACCACCGTGATCGTGAGCCACTCGCCCGCGCAGCGGTGCCCCGCCTCGACGTCCCCGCCGCCCTGGGGGACGAAGCTGTACGGGCCGCCGTCCCAGGTGGCGAACCGCTCGGGCCGGAAGGCAGCCGGCTCGTCCCACAGCCGGCGGTCGTGGTTGGTGGCGTAGACGTCCAGGAGGAACCAGTCACCGGGCCCGAAGTGGCGGCCGCGCCAGTCGAACGGCTCGAGCACCCGTCCGCCCACGGCCGGGAAGAACGGGTAGTAGCGGCGGACCTCCTGCACGAACCAGCGGCGGTACTCCTCGTCGGCGGCGGCGCGGGCGCGGGCATCGGGGTGCTGGGCGAGCGCGAGCCCCGCGAAGACGACGTACCGCGCCACCGCCACCGTCGGGCGGAGCACGTTGATCAGCTCCACCCGCGCGACCTCCGGGTCGAGCAACCGGCCCTCCTCGTCGCGGTACGAGGCGATCACGTCCGCGGCCCGACCCTCCTCCACGGGGAGCGCACCGCTGCGGATCCGGTCGATCACCGCACCGGCCCAGCGCTCGGCCCGGTGCCGACGGACCTGCCCGCGGAGGTTCCGCGGCCCCACGGCCCCGGCGCCCGCCACCATCGCGGCGAGCTGCCGGGTGCGCTCACCCACCTCGGCCGGCGTGAGCGGGATCCCGGCCCACGCGCACACGGCCCGGCAGAGGACCTCGTGGACGGCGTCGAGCAGGACGACGTCGCCCGCGCCGGCCCACCGCCGCACCCCGTCCCGCCACTCGCCCTCCACCCGGTCGGCCAGGTCGTCCAGCGCGGCAGGGGTCATGAGGGACAGGAACATCGCCTTGCGGTGGCGGTGCGCCGAACCGTCCAGCATCTGGACGCTGCCCAGGTCCTGCAGGAGCGTCACCACCGTCGGAGGCAGCGCCCGGCGGCGGGTCATCCGGTCCGGTTCGTACAGCAGCCGCGCCGCCTCCTCGCCATAGGCCATGACGGCCGGCCGGAGCATCAGGCGCGTCTCGAAGACGTCGGTCCCCACGGCGGCGAAACGGTGGGTGCCGAACGTGTACCCCTCCCGGAGCAGGGCGAGGCTGCTGTCGGCGGCGCCCACGCGGGGGATGTCGTCGGTCACGGGCGGATCTCCTCTCCTGACGAACCGTGCCGGGCCCGGCGTCGGTGCCCGGACGGCAGCCCGCTGCAGACGGCCCGTTCAGCCCAGCGCGCCGAACGGGTGCCACTCCTCGGCCGCCGGGGCGCGCAGGGCGGCCGCGGCGCGCAGCCGTTCGTCCAGGAGGTGGTCGACCATCCGCGATCTGCAGTCGATCGTCACCAGCAGGGAGGCCTCGAGATCGGCGAGCTCCTCCTGGCGCCGCCGGATCTCGGCGAGCTCCCGTTCCGCGTCCAGGCGGACGCTGCGGCTGGACCGGAGGTCCCCGTCGATGGCCGCGAGGCTCCGGGGCTGCGGCGCGGACGAGGTCGGTCGGGACAGGACGGGCTGGGACATGGCGACCTCCGGGATACGGCGGGAGCGGCCGCGACGTCGGCGGCCGCTGCGCCGGATGTGCCCGTCCGCGCGGCGGTCACAGCGATTCGACCCGTGCTGACACGGATCTGCAAGAGGACCGCAACAGAACCGGGGGCCGTTGCCGGCGGGAGGGGCCCGGACCGCGTCGCCGCGGAATCCACCCGGGAGGCGCCTGCTCCTCGCCCCCGCCCGTGACCGCTCCGTGACCATGTGGCGGATCGGTGTCGGATCCGTGTCGGTGCGCGCACACACCGCGCCCCCCTGCCGTGCAGCGGGCACCTGGTGCGCCGTCCAGACCGACATCGGCCGGGCTCCGACCGGCCGGATCCCAGAGGGGGAAGCATGACCACGAACGCAGCACGAACCACGTCCACCGGCAAGCAGCGGGCGGGCCGAACCGCGACCGCGCTCGCCGCCGCCGTGCTGGGCCTGGGCGGCCTCGCGGCCTGCAGCGACGACTCGGCAGGTCCCGAGGCCGGCGGCGTCACCGCCGACGACCTCCAGCAGGTCGAGGACCAGCTGGCCGGCCTCGACGAGCGGGTGGGTGCCCTCGAGGAGGGCGTCGGCACCGAGGCGCCCGTCGACCCGCTCGGGGCGGAGGACGACACCGCCGCGTTCTTCGAGGACAGCCAGTCCTACGTCGGCCAGGAGGTCACCGTCAGCGCGGAGGTCTCGGAGATGGTGACGACCACGGACGTCGGCAGCGCCTTCCGGATCGCCGGCGAGTCGGGCGACCCGATCGCCGTCGTCTCGGCCGCCCAGACCGCGGAGATGGACGCCAACGACGTCGTCCAGGTCACCGGCACCGTCGTCCAGGTGCAGCGCGACACCTTCGAGCAGGACTTCGGCGTCGCCTCCGACGAGCTCTTCGAGGACGCCGACGCGTGGTTCCAGGAGGAGGAGGGATCGGTGGCCATCTCCGCCGACAGCATCGAGGTGCTGCAGGAGCAGGGCCAGAACGACTGATCCGCTGACGCACGCGGCACGCGGTGGAGCGCCGGGAGCGGTGCTCCACCGCGCCGTCGCGGTTCGCCCGGCCGGTCGTGCCGCGGTGGCCGAGGATGCGCAGGTACCCCGTTGCCGCTACCGGCACGGGAGGAACGGGATCACCAGGACCGGAGGAGCGACTGTGCGGACGGGACGACGGCGGTGAGCTGGTGGTCGAGGCGGGCGACGGGTGTGCCGCCGCAGGACGGCGCCGGCTCGCCCGCGCCGAGGACCGTCGCGACGGCGCCCGAGCGCTACCCGCTGGCCCCGGTCCCCGCCGCACCCGCGTGGGCGGTGCGGACCCTCGTCGTCAGCGCCGCCGTCCTGGCGCTGGCGGGGATCGCCTGGCTGCTGTTCTGGGTGCTGCTGCGCCTGCCGCTGGTGACGGTCGCCATCGCCGTGGCCCTGCTGCTCGCCGCCGTCATCGCGCCGATCACCCGGTGGCTGGCCCGCGGGCTGCCCCGGGCGGCCGCGGCGCTGCTGTCGGTGCTCCTCCTGTTCGGTGTCCTGATCGGTGCCGGGTTCCTCGTCGGCTTCCGCGCCGCGGACCAGCTGCGCAACCTCACCCGCCCCCTGGCCGCCGGGATCGACCGGATCCGGGTGTGGCTGATCGAGGGGCCGCTGGGCCTGGACCCGCAGCAGGTCACCGAGGCCCGCAACGCCGTGGTGGACCGCCTCTTCCGGCTCGCGCCGGAGCCGACCGCGGCGGCGAGCATGGCCCTCTACGTCCTGGCCGCCGTCCTCCTGGTGGCCTTCCTGACCTTCTTCCTGCTCAAGGACGGGGCGTCGATGTGGGCCTGGGTCCTGCGGCTCGTGCCCGCCCGGCGGCGCGCCCAGGTGGACGGCGCCGGGCGGACGGCGTGGACGACGCTGTCGCAGTACGTGCGGGGCATCGTCATCGTGGCGCTGATCGACGCGGTGGGGATCGGCTTGGCGCTGGTCATCCTGGGCGTGCCGCTGTGGCCCTCGCTCACCCTGCTGACGTTCGTCGGCGCCTTCATCCCCCTGTTCGGCGCGACCGTGAGCGGGGCGGTGGCCGTGCTCGTCACCCTGGTCACCAACGGCCTGACCGATGCGATCATCGTGCTGGTCGCCGTCCTGGTGGTGCAGCAGGTCGAGGGCAATGTCCTGCACCCGATCATCGTCGGCCGGTCACTGCGCCTGCACCCGGTGGTCATCCTGGTCTCGGTGACCGCCGGCTCGCTGCTCTGGGGCCTCGCCGGAGCGCTGCTGGCCGTGCCGCTCGTCGCCGTCGCCTACCGGGTGTTCGACTACCTCCGCGACAACCCGCTGGCCACCCCCCGGCCGGCACCCGCCGTCCCGGACGGGGCGGCACCCGCGCCCCCACCCGCACCGGAACCGGCACCGCAACCGGCGGCGGGCGCGGGCCTCCCGTAGCTCCGGCTCAGCCGGACGACTGCCGCACGACCTCCGCCTCGCGGGCGGCGACCGCGATCTCCCCGCCGAGCTCGGTGAACAGCCTCTCGGGGTCCTCCGCCAGCACGTCGGCGGAGATCCCGAAGTCCGCCTCGAAGGAATCCCGCTCGACGCGCCCGACGGGTCCGGTGACCCGCAGGACGTCGCCGACCTCGAGGTCACCGGGCGGGGTCGGCGTCACCACGCCGACGGTGGTCCCGTCTCCGTCGCCTAGGCGGAAGGCGGCTCCCACGTCGGCGACCGAGACCAGCTCCACCACCTCGGCGGTCACCGTGACGTCCTGCCCGACCAGCGGTTCGGGATCCTCGAACAGGCCGGCGGGGTCGTCGAACGGCTGCCCGGCACCGCCGTCGGGCGTGGGCTCGCCGTCGCCGGGCGCCGAGGGGTCCTCCGTGGGCGGGGCCCCGCTGGGGGCGGCGGACGGGGGCGGCTGCTGCTCCAGCGCCTCGACCCGGTCGCGGAGCTCGTCGACCTCCTCCCGCAGCCCCTGCACCTCGGCCTCCAGCGCCGGGGACGTCGCCCCGGCCCCGCAGGCGGCCAGGCCTCCGAGCGCGAGGGCCAGGACGAGCGCGGCCCTGCGCCCGGGGCCGCCGGCGGCTCCCCCGCGCCTGCCCGCACGCGTCCGTCGCTGGGCCACCATGCCCTCTCCTCGCTCGTCCGGTGCGCCGGCATCCCTTCGGCACCGTGAGCCGGCTAGTGCGAGGGTGGCCCCAGGGCACGGCAGGGAGCAAGCCGGGGAGTGGACGAGCCGGGCACGTGAGGCCCGGTGCGCCTGGTCCAGCGGGCCGTCGCCCACCGCTACCGTGCCGGGGGTGATCCTGCCCGACCGGCACGACGCCTCCGCCTGCGCCACGTGCGGCCGTCCCTGGGCGGACGTGGACGGCGGCCGCAGCTGGGTCCACCTCGAGGTCACCCGCCACGACGAGGCCGACGAGTTCCGCTTCGTGGATGCCGACTTCTGCACCCAGCAGCACGCCGCCCAGTGGCTCGCCCGGCCGCTCCCCGATCCGACGCCCCCCGCGCCGCACGCGTCGACCTGGCGCGACCGCCTCGCCGCGGCCTGGATCGTCCTGCTCCTCGGGCTCGGGGGCGCGCTGATGGGGCTGGGTGTCTGGACGGCGGGGCGGTTCGTCGTCGACCTGTTCTAAGCGGACGCCGGCGCCGGAACCCCTCCCCCGGGGCGCGGTCGTTCTGCCAGGGTCGGGGCATGGCGCACCGGGGCGCGAGCCGGCTGGTCCACGAACTGGGGAGCCTCCTGATCGGCGCACCGCTCCCCCTCTCGGTGCGCTGCTGGGACGGCTCCGAGACGCTCGTCGACGGCGCACCCACCCTCGTGGTGCACCACCGGAGGGCGCTGCGCCGCCTGGTCCACGCGCCGGGAGAGCTGGGCCTGGCCCGGGCCTACGTCAGCGGCGACCTCGACATCGAGGGGGACCTCTACGCCGCCCTGAGCTTCCCGGACGACCTGCCGTCCCGGCCCGACCTGCGCCTGGACCGGCGGGTGCTCGCCCGGCTGGCGGGCCCACTGCTCCGGCTGGGGGTCCTCGGGCCTCCTCCGGCGCCGCCGCCGGAGGAGGCCCGGCTGCACGGCCTCCGGCACTCGCTGCACCGCGACCGCAGCGCCATCACCCACCACTACGACGTCGGCAACGACTTCTACCGCCTGCTGCTCGGCCCGTCGCTGGTCTACAGCTGCGCCTACTTCCCCGAGCCCGGCGCGACGCTCGAGCGCGCGCAGGAGGCGAAGCTGGACCTGGTCTGCCGCAAGCTCGGACTGGAACCGGGGATGCGGCTGCTGGACGTCGGCTGCGGGTGGGGCTCGCTGGCCCTGCACGCGGCCTCCCGGTACGGCGTCTCGGTGGTGGGGGTGACCATCTCGGGCGCCCAGGCGGACCTGGCCCGCCGCCGGCTGGCCGACGCCGGGCTCGCCGACCGCGTCGAGGTGCGGTTGCGGGACTACCGGGAGGTCGACGACGGCCCGTTCGACGCCATCGCGTCGGTCGGCATGGCCGAGCACGTGGGCCGCGACCAGCTGCCCCGGTACGCCGGCCGGTTGCACGACCTGCTCGCGCCGGGTGGCCGGCTGCTCAACCACGCGATCGCCCGCGGCCCCGCGGCCGGCCCCGACCGCCCCGACCCGGGGTCGTTCCTCACGCGCTACGTCTTCCCCGACGGCGAGCTGCAGCCCTTGGCCACGCACGTGCAGGTGCTGGAGGAGGCCGGCTTCGAGGTGTGCGACGTCGAGGCGCTGCGCCGGCACTACGCACTGACCTGCCGGGCGTGGGTGCGCAACCTGGAGGCGCACTGGGACGAGGCCGTGCGGGCGTCCTCGCCGGGGCGGGCACGCGTCTGGCGGCTCTACCTGGCCGGCTCGGCGCTGGCATTCGAGCGCCACCGGGTCGGGGTGAACCAGGTCCTCGCCGTGCGGCCGGGCGGGGACAGCCGGCTCCCCCTGCGCCGTCCCGACTGGAGCCGCTCGACCCTGGACGCCGGCACCGCGTGAGCTAGTCGGGCAGCGCGACGGGGCCGAGCTCGGCGAAGACGTCGCCGGGGCCGGGGTTGCCCGCGTGGGTGCGGCCCCCGAAGTGCCGCATGATGCCCCAGACCGCGTTGAGGGAGGTCTGCACCGCGCCCTCGACCCAGGCCGGCGTCCACGAGACGTCGTCGCCGGCCAGGAAGATCCCCCGGTGCTCGGGCGGGAAGTCGTCCTGCACGAAATGGGAGTACATCCGGTGGTTGTACCGGTAGTGGCCCGGCAGGGCGCCCTTGAAGGCGCCGAGGAAGTGCGCGTCCGCCTCCCAGGAGATCGTGACCGGGTCGCCGATGATGTGCTGCGCGATGTCCAGACCGGGGTAGATCTTCTTCAGCGCCCCGAGCGCCAGCCGCACGCGCTGGTCCACCGGGTACGGCAGCATCTTCAGCGCGTCGCTCATCCACGAGTACGTCAGGCAGATGACACCGGGCTTGTCGTCGCCGTGGTCGAACAGGTACGTGCCGCGGGTCAGCCGGTCGGTCAGCGTCATGCTCATGACGTCGCGGCCGGTCACCGGGTCCTTGTCCTTCCAGAACGGCCGGTCGACCATCACGAAGGTCTTGGACGACTGCATGTAGCGCGTGCGGTCCAGGGCCGTCCACATCTTCTGCGCGAACAGGCTCTCGTCGCAGTCGATCTGCGTCGTCAGCAGCCAGCTCTGGCAGGTGACGAGCACCGCGGGGTACCGGGCGACGTGTCCCCAGGCGTCGGTGACGGCGAAGGCGCCGTCGGCGTCCCGGGCGATGGCGGCGACACCGGCACGGGGACCGCCGGAGTGGAGCTTCGCCAGCGTCGTCCCGGCCGGCCAGTGCGCGGGCGCGTCGGGGGCGTGGTTCCACAACCCCCACGGCACCTGCTCCACCCCGCCGACGACGAAGCGCTGGTCCTCGTCGCAGTTGGTCATCACCACGCGGAAGATCTCCAGCATCGAGTTCGGGAAGTCGGAGTCCCAGCCGCCGGTGCCGAAGCCGACCTGGCCGAACACCTCCCGGTGGTGGAAGGACAGCCGCGAGAACGCCTCCGAGCTGGCGATGAAGTCGTAGAAGGTGCGGTCGTCCCACAGGGGCACGAGCTCGTCCCACAGCGCCTTGAGCGACTTCACGTCGCGCGCCCGGATGGCGTCCTGGATCTCGGCGAACCCGACGGTCTGCAGTGCGTCGGCCCACGCCGCCGCCACCTCCCGGAACAGCGGCGGCAGGGCCTCGGAGGACTCCGCGTAGTGCGTCTCGCCCTCGATGTCGATGACCGTGCTGCCCGACGCCGGCGTCAGCGGGTTCGGAAAGGGCCTGGTCTCCAGGCCGAGCAGGTCGACGTAGCGGTAGAAGGCGGTCGACGACACGGGGAACCGCATGCCGCCCAGCTCGGCGACGATCTCCTCCGGCGCGCCCTCGAACCGGGCCGACCGCAGCCGGCCCCCCATCTGCGAGGCCTCGTAGAGGACCGGCTTGAGGCCCAGCTTCATCAGCTCGTACGCCGCGACGAGGCCGGAGATCCCGGCGCCGACGATGGCGACCTCCTCCCCGTGCCGCTCGGGCGGGACGGCCCCCAGGCCCGAGGGGTGGGTGATCCAGTCGTCGAACGCGAAGGGGAAGTCGGGGCCGAAGATGGTGATCGGCGGGCGGTCCTCGTCCTGAGCGTCCTCCCGATCGGGACCCATCGTCATCGCGTCTTCCCTCCTCGCCCGCACCGGCTCCCCGTGGCGCGCTGCACCCTACGGGGAGCGGTGCCCCGGTCCGGCGTCCTCACGCGAGCAGCGCCGCCATCCGCTCGCGGAGCGCGGTCGCGGCCGAGTAGGGCCGGACCATCACCGTGAGTTCGGTCAGGACGCCGCCGCGGCCGCGCAGGATGTCCACGCCCTGGAGGGCGCGGTCCCCGACCCGGGTGTCGAAGGCGAGGACGTGCCCGCCGTCGGCCGCGTAGGAGGCGGTGTAGCGAAAGTCCTCGAAGACGGACATCACGCCGGTGAGGATCGCGTGCAGCGGCCCGGTGCCGCGGTAGGGCTCGTGGACGATCGGCGACAGGAAGACGCAGTCGTCCGCGAACAGCCGCACCGCGGCGTCGACGTCACGGCTCTCGACCGCCGCCCGGAAGGCGGCGAAGGGGTCGGTCGGCACGGTCGTTCCTCTCTCGATGGCTGCACCGGTCGTCGGGTGGCCGATCACCGCGCCACCGGAGGCACCCTCCCACCGGCGCCCCGACGGGACCACACTGCGGGGATGGCGACCTGGGAGGACGTCCGACGGTTGGTCGCCGGGCTGCCGGACACCGACGAGCACCCCTCGTACGGCGGGCAGCCGTCGTGGCGGGTGCACGGCAAGGGCTTCGTCTGGGTGCGGCCGTTGCGGCCGGCCGACCGCGCGGCGCTCGGCACCGCGGCGCCGGACGAGGACGAGCCGGTGCTGGGGGTGTGCGTGGCCGACGAGGGCGTGAAGGCCTCGCTGCTCGCGGCGGCGCCCGACGTCTTCCTCACGACGCCGCACTTCGACGGGTACGCCGTCGTCCTGGTGCGGCTCGGGCGGATCCCGGTCGACGAGCTCGCGGAGCTGGTGGAGGACGCGTGGCGAGCACGTGCGCCGCGGCGGCTGCTCGCCGAGTTCGACGGCCGCGGGAGCACTCCCTGACCGCTCGGGTGCCGAGCCGCAGCGGCGGGACCGATGAGATCGCCGGAGTCCACCGGTCTGAGCTCCCGCCCGGTCACGGATCAGGAGGACGCATGCGCAAGATCGTCGTGCAGATGACGCTGTCGCTGGACGGCTACTTCGAGGGGCCGGACCACGACCTGAGCTGGCACCTGGTCGACGAGGAGCTCCACGCGCACTTCAACCAGCAGCTCGCGACGATGAGCGCATTCGTGGAGGGCCGGGTCACCTACGAGCTGATGGAGGCGGTCTGGCCGACCGCCGACCAGAACCCGGACTTCCCGCCGGTCATGCAGGAGTTCGCCGGCATCTGGCGCGCCACGCCGAAGATCGTCTTCTCCCGCACGCTGGAACGGGTGGGCCCCAACGCGACGCTGCGCGCAGCGGTGGACCCCGACGAGATCCGCGCGCTGAAGCAGGAGCCGGGCGGGGACATGACGCTCGGCGGGGTAGACCTGGTCCAGACCTTCCGCCGGCTGGACCTGGTCGACGAGTACCGCCTCTACGTCAGCCCGGTCGTCCTCGGCCGCGGCCGGCGGCTGTTCGAGAGCGCCGACGGACCGACCGAGCTGGACCTGGTGGAGAACCGGCGGTTCGGCAACGGCGTCGTCCTGCTGCGCTACGCCGTCCGTCGGCCCTGACTGCGGCGATCCCCCGACGGTCGCCCCGTCAGCCGGCGGCCGTGACCACGTGCGTCATGAGGACGCCGGGCGGGGGTGCGCGAGCGCGGCGGTCACCGACTCAGGCGACCTTGTACCCCTCGGGACCAACCGTGAGCTCGCCGTCGCGCGGATCGGCCGAGAACACCAGCACCGCCTCACGCCGGCTCTCCGGCGGAACGTAGGCGACGCTCGCGGAGGCCTGCTCGACCTGACGCCCGTCCCGGGTCAGCTGACCGCTGAGCTGCACCGTCTCGGCCGTGGTCCCACCGTCGTTGCGCACCCGTACGTGCACCTCGTAACCGGGACCTGCCTGCTCGATGGCCGTTATCTCGACGGCCAGCTCCGGGCCGCTCTCCCGGACCGCGACGGCCTGGTAGCCGAGGAAGGCGATCAGCAGCAGCACCAGCACTCCGCCCAGGCCGCCCGCGGCGTACTCGGCCGCTGACGTACCACCGGCGCCCTGGTCCTGGGCGTCCTCGTCGGATTCGGGCATGGGGCTTTCCTCTCGTCACAGGATGAGCCGGGCCGCCGCGGCGCCCAGGCTCGCCGGGAGGGCCAGGACCACCGTCTCGGTGACCGCCATGAGCAGCCCGGTGTCGTCGAAGCGGCCCAACGTCCACAGGAGGTACGCCGACACGCACACCGCGAGCGCGTAGCCGGCGACGGTGAAGGTGGTGAAGGCCCGGACGGGGCCCTCGTCCTGCTCCTGCCCGCCGAAACCGACCCCGTAGACGAAGGCGTGCATCAGCGCGAGGCTGACGCCGATGAGGGCCAGCGTGTGCCAGGGGGTCATCGTGGCCGCGAGCAGGACGATCTCCTCCGTCGGTGCCAGGTTCGCGGCGAACACCACCGCCCCGGCCACCATCAGGAAGAGCTCGTGGCCGTACCCGGACTTGCCCGGTGAGGCGCTGTTCTGCCCGAGCTGGGTGCGGGCGTAGGAGGCCCCGACCGCGGCCGGCAGCAGTTCCAGGCCGAGGATCGAGGTCGCGTCCTGCCAGTTCCGCAGCCAGTCCAGGACGTCGAGGGTGGTGAGGATGACCGCTGCGGCGACGGCGGCAGCGAGGAACGCCACGCCCGCGTCCACCAGAGCAGGGCGCCATCCCGACGCTCCGGAGCCTCCCAGGTGGCGGGCGAGGCCGATGACCAGCAGGACGGTCCCGACCGCGAGGGCGGCCAGGCGGTAGCGGTCGACGGCGAGGCTCAGCCGCCACACCTCCATCGTCATCAGGACGGGCATGGCGAAGAGCAGGGCTCCGCCGACGGCCCGGCCGAAACCCTTGATCAGGTGGTGCGCTTCGGTCTGCTGCGGCATCGCGCTCCACTCAGGTCAGGTCGCGCACGGTCCGCAGGGGTGGACGGAGTCGTCGGGCGGTCGTCCAGCCGGCGTCCAGGGCTGCCCTGCCACGGGGAGACGCGTCCGCGCGGTCCCGGAAGGGGTGGAGAGGTGTCTCTGGCGCGCGTCGTCGCCAGGAACAGAAGTCTGGCAGGCGTTCCCGGACGGCGGAGGAGAGCTCCCCGGTAGAGCCGAGGTTGACACGGCAACGTCATGGACGCCGGGGCGATCCCCGGCTCGTCAGCTGCCGGCGGGCGGGCGGACGCGAGGCGGGCGACCGACGGCGGTCACCTCGCCGTCCTGATGATCACCGTCCCGGATCGACGCGCCGTCACCCGTCCTCCCCGTCCCGGCGGGCGTGACGCCCGGTCAGTTCGGGTTGACGACGCCCGCGCCTGGGTGGTGCGCCGCGCCACCGAGATCCAGCGCCGCTCGCTGCAGGGTGGGCGAAGCGCCCCGGAGGGTGAACTGCCGGCGGTGCCGGGTGGCCCGGCGGTGGGCGACGGCGATGGCGCGCAGACCGTGCTGATCGCCCACCGTGGCTGCGCTGAGGTCGAGGGTCCACTGCGCGCACGAGGTGAGCAGGAGCGCGGAGACGGCGTCCTCGAGCAGGTGCGCGGTTGCCCGGTCGACCCGTCCGACCAGCTCCAGGTGGCCGGTCACGAGGTCCAGGCGCGCGAGGAGCCGTGAGGCGTCCTCGTGGTGCGAATCGGTCGGAGAAGCGGACGACAGGGCCACTGCGGTCACCTCGCGAACGAGGAGGAGTCGCCGGCGGCGGCAGGGCAACGGCCGGCACCCGCACCGGTGCGGGCAGAGGCCGCGTCTTCGACCCACCGAGACGCTAGCCCGCGGGCGGCGCGGAAGCCACCGGCGCAGCCATGGTCGCGGCCGGCCTGACGCGACGCGACGCCGCGCCGCGGCTAGCTCTTGACCTGGGCCGTGTGGGTCAAGGTGATCAGGAGAAGGCCACCGATCATGTTGCCCGCCGTGGCCAGACCGATGTTCTTCCACAGGTCGACGTAGGCCACGGCGTCGGAGAGCCAGATGCCGAACATCAGGTGCAACCCGGAGACGACGACGTGGTCGAACGGCCCCAGCGCCAGGAGGAAACCGACGAGAAACGCGACGAGGATCTGCGCCGCCATGCTGTTGCAGGCCCGGACCATGTACGACAGCAGAGTGATCAGCGCCCCGGCGAAGATGGCGCGGACGACGGTCGCCGCCCAGTCCTTGCCGGCGATGTCCTCGGCCACCGAGACGAGGGCGTCCGCAGCGCCGGTGGGCAGTGCGCCCGGCACCGTCATGAGCGCCACCAGGATCCCGCCGCCCACCAGGTTCAGCGCGAACGTCAGCAGCCACAGCCGGCCCAGCTGGACCCACGGCCTGCGGCCCTTCTCCTCGATCGCCGCCGCGACGGGGTCGAAGAAGTCCTCGGTGAACAGCTCCGACCGTCCCACGATCAGGAAGACGACGCCCACGGCGAACGCCAACGCGCCCGCGACGGTCGCCACTCCCCCGCCGACGTCCGGTTCGAGCAGCCCCTCGACGACCCCGAGCGCCACGATGCCGAACACGATCGTCACCCCGGCGATGAACGCGGTGGCGACCTTGTCCAGGGGCGACATGGCGAGCCGACGACGACCCTCGTGCTTCGCGCGCTCGTAGACCTCTTCGGGGCTCGGGGCGACAGCCATCCCGGCTCTATACCGCAAGCCCCAGGACTCACACGGAGGTTGGGACGCGGGACACGGCCGACCGGCTGGCCTCCCCAGCCGGCGCGTCGGACTCGGGGATGGGCGTCGAGGGCGGTACGTGCTCCTACCGGTCGCGTCCGGCGCGCACGGCGGCGGCCACCCGGTGCCCGGCCGCATCCGGGACGAACGCGGCACCGTGGGAGGTGCACGAGGCCGCGAGCGGGCACGAGGAGGCGTCCATGACGACGGACGTCCACACCACCGTCAGACGGTGCGCGAAGCACGGTCCCCGCGCTGGTCCTCGGCTGAGGTGGCGCGCGTCGGAGTTGCACGTACCTGAGCAGGTGCTGGGCCGAGCGCCCAGGACAGGGACGACGAAGGCCCCCGACTGGCGAAACCGCTGGTCGGAGGCCTTGTTCTGCTCCCCCGATTGGACTCGAACCAATAACCCTGCGATTAACAGTCGCATGCTCTGCCAATTGAGCTACGGGGGATCAGCGGGCGCGACCCGCTGGCCCGACGAGAGTACCCCACGGCCGATGTGCCCCGGCACGCGGCTCGCGGGGGCGGGGCGGTGCCCGCCACAGGTACGGTGACCGTCGTTCACCGCCCGTTCAACCAGGAGGTTCCCGTGGCCAAGCTGTCGTTCCTCGCCGGATTCGGTGCTGGTTACGTGCTCGGATCGCGGGCCGGCCGCGAGCGCTACGAGCAGATCCGCCGCACCTGGGAGCACGCCAAGGACGACCCGCGCCTGCAGAGCCTCGCCGGCATGGCGCAGGCGAAGGCCGACGACGCGGTCTCGACGCTGAAGTCGCAGCTGGGCGGCGAGCCGCCCCGCTGAGCCGCCCGCCGGCTCAGTCCGGCTGCTCGGCGGCCAGCGCCTCGGCGAGCTTCTGCCGCGCGATGTCGCGGGCCACCGGGTCGTCGCGGTCGGCGTCGTCGTCGAAGACCACGGTCCACTCGCGGGCTGCCTGACCGGGGACCCGCCGGGCCACCAGCAGCAGGCCGCCCCGGTCGGGCAGCGGGCTGCGGCGGCTGGTCACGATCGTCTGGTCGACCCGCCGGCGCACGGTCGCCGGGAGGTCGCCGGCGTCGGTGAGCACGTGCCGCACGGCGGACAGGCGCGCCTGCACCCCCGGCTCCACCTCGGTGAGGGGCGTCACGCTGAAGGAGCCGCCGCCGTCGGCGGTCGCGACCCAGCGGGCGTGCCCCACCTCGTGCCACGGCAGCACGCCACCGCCCGAGGGGCCGATCACCCGCAGGCCGCGGGAGGTGGCCACCAGCCAGCCGGCGTCGCGGGCCAGGACCCCCCAGGCGAGCACGCGCTCGTCGGGGTCGGCCAGGGCGGCGCGCACCTCCGCGGGCGGGCGCGCGAACCGGCGCCGGAGGTTCTCCAGCAGACTCACGACGCGAGGCCGCCCATCGCCCGCTCGCGCAGCGACCGCGCCTGCTGCTCCAACGCGACGAGCTGGCCGAAGACCTTCGTGTACTCGTCGGCCTGCTCCACCGGGTTCATCCGCTGCAGGCGACCCTTGAGCGCGGCCACCTGGCGCACGGTCGCCATCTCCTGGAGCCGGGCGAGGATCGCGTTCACGTAGGCGGGGTCGCACTCGCCGGTGACCGAGCGCATCGGCTCCACCGCCAGCGCCGTGAGCAGCGCCCGGGCGCTCTCCCGCTCGCAGTGCGCCGCCACCTGGTCCAGCCACGCCGGCCCCGCCACCGTCACGCCGGCGGTGCCGCCCGCCCCGGCCACGGCCGCGGCGACGGCGGCGTAGTCCGGGTCGGTGTAGGCACCCGGAGGCACGACGTCGAAGGAGGGACCGGCGTACTCGGGCGCCTGCAGCGCGGCCTTCACGGCCTCGCGCTCGACGGCGACCGCCGCATCGTCCGGCGTCCGCTTCGGCGCACGCGGGCGGCCCCGCGACGGCGCCCCTCCCCCGTCGCCGGTCAGCCGCCGCACCCGCTCCAGCACCTCGGCCTCGTCCGTGTTGCCGATCATCCCGGCGAGCTCCCGGGCGTAGGCCGGGCGCAGGGCGTGGTCCTTGATGCCCGCCACCAGCGGCACGGTCTTCTCGAGCGCGGCGACCCGGCCCTCGACGGTGTCGAGGTCGTAGCCGGCCAGCGTCGTCCGCAGCACGAAGGCGATCAGCGGGGTGCGCCGGGCGACGAGGTCGCGGACGGCGGCGTCACCCTGCTCCTGGCGCAGCTCGCACGGGTCGCGGCCCTCCTGCTCGACCGCGACGAACGTCTGCCCGACGAAGCGCTGGTCCTCGGCGAAGGTCTTCATCGCCGCGGCCTGGCCGGCGGCGTCGCCGTCGAAGGTGTAGACGACCTCGCCGCGGAACTCGTCCTGGTCCATGAGCAGCCGGCGGAGCACGCCGATGTGCTCGGCGCCGAAGGCGGTGCCGCAGGAGGCCACCGCCGTCGTCACGCCGGCCAGGTGGCATGCCATGACGTCGGTGTAGCCCTCGACGACGACCGCCTGGTGCCGGCGGGCGATGTCGCGCTTGGCGCGGTCGATGCCGTAGAGCACCGAGCTCTTCTTGTAGAGCGGCGTCTCGGGGGTGTTGAGGTACTTGGGCCCCGGGTCGTCGTCCATGAGCTTGCGGGCGCCGAAGCCGATGACGTCGCCGGTGATGTCGCGGATCGGCCACACCAGCCGGCGGTGGAACCGGTCGATCAGCGTGCCCCGGGAGGACTCCTTCGCCAGCCCCGCCGTCACCAGCTCGGCCTGGGTGAAGCCCTTGGCCCGAAGGTGGCGGGTCAGCCCGTCCCAGCCGCCGGGGGCGTAGCCGCAGCCGAAGTCCAGCGCCGCCTGCCGGTCGAAGGCGCGGTCGGCGAGGAACTGGCGGGCCGGCGCGGCATCGGGGGTGCCCAGCTGCTCGGCGTAGAAGGCGGCCGCCGCGGTGTTGGCCGCGACCAGCCGCGCGCGCTGTCCCACCGAGGCGCGGTCGGGCCCGGCGGTGGGACGTCCGCCGTCGTCCTCGTACTTCAGCTCGATGTTGGCGCGGTTGGCCAGCAGCTCGACGGCCTCGCTGAACGACAGGTGGTCGATCTGCTGGACGAAGGAGATGACGTCGCCACCTACCCCGCAACCAAAGCAATGGAAGAGGTTCCTCGACGGCGTGACTTGGAAGGACGGCGACTTCTCGTCGTGGAAGGGGCACAGGCCCTTGAGGCTGCCGCCGCCGGCGCGCTTGAGCTGCAGGTGCTCGCCGACGATGTCGTCGATCTTGCTGCGCTCGCGCACCAGCGCGATGTCCGCCGCCCGGATGCGGCCCCGGCCGGCCATCAGCTGCTCCCGCCGATCACGGCCACCCCGACCGCGTCCCCCGTCACGGCGGTGTTGCGGCGGGAGAGAACGAGCTCGATCCAGAGCAGGAAGACCTGGTGGTGCAGCGGCACCGTCGGCTCGGCGTGGAGCGTCGGCCGCGGCGACCAGCCGCCTGTCGTCCCCGACTCGGCGACGGTGCGCGCCCCGGCGGTGTAGCGGTGAGAGCTCTTCCACACCGACGCCGTCGCCCGCTCCAGGACGACGCCCTCGAGGTCGAGGCCCCAGGTGCTCTTCCAGAACGACGTCTGCCGGGCGCGCAGCCGGGAGGAGTCGGTGGGGTCGACCTCCCAGCGGCCGCTGAGCACGCCCTTCTGCTTGCCGAAGAGCCAGCGCGGGTCACCGATCACGGCGGTCGCCGCCTCCCGCCAGTTCTCCGCCCGCAGGGTCGCCACGACCGCGCCGTCCGACAGGACGGGGACCACTCCCCCGCCGACGCCGGAGGTGCCGGCCTTGCCCAGTTCGAGCACCGTGTCCTCCCTCAGCCGATGCCGGGTGCGCCGGCGACGCTCTCACCGGTCACTCGGTAGAGCAGGTAGGCAGCAGTCTCCCGCAGGATGTAGCGGAACTGCGTGGCGCGGGTCTGCACGGCCGGGCCCTGACGGGTCGGGGAGCTCTCCGCCTCCATCCCGGCGTCCTCGGCCATGCGCTCGGCGCGCATCGCGTGCCAGGGGTCGGTGACCAGGACGGCCCGCTCCCAGCCCCGCTCGGCGAAGGCCTCGCCGACCACCCGCATGCTCTCCAGGGTGTCCACCCCCTCGGGCACCGCGAGCAGCGACTCGGCGGGGACGCCGGTGGCGGCGAGGTAGTCGCGGCCGGCCTCGGCCTCGGCGAACTGGTCGCCGGCGGCCTTGCCCCCCACGGTCACGATCACGGGGGCGACGCCCTGCTCGTACAGCCTCAGCGCGTGCTCCAGTCGCGCCTCGAAGATCGACGACGGCACGCCGTTGTACTGGGCCGACCCGAGAACCACGATGGCATCGGACTGCGGCCGGGCGTCCTGCCGCGCGGTCCACCAGATGCCGAGGGCCGTGGAGACCACCAGGAGCACGGCGGAGAGGACCCCGGCTCCGATCACCCGGCCCAGCAGACTCCGCACACCCACCCGTCATGGGTACCACGCGGAGCTGACCTTCCTGCGGCCCCGGGGACGGTGCGTCCCGCGCCGGTCGCGTGCGCGACGGCGTCGCGGGCCCGGGGCCCGCGAGCACCCGACCAGTGAGAATGATTGTCGTATTCGTTACGGTGTCGGCGTCCCGTCCATCCCGTGAAGGAGCCCCCCGTGCGTCCCCTGGCCGCCCTCCGAACCACCGTCCTCGCGGCGGTCGTCCCCCTGGCCGCCGTCACCGGCTGCGCATCGACCGACGCGGGCGCCACCGCCGCGCCGGCGGAGGAGACGACCCCCTACCCCGCCGCCGAGCCCACCGAGGTCGGCGCCAACCAGCCGCGCCTGGCCGCCACCTACGACGGCGGGCTGCTCGTCCTCGACGGCACCACCCTCGAGGTGCTCGCCGACGAACCCCTCGAGGGCTTCAACCGGCTCAACCCCGCCGGCGACGGCCGCCACTTCCTGGTCTCCACGCAGGGCGGCTTCCGCCTCCTCGACGGCGGGGCCTGGGGCGAGCCGCACGGCGACCACGCGCACTACTACACCGCCGACCCCGAGCTGACCGACGTGCTCTTCGAGGCCGAGCAGCCCGGGCACGTGGTCGCCCACGCGGGCCGCACCGTCCTGTTCGACGACGGCACCGGTGACATCACCGCCTTCGACAGCGCGCACATCGCCGACGACGACGTCGAGCTCACCCGGTCCTCCACCCCGGAGGCCCACCACGGCGTCGCGGTCGAGCTGGAGGACGGCACGATGCTGGTGTCGGAGGGCACCGAGGAGTCGCGCAGCGGCGTCCGGATCCTCGACGCCCACGGCCAGGAGATCGCCGCGCGCGACGACTGCCCCGCCGTCCACGGCGAGACCGTGGCCGCCGACGAGGCGATCGTCATCGGCTGCCAGGACGGCGCCGTGCTCTACGCCGGCGGCGAACTCACCAAGATCCAGAGCCCCGACGAGTACGGGCGCATCGGCAACCAGTTCGGCACCGAGGAGTCGCCGATCGTGCTCGGCGACTACGAGCGCAGCGCCGAGGACCGGTCCAGCACCGTCGCGCTGATCGACACGACGACCGCGGAGCTGCGCCTGGTCGACCTCCCGGCGCCCTACTGGTACCGCTCCTTCGGCCGCGGGCCGAACGGCGAGGGCCTGGTCCTCACCTACGACGGCGCCCTGCAGGTCATCGACCCCGTCTCCGGCACCGTGACCCGCTCCATCCCCGTCACCGGCGCCTGGGAGGAGTCCGAGGACTGGCAGGACCCGCACCCGCAGGTCGTCGTCGTCGACGGCATGGCCTACGTGACCGAGCCCGCCACCCAGCAGATCCACGCGGTCGACGTCGAGGGCGGCGCGGTGTGGAAGAGCGGCGACCTGGAGGTGGCACCGATCGAGCTCGCCGGGGTCTCCGGCGACGTCGAGGGGCACACCGCGCACGAGCACGGCGACGAGGAGCACGCCGAGGGCGACGAGCACGACGAGAACGGCGAGTGATCGCCGCCGGTGCCGCGCGGAGGGCGGCCCTCACCGGGCTCGTCCTGTGCGCGGTCTCCGGGTGCGCCGGGGACCCGGCCGGCCCACCGGACGACGGCGGCGTCGACGTCCTCGTCTCGTCGTACCCGCTCGAGTACGTCGCCGAGGCGGTCGGGGGGAAGCACGTCGAGGTCACCAACCTGACGCCCGCCGGCGACGACACCCACGGGCTGGAGCCGGCACCCCGGGACGTCGCGGCCATCGGCGAGGCCGACGTCGTCGTCCACCTCTCCGGCGGCCTGCAGCCGGCGCTCGACGAGCTCCTCGACCAGCAGCCACCGGAGCACCTGGTGGACGCCGCCGCCGTGGCCGACCGGGGGCCGGACCCGCACTTCTGGCTCGACCCGCTCCGGCTGGCCGAGCTGGGCGAGCAGGTGGCCGAGGAGCTCGCGGCGGTCGACCCCGACCACGCGGCGGAGTACGCCGCGGCGGCCGGACGGCTGGCCGACTCGCTCGCCGACCTGGACCGCGAGTACGCCGAGACCCTCGCTCCCTGCCAGGGGGCCACGCTGCTCGCGACGCACGAGGCGTTCGGGTACCTCGCCGACCGGTACGGCCTGCGCCAGGTCGGGGTCGCCGGCCTCGACCCGCAGGTCGAGCCTCCGCCGAGCCGGGTGCGGGCCGCGGCCGACGCGGTCCTGAGCTCGGGCGCGCGGACGATCTTCTTCGAGGCCGCCGCGGGCTCCTCCGTGGCGGAGGTCCTCGCCGCCGACCTGGGGCTGGCGACCGACGTGCTGCACCCCATCGAGCGGGTGACGGCCGAGCAGACCTATCCCGGCCTCATGGCCGCCAACCTGGAAGCGCTGCGGCGCGGCCTCGTCTGCAGCGGCTGACGACGGGACCCTGCACCGCGGCCGCGGTGCAGGGTCCCGCGCCGAGCCTGCGAGGCGTGGGGGGCGCCCCGGGCCCCGGTCAGGACCCCCCCCGCGCCCCCCCCCCCCCGGCGCGGCCCCCCACCACCCCGGCGCCGCGCCCCCCGAAAGCCCAGCAGGTGAC